>JANXRW010000056.1 GCA_025356655.1 Betaproteobacteria bacterium | reverse complement strand
GCTGTCAGCACCTGCGCTACTGCGACGATTTCGTGCTGCTCGCCCGCGCTCCCGAGGAACTGCAAGCCTGGAAGGCGGCGATCGAGGCCTTCCTGGACGAGCACCTGGCCCTTCGGCTGAACCCGCGCCGGGAGCGGATGCGGTTGTTGAGCGACGGTGTGGATTTCCTGGGGTATATCGTGCGACCGTTCCACCTGCTGGTGCGCCGGCGGGTGGTGGGGCACTTGCGCGAGCGTTTGGCCCGCAGCCGGCGGCTACCTGGGCTGGAGCAACGATCCACCGCCCGGGCAACAAGTGATGTGGCACGGCTACACCGACCTCCAGGTGATGTGGGCTACGCCCTGCGGCATCCCCAGGAGGATTCGTGAGCCTTATGGGGAAAGGGCAGCGCTAGCTCGGGCGTCGGCGGGCACGGGCTTTGCACTAATGGGACTACCGAATCCGGAGGCCCCGTCCATGAGTTCAGCGCTGAGCGCCACCAGCTTCTTTTCCGCAGGCCTGCCCGTGCCGCAGGCGAGCACGCCTACGGTGGCCCCGGCCTCGAGCCCGGAGGCTCCTGGCGCGTCGACGACCCCGGCGCAGCCGCCCGCGCGATTGGCGGACCCCGCCGCCCCTCCGGCAGCGCCCACCGCCACCCCCGCCCCTCCTGCAGACCCCGCCGGCAGCGCGCCGGCGGCTACTTTCAGCGACGTGCTCAAGGGGCAGATGGCCCGTGGTACTGGGCTGCCGGCCAGCCTGGGCGGCGCCGGGGAGGCAAAAGACCAGCAGGCACGGGATGCGTCCACTGGGGCCGGGACGGACGGGAGTGACGCGCTGGCGGCCGCCTTGATGGCGGGCCTGCAAGCGCCGCCGCCGATCGCGTTTGCACTGCCCCAGGCGCATAGCCGGGGGGCATCCGGCGTGGGCGTCGCCGTCGAGGGAACCGGGACTCGTCTGGCTGACGCCGCCGCCCTTGCCACGCCGTCGCGCTCGGAGCCAATGGGCCCGGGGCTACCCGGGCCGGAGGTTTTTGCCGCCCTGGCAAAGCTTGCCGCCGACGGCGCTAGCGCTTTGGACCGGCCTGCGTCTGCGGCGGGGTCCACAGCCGAGAATTCTAGCGGCGCTGGTTTGGGCGCGGTCGGGGCTCCCGTCGCGCTGCCCGTCGCAGCCCCGCCACCGGAGGTGCGCGCCCCCGCACCCGCGCCGAGCGCGGTGGTTGCTGGTACGGTGGGCTCCAACGCTTGGGAGGGGGCGGTGGGACAGCGCCTCCTGTGGATGGCCGGCGAGGGCCATCAAGTGGCCCACTTCCGTCTGGACCCTCCCCACTTGGGACCGCTGGAGGTGCGCGTGAGCCTGCGTAACGACCAGGCCAATGTGACTTTTTTGTCCGCCCACGCGCCCGTGCGCGAAGCCCTGCAGGCGTCGCTGCCGCGGCTATCGGAGCTGTTCGCCCAGGGCGGACTCAACTTGGGCAGCGTCTCCGTCGGCTTTCAGCAGGCGGGCGGGCAGGCTGGCCAGGACACGCGCCGCGACAGGTCCGCATTCTCCCTGGGGAGCGTCGCCGGTGTTGCCGCAACGCTAGCCGATGGCACCGTCGCTGCGGCGCAGCCCTGGCGCAGCGTTTCGCTCTCGGCCGTCGATCTGTTCGTCTAACGCCCGTAGGCATGGCGCCGGCTTCCTCCCCGGTGGGGGGGAGTTTTCTGTGGCGGGGACTTTTCTTGATTTGCTTCTCGAAACGACCTAAACTCCTTTGTTAAGAGCATTGTTTTTTCTTCTGTTTGCGGGTTTTCGGCTGGGTTTGACCGCCGTTTCAGGTTTCCCGGGGCTGGCCGATATTCCTTGAGTAGCTGAGGTCGCAGGAAGTCCTGTGGCGTCCGGCACGCAAACTCGGAAGGAAACTCATGTCCAAAGCGCCAAACCCGAAGGAACCCGAAGCGGTCGAGGGGGCAGCCGGGAGCAAGAAAAAGAAGGGTGGCCTCCTGATCATCATCGGGCTGGTGCTGGTCTTGCTGCTCGGCGGTGGCGGGGCAGCTGCCTATTTCCTGCTCGCTGGTAAGAAGGGGGAGGGCGCGGAGAAGGAAGCCAAGCCGAAGAAGCGCGAAGAGCCTATCTTCGTTACGCTTGAACCCTTCGTGGTGAATCTGGCCGGCGACGTGCAGCACTACCTGCAGGTGGGAATCGACCTGCGCACGGCGGACGCCAAGGTCGGCGAGGACGTGAAGGTGCATCTCCCGGAAGTCCGCAACGCCGTGCTGTTGCTGCTGTCGAGCAAACGCCCGGAGGATGTGGCCACGTTGGAGCAGAAGAACCAGTTGCGCGAGGAAATCCGCACGGCGGTGAACGAGCCCCTGGGGTTCGAGGCACCGAAGAAGCACGGCGAAGGCAAGAAGGGCGAGAAAGAGAAGGTGATAGAGGCCGAAGCCGGGGTGCTGGAGGTGTTGCTCACCTCCTTCGTCGTCCAATGATCGTGATGAGGTTCGATGGCCGAAGACATCCTCTCGCAGGAAGAGGTCGATGCGCTGCTAAGGGGCGTGACCGGGGAACTCGACGAGGCTGCGGCCCCGGAGCCCTCCGTCGGCATTCGCCCCTACGACATCGGCCGTCAGGAGAGGATCGTGCGTGGGCGCATGCCCACGCTGGAACTCATCAATGAGCGCTTCGCCCGCCTGCTGAGGGCTTCCCTCTTCACCTACCTGCGCCGCAACGCGGAGATTTCCGTGGGGCCCGTGCGGGTGCTGAAGTACAGCGAATTCATCCGCAACTTGGTCGTTCCCACGAACCTGAACATGGTGTACGCGAAACCCCTTCGCGGCACCGCACTGTTCGTGCTCGAACCGACCCTGATTTTTCAGGTCGTCGACAACCTCTTCGGCGGCAGCGGGCGCTTCCACACGCGGGTGGAGGGGCGTGACTTCACCGCGGTCGAGATGCGCGTGATCCAGCGCCTGCTGGCCCTTATCTTCGAGGACTATGGCAAGGCCTGGAAGCCCGTCTTCGAGCTGAACTTCGAGTATGTTCGCTCGGAGATGAACACCCAGTTCGCCAACGTCGCTACGCCCACGGAAATCGTTGTTTCCACCAGTTTCACGGTGGACTTCGGTGACGGGGGCATCGATTTTCACCTGTGCATGCCCTATGCTATGCTCGAACCGATCCGCGACATGGTCTATAGCAGTGTGCAGGCCGACCGCACGGAAACCGATGAGCGCTGGCTCGCGTCGATCTCGCGGCAGGTTTATGGTGCTGAAGTGGAACTGGTGGCCAACCTGGGGCAAGCGCGGGTGAGCGTGCGGGACTTGTTGCAACTGCAGGTCGGTGACGTAATCCCGCTGGCCGTTCCCGACACGCTGGTGGCCGAAGCCGACGGCATCCCCTTCTTAGAATGCGGCTACGGTAAAGTCAATGGCCAGTATGCCATCAAGGTCAAGCAACTCATCGTCACTGAGCCCGCCCCTTCTGCGTCGGTGAGTCGCCATGGCTGAGGAAGATGGCGACAGCGACCTGAGCGCCGATGACTGGGCCGCCGCCATGGCCGAGCAGGAGTCCTCCACGGCCACCCCGGGGTCGCCTCCGCCCACCACGGCTGCGATGTTTCCGGAGTTCTCCGGCGATGCCCCTGCGGAGTTCGCGCCGGGGCGTCTGGACATGGTCCTGGATATCCCCGTGCACCTCACGGTGGAACTCGGGCGCGCCAAAATCCCCATCCGCAACCTCCTGCAACTCGCCCAGGGCTCCGTCGTGGAACTGGGGCGGCTCGCCGGTGAACCGCTGGACGTGTTGGTCAACGGTTGCCTTATCGCGCGCGGCGAGGTGGTGGTGGTCAACGAGAAGTTCGGGATCCGGCTCACTGACGTGGTGGCACCCGACGCGCGCCTGCGGCAGGCCAACCGGTGAGGTTCACGGTTGCGACCACCGCGCTGGCCCTCGTGCTGTTGGCCCGCGTCGCGGTTGCGCAGCAGGCCCCGGGATTGCCTGCGGGTAACGCCCTCTCGGGTGTCTCCCAGGTCCTGGGGGCGCTGGTCCTGGTCCTGGTGGCCATCGGCGTGCTCGCTTGGCTGCTGCGGCGCATGGGCCCCGTTCAGGGCGTCCTGGGAGGCGCTCTGCGGGTCCAGGGTGGCGTCATGGTCGGGCCTCGCGAGCGCCTGGTCCTCGTGGAGGTGGGCGAGACTTGGTTGGTGGTGGGCGTGGCCGCGGGGCAAGTAAGCCTGGTCCACAGCATGCCGCGCCCGGTCGATGCGGCCCCGGCGGTTGCGTCAGGACCGGCGGGCTTCGCTGAGGTTCTGCGCCGCAGCCTGGGCCGGCGCGCCGGCTAGCGACGTGAAAAGCTCCGCGCGCCTGCTGGGGCTCGTGCTTGCCCTGGCAGCCCTGGAGGCGGCCGCGCAAGCGGCGCTGCCTGCCATCACCAGTGCACCCACGCCGGGTGGAGGACAGACCTATTCGCTGTCCATCCAGACCCTGCTGTTCCTCACCTCGATCACCTTCCTGCCCGCCGTGCTGTTGATGATGACGTCCTTCACGCGCATCATCATCGTGCTGTCGATGCTGCGCCAGGCGCTGGGCACGGCGCAGTCCCCGCCCAACCAAGTATTGGTCGGGCTGTCGCTCTTCTTGACGCTCTTCATCATGGCGCCCGTGGGCGAGCGCGTCTATGACGAGGCTTACCTGCCTTTTTCGCAGAACCGGTTGAGCTTCAACGAGGCGCTGGACCGAGCCACGCCGCCGCTGCGGGCTTTCATGCTGCGGCAGACACGGCAGGCCGACCTAGCCCTGTTCGTTAAGTTGTCGCACCACGCTCCGCTCAACTCCGCCGCCGACGTGCCCCTGCGTATCCTTGTTCCGGCGTACACCATCAGCGAGCTGAAGACCGCCTTCCAGATCGGCTTCGTTATCTTTATCCCTTTCCTGATCATCGACATGGTGGTCTCCAGCGTCCTCATGTCCATGGGCATGATGATGCTCTCGCCGGTGATCATCTCCTTGCCCTTCAAGCTCATGCTCTTCGTGCTCGTGGATGGCTGGAACCTGCTGGTGGGCTCCCTCGTGCAGACCTTCAACACCTGAGGCAGGCGCGATGAATCCTGAGGTGGCCATCGGACTTATACAGCAGGGGCTACAGGTGGCCCTGCTGGTCTCGGCTCCCCTGTTACTCTCGGCGTTGGTGACCGGTCTGGTTATCAGCATCTTCCAGGCGGCCACGCAGATCAATGAGATGACCCTGTCCTTCATTCCCAAGCTCATTGCGATTTTCGCGGTCCTGGTACTGGCCGGGCCGTGGATGCTCACCCTGCTGGTGGACTTCACCCGGCGCTTGTTCACGAGCTTGCCCGGCCTAGTGGGATAGGCCCGCCACCCGTGATTTCCATCACCACGGCACAGTGGTACGCCTGGATCAGCGCCTTTCTCTGGCCCTTCTTGCGCGTGCTCGGGCTGGTGATCGCTGACCCCGTGCTCGGTAACACCGCCGTACCCCGTGCGGTGCGCGTGGGGCTGTGCGTGCTCATCGCGCTGGTGCTTGCGCCCGTTTTGCCAGCGGTGCCCGCCTTGGATCCTGCCTCCGCCCAAGGCGTGCTGGTGGCGGCGCAGCAACTGCTCATTGGGTTGAGTCTTGGTTTCGTCGTGCGCCTTACATTGGATGCCGTGGAAACCGCTGGACAACTGGTGGGCCTGCAGATGGGCCTGGGCTTCGCCGTGTTCTTCGACCCGCAGAGCGCCGCCCAGACCGCGGTCATGGGCCAATACCTGGGGCTCTTCGGTTCCCTGATATTCCTCGGCATTAACGGCCACGGCCTCGTCCTGGGCGCACTCGCAGACAGTTTTCAAGCCCTGCCCGTTCAGGTTGCACCGGTCTCACCCGGAGGATTTTACCGCGTGGTGTTGGCCGCGGGCACTGTCTTTTCTTCCGGTCTCGCCATCGCATTGCCCGTGGTGACCGCGCTGCTCATCGCCAACTTGGCACTCGGGGTGATTACCCGGGCGGCGCCCCAGCTGAATGTCTTCGCCGTGGGGTTTCCCGTCACCCTGGCGCTGGGTTTCGCTGGACTGTACCTGAGCATTCCCTACCTGGCGCCTGCAGTCCTGTCCCTGATCGAGGGCATCGGGGCCACGCTCGAGGCCGTGCTGGCGGCTTTTCGCCCGGTCGTTCACTGATGCCCGTGGACGCCGCCGCGCAACCCTCGGCGTGGGTCCGACGCTTCAGCGCACTCATCCGGCCCGGCGGACAGGTCCTCGATCTCGCCTGCGGCGGGGGGCGGCACTGCCGGTTCCTCGCGGGCGCTGGATTCCAGGTGTTGGGCGTCGACCACGACGCGCTGGCGCTGGCGGGGCTTTCTACGGTGCCTGGGGTGCGTACCCTGGCAGCGGACCTTGAGGCGGGTCCTTGGCCCTTGGCCGCCGAGCGCTTCGATGCCGTCGTGGTGACGAACTACTTGCACCGCCCCCTGTTCCCGGCCTTGGTGCAGGCCCTGGCGCCCTGCGGGCTGCTCATTTACGAGACCTTCGCGGTGGGCAATGAGCGTTACGGGCGTCCGTCGAATCCGGATTTCCTGTTGCGACCAGGGGAACTGCTCGAGCAGGTGAGCGCGGGGCTCGCCGTCGTGGCCTTCGAGGAGGCCCTCCTAGTACGCAGCACGCTGGCCCGCGTGCAGCGCCTGTGCGCCGTCGCCCCGGGGCCGGAGGCGCTTGGCTGGCCCCCCGAGCGATGGGGCCAGCGTGAGGGGCCGGCGTGAATGGGATAGAATCTGGGGATTCTGCTTTTGGCGGAGTCAACAATGTACGGGGGAAGCATGCTCAAAGGTAGCTTGGTCGCCATCGTGTCGCCCATGTTCGAGGATGGAAGCCTCGATCTGGACGCCTTGCGACGGCTGATCGACTGGCATGTGGCGGAGGGAACGAACGGCATCGTCGTCGTGGGTACCACGGGGGAATCCCCGACGGTGGACTTCGGGGAGCATTGCAAGCTGATCCGGACGGCGATTGATTGCGCCGCCTCGCGGGTGCCGGTCATTGCCGGATCCGGAGCCAATTCGACCCGGGAAGCCATCGAACTGCAGCGCTTCGCCAAGGAGGCAGGTGCGCAGGCGTGCCTCTCGGTGGTGCCCTACTACAACAAGCCGACCCAGGAGGGGCTTTACCGGCATTTCCGCGCCATCGCGGAGGCCGTGGATATCCCCACGATCCTGTACAACGTCCCCGGCCGAACCGTCTGTGACATGCATAACGACACGGTGGTGCGCCTTGCCCAGGTGCCTAACATCGTGGGCGTGAAGGACGCCACCGGCGACCTGGAACGGGGCGCGGATCTACTGCGCCGAATTCCGCGCGGGTTCGGCGTTTACAGCGGCGACGACGGCACGGGGCTTGCCCTAATGCTGCTCGGTGCGCACGGGGTCATCTCCGTGACCGCCAATGTGGCTCCGCGGCTGATGCGTGAGCTGTGCGACGCCGCCTTGGCCGGCGACGTGGTCCGTGCACGGGCAGCAAACGACCGCCTGCTCGGCCTGCACCGCAATCTTTTCCTGGAAGCAAACCCGATTCCCGTCAAATGGCTCCTCGGCCGTATGGGACTGATTAAGGGAGGCATCCGCTTGCCGCTTACGCCGTTTTCTGCCAACTTGCACGCGCCGCTGGCCAGCGCCGCGGAGCAGGCCGAACTTGTTTTGCAGGCGTGGGCCGCCTGATGGCCATCCGTGGGCAAGGAGCCCTAAGCCGTATCGCCGCCGTCACCCTGCTTGGGATGCTCTCCGGCTGCTCCACGAATATGCTGGAAAGCAAAACCGTGGACTACAAGTCCGTTGCGAAGGCGCCGACGCATTCTCTGGAAGTGCCTCCGGACCTGCTGGCTCCCACCGCCTCCGACCGCTTCATCGTGCCCGACGCGGGTACCGGGGCGACGACCCTGTCCGAATTGGACAAGGCGGCGCGCCCCGTCACGGCCACCGAGCGCAGCGCGGTACTTCCGCAGCCGCCGGATATGCACATCGAGCGCAGCGGTTCGCAGCGTTGGTTGGTGGTGAACCGCCCGGTGGAGACCCTTTGGCTCCAGGTGAAGGAGTTCTGGGAGGAAATGGGCTTCATTATCGCCACCGAATCCCAGCAGACCGGGATCCTGGAGACGGACTGGGCCGAGAACCGCGCCAAGATTCCCCAGGACGTCATTCGTCGCGTGATCGGCAAGGTAATCGACAACCTCTACTCTACGCCGGAGCGGGACAAGTTCCGGGTGCGTTTCGAGCGGGGTTCTAAGCCCGGCGAGACGGAGATCTACATCACCCACAAGGGGACCTACGAGGTCTACGTGGAGAACGAGGCGATGCGCCGGGCTGGCACGACCAAGTGGCAGCCCAGGCCCACCGAGCCGGAACTTGAGGCGGAGATGCTCTCCCGGCTCATGCTCAAGCTATCCAATCGTGCCCCCAACCTCCCCGCCACCACCGAGGCGGCGGCTGCACCGAGGACGGGCGCCCCGGCGCCGGCAGCCACTTCTCCGGCGCCTGCGCGAGCGGTTTTTGCGAAAGGTAGCGATGGGGTGGCCGTGCTCAACGTCGCCGACGAGGTCGACCGCGCTTGGCGGCGTGTCGGGTTGTCTCTGGACCGGCTGGGCTTCACGGTGCAGGATCGGGATCGCTCGGCGGGTTTCTATGACGTGCGCTACCTGGATCCGGACAAGGAGTCTGCCCGCAAGCGCGGACTCGCGCGCCTAGCCTTTTGGGAGAACGACTCGAACAAGGGCAAGGCAGTGGATTATCGGGTGGTACTCGCCAAGGCGAATGCGGGCACCCAGATCCGCGTGCTGACGGCGGACGGCAAGCCGGACCGGTCGGAAACAGCGGACCGTATCCTGCACGTGCTCGAAGGCGACCTGCGCTAGAGGCGCGCCCGCTCCCCGTGCGCTTCGCGTCCCTGGGCAGCGGCAGCAAAGGTAACGCGCTGCTGGTGCAGGCCGGCGAGACGCTCGTCCTGCTCGACTGCGGTTTCTCAGTGTCGGAAACCGAATCGCGCCTGGCGAGCCTTGGCGTGAGTGCGTCCGATTTGGCGGCCATCCTGGTGACTCACGAGCACGGCGATCACGTCGGCGGTGTGGGGCGCCTCGCGAGGCGCTACGCACTACCCGTGTGGCTAACGCCGGGCACCCTGAGAGCGGCGAGCCAGACGTTGGGACCGTTGCCACAGGTGGAACTCATCGGCGACTACGCGGGTTTTAGCGTGGGCCAGCTGTGGATCGAACCCTTCCCCGTTCCCCACGACGCTCGTGAACCGGCGCAGTACGTGTTTCATTGCGCGCAGCGCCGCCTGGGTGTCCTCACCGACGCGGGGACGGTAACCAACCACATGCTGTCTTGCTTGCGCGAGGTGGATGCCCTCGTGCTGGAGTGTAACCATGACGCCGAGCTACTGGCCTCTGGTCCCTATTCGATTGCCCTGAAGCAACGCGTGGGCGGGGCCTTTGGCCACTTGAGTAACGCTGATGCCGCCGGCCTGCTGCGCGCCATCGGCGGGGCGAGGTTGCAGCATGTGGTGGCCGCTCATTTGAGCGAGGTCAACAACCGCCCGGAACTAGCCCGGGACGGCCTGGCGGCCGCCATCGGGCGGGATCCCGGAGCAATCGCGGTGGCCACCCAGGCCACGGGATTTGGGTGGCGAGAGATCGCCTGAGCAGGTTCCGCGCGCCGTAAAAAAACCGACCTCCTGGGAGGCCGGTTCTATACCACTGCCACGACTTAGGCGGCGCCGACGGCGCCGCTTGCCGTATTAGGGCTTCTTCTCTTCTTTCGGCATTTCCTTCGCCGGCTCGGCCGGGGCGGCCGTGGCGGACCCAGCAGTACCAGCAGCCGTTCCGCTGTTAGCGGCACCAGCGTCGGGAGCGGGGGCGGGAGCCGGGGTGGCGGCCGGGGCGGGCGGCGGAGGCGGGGGAGCGTCGGTCTTGCCGCAGCCGGCAAGAACAGCGGCCAACAGGGCACCAACCAGGAGTGCTTTTTTCATCGAATTTCCTTGAAGATTATCCAGGGGGTTCTAGCGTGGAGCCAAATTACCAGCATCTTTTTTTTGAAGTCGAGAACATCCGTCGAAGACTCGTAAGATATACCCGCCAAAATCGCTATTATAACAGAAATACCTAAAGAATCCAGTACCCACGACCCATCCCGGCGGCATTGTGGGGCACTCATAAACCCAGCGTGGTGGCGCTGGCTGCCGGTGCCGATTCCTCCCACAGATCCTCGAAGCGACGCGTTAGGGCCCCGACCCGCGTCGCGTCGGCACGCCCCAGCAGGGCCCTTGGCGACTGCCAGTGCAACTGGTGCAGGTAGTGCTGGTCGTCGGCTAGCAGAAAGCTATCCGGGGCCCGTTTGCTCTGCGGGCCGGTCTCGTGGATGGACAGTTGCGTGCTGAATCGTCGTAGCAGTGCGAACAGGCGGGGATTGTCACGAGAAAGCCCGGAAGGGTCCTGCAGCAGCAGGCGCAGCAGGTGAGACCGGTTCCCCAAGAGGAAGCGCTCCAGGAGCGTCGCGCGTTGCAGATTGTCCCAGCCCGGACCGAGGCGCTGTGCCAAGTAGCGAAACTGACGTGCACGTTCGGCGAGCAGGCTGTCGACGGCAGCCTCGACGTCGCGCTTGCCGTCGAGAATGACGGGGGGATGCTGCTCGCTCACTTCCCAGGTTGCCCGGAAGCCGCTTCCGGCAGTAGGTACCCGCTCCGATACCAAGCGTAGAGCAAGTCATCGAGCTGCTGCCCCGTCACGTCCGCACCACTGAGGTGGCGATCGTTCGCAAGACGCTGCAGCGCGCTCCCCGGCAGTCCGGCCAGGGGCAGTTCCTCACCGTTGACGAACAAGCGCCCAGCGCCATAGAGCATCTGGGTGGGCAGAGCCAGCGCGACGCCGTGGCGCGCAATGCGGCGCGAGAAGGCCGCGGCCGACAGCGGGCGTGAGGGTGTGCTAAAGAAGACGTGCGCCTTGGGTTCGGTGAGGTGCCTGCCGAGAAAGCGCGCCACCTCGGGGCCGCTCCAGCGCACCCGCGCCAAGGCCCGGACCGCGTCGTCCACTAGGTCGGCGGGCAGGCGGGCGGGCTCAGTGCGTGGCGCCACGCCAGCGTCGCCAAAACGCCCGGGTAGATCCACCTGGTCGGCGAGGTCGGCTAGGAAGGCCGCCGCAAGCTCCTGCCAGGCCGGTGCCCGAAAACCGATGGAATAGGTCATACAGGTGTCCACCGCCACGCCGTCGTGGGCGTAACCCGGCGGCAAATAGAGCATATCGCCCGCGTCGAGGACCCACTCCTGGGTTGGTTTGAACTCGCGCAGCAACCGGATGGGGGCGTCCTCGACTAGGCGGCGGTCGCGCTGCCGGCTCACTTGCCAGCGCCGGCGCCCGGGGCCCTGAAGAAGGAACACGTCATAGGAGTCGAAGTGCGGCCCCACTCCGCCCCCGGGTGGGGCCAAGCTCACCATCAAGTCGTCTAGGCGCGCATAGCTGAGGAAGCGGAAGTTCGCGAGCAATTGGGCCGCCTCCGGAACCAGTAGGTTCACGTCTTGCACGAGCAAGGTCCAGCCCGCGAGCGGCAGGCGACGGAAGACCGAAGGGGCGAAGGGGCCGTGCCGAACTTCCCAGCGCTCGCCCTGGCGCAGCACCAGGCGCGAACGCAACTCTTCGCGCCCCGCGAGGTCCATCATCTCGGCGGCGCTCAACAAGCCCTGGAAGCCGGGGAAAGCTTGGCGCACGAGCAGCGCTTTGCGCTGCCAGTGGCGCGCAAGAAATTCTCGGGCGCTCAGACCCTTTAGCATAGGCAATTGCACCACGCTATTATAGCCTCGCCGCTATGCGTAAGCGCCCAAGTATTGGCGACGGAAAAATCGGTTAAAATCAGTCCACGCTGCAGGCAGGAGTTTCGACCTTGATGCTCAATATCGGTGACCCAGCACCCGCGGTGGAGCTTCCCGGTGCCGAGATGGAGATGGTTAACCTCTCCTCCTACCTTGGTGCAAGTTCGGTGGTCCTTTATTTCTACCCCAAAGACGACACGCCGGGCTGCACGCTGGAGGCTGTCGAGTTCAGCGACCTTGCGGACGATTTTGCGGCTAGCGGGGCGGTAATCATCGGGGTGAGCATGGACGACTGTCTGGCCCATGCCGCGTTCCGCGACAAGCACGGCATCGGCATCGAACTGCTGGCCGACCCTGAGGGCGAGGCCTGCGAGCGCTACGGCGTGCTGCAGGAGCGCGAAGTGGAGGGCCACAGGCGGACCGCCATTCAACGCTCCACCTTTGTCATCGACCGCCAAGGGCGGTTAAGGCATGCCCTCTATGGCGTGAGTCCGCGCGGTCACGCGGCTCACGTCCTCAACCTCGTGAAGGAGCTCGACTGAAAGTGCAGATCGGCAAGGACACCGTTGTCACCATTACCTATGAGTTGTTCTCCCGCGACGGCGAACTCATCGAAGAAACCGAGGACGCCGTGAGCTACCTGCATGGCGGCTACGCGGGGATCTTTCCGCCCGTAGAGGAGGCCCTCGAGGGGCAGGCCGTTGGTTACGCCTGCCGCGTGGACTTGGAGGCTGACGACGCCTTCGGGGAATACGAAGAGGAATTGATCCGCCAGGAGTCGCGCGCCTTGTTCCCGCCTGATGTGCGTGCGGGCATGCAGTTCGAAGGTGCCGCCGAGGATGATGAAGAGGACACGCTCATCTACACCGTGCGGGAAGTGACCGACGAACACGTGGTGGTCGATGGCAACCACCCGCTGGCGGGGCAACCCCTCACCTTTGTCTGCACGGTGACCGAGGTACGCGCCGCGAGCGGTGAGGAACTTCGCCACGGTCACGTGCACGGCGCGCACGGGCACGAACACTGAGGCTCCGGGCACTACTCCTGGGGCGAAGGCGGGGCCCCGCGGCGCGACTGGCCACGAGGTCCCGACTACCGATGTTGGAGGCCCTCTAGGGTCTCGGTCGTGGGCTCCTGCTTCTTCTCCACGAGCTGCCGCGAATTGCGATCATCGCGAAATAGGATGGGCGACACCGTGACTGGCTTGCCGGGCACGTTCGCCCGGTCGACCGCATCGGTTACGATGTGGTGGTAGGGCGATAGGTCGCACACCGGGTCCGCGTTGGTGGCGTCTCCGGTGAGCATGAAGGCTTGGCAGCGGCACCCGCCGAAGTCCTTCGCCTTGTCGGGGCAATCCCGGCAGGGCTCCTTCATCCAACTGTCACCGCGGTAGGCGTTGAAACCTGGCGAGTCGTACCAGATCCAGCGCATGTCGTGGTCGCGCACGCTCGGGAAGGTGAGCCCAGGTAGCATCCGCGCCTCGTGACAGGGCAGTACCAAGCCGTCCGCGGTGACCGTGACGAACACCGAGCCCCAGCCGTTCATGCAGGCCTTGGGCCGGTTCGAATGGTAGTCGGGCACCACGAAGTAGATCTTCATGCGGTCGCCGATGCGCGCGCGGAATTCGTTGGTGACGTGCTCTGCCCGCTCCACCTGGTCGCGCGTCGGCAGCAGATGGTCGCGGTTGACGAATCCCCAGCCGTAGTACTGCGTGTTGGCCAACTCCAGGTACTCCACCTCCATGCGCTCGGCCATCTCCAGGATCTGGGCGATGTGGTCGATGTTCATGCGGTGGAGGACGACGTTGAGCACGATGGGATATTCGTGTTCCTTCACCCACTGGGCTACCTTGGACTTCAGCTCGAAGGTCTTGGTGCTGCTGATGAAGTCGTTCATCTCGCGGCTCGAGTCCTGGAAGGAGATCTGGATGTGGTCCAGCCCCCCCTCCTTGAACGCGGCCAAGCGCTTCTCCGTGAGGCCGATCCCCGAGGTGATCAAGTTGGAGTAGTACCCCAACTGTCGAGCTTCGCGGACGATGATCTCCAGGTCATCGCGCATAAGCGGCTCTCCGCCGGAGAGCCCCAGCTGAGTGGCGCCCAACTCGCGCGACTGACGCAGCACGCGGAGCCAGTCCTCGGTACCGAGTTCCTCTCCGTAGCTCGTATAGTCCACCGGATTGTAGCAGAACACGCAGTGGAGCGGGCACTTGTAGGTGAGCTCCGCGAGCAACCACAGCGGGTTACTTATCTTGTTTGGGACGGATCCAGCCGTTTCCATGTGCTATCTCCAGAAAATCCATTACGTCCTGGCCGAGGTCTGCGCCGGGAAAGGTGCGCTCCAGGTCCTTGATGATGCCGCTAACGGACACCGCGCCGTTCACGCGCTTCAGTATCTCTCCGGCGCTCTCCGAGAGCTTGACCATGCCCTCGGGAAAGAGCAAAACGTGCGCGTTTTGGGCGGGTTCCCATTGGAACCGGAAATGCCGTGGCAGTTCTGGCACCGTATCCGTCGTTAGCGGGGCGCGCTCAGCCATGGGGCTTGTCCCCGATACCGTAGTTGATCTGCATCGCATCGAGCATGCACCAGAGCACGTCGAGCTTGAATTGCAGGATCTGCAGCGCCCGCTCCTGCAAAGCCCGGGTGTTGAAATATTCCTTGGTCACGCGCAGCCCGTGCTCCACGTCGCGTCTCGCCTGGGTGAGGCGGCCGCGGAAGTAGGCGTAGCCTTCGGGTTCGATCCAGGGGTAGTCCTGGGGCCAGTTGTCGAGGCGCTTCTGGTGAATCTCCGGGGCGAAGAGCTCGGTGAGCGAGGAGCACACGGCCTCCTGCCAGGGTCGGGTGCGGGCAAAGTTCACGTAGGCGTCCACGGCGAAGCGCACGCCCGGCAGCACGTGGCGCAGCGAGGTGATCTCCTCGCGGTTGAGCCCGCAGGCTTCACCCAGACGCAGCCAAGCCTCGATGCCGCCTTCCTCGCCCTGATGGCCGTCGTGATCGGTGATGCGCACGATCCACTCCCGGCGCACGTCCCGGTCCGGGCAGTTCGACAGGATGGCCGCGTCCTTCACGGGAATCGCCACCTGATAGTAGAACCGGTTGTACACCCAGCCCTGGACTTGCTCGCGCGTTAGCTTGCCGCTGTTCATGGCCAGGTGGAATGAATGATGGATGTGATAGCGGCTGCTCTTGGCGCGCAGCTGCGCCTCGAATTCTTCGGTGGTCCAGGCCAGGTCTTCCTTCATGCTACCCATGGGTTTTTCGCTCCCCTGCGAAGTTCGTTACAGCTCGATATCCATGCCGTCGTAGGACACCTCGATCCCGGCTGCCTCCACGGCGGCACGCTCGGGCGAATCCTCGTCGAGGATCGGGTTCGTGTTGTTGATGTGGATCAGAATCTTGCGTGAGGCACGTAGCGGCCGCAGCGCCTCGATCATGCCTCCCGGGCCGGATTGCGCCAGGTGACCAATGTCGCTGCCGCGTTTTTTCGAGATGCCCAACTGCACCATTTCGTCGTCCGTGTAGAAGGTGCCGTCGACCATGACGCAATCGGCTTCCTCCATAAGCGGCCTGAGGTGTGGTTCGATCTCAGCCAAACCGGGTGCGTAAAACAGCGAACGCCCGGTTCGGCGATCGCGCACACGCACGCCGATATTGTCCCCGGGATGGGGGTGGTCGCGATGCGGCGAGTAGGGCGCGGCCTTGCTCTTCAGCGCCACGGCAGTGAATTCCAGGTCCGCCACGGCGCCCACGGCGAAGGTGCCGGAGCCCTCCAACTCCACGGGTTTCCAGTCGACGCCGCAGTAATGTCCGAGTACGCGGAACAGCGGATTGCCGTGGGTAAGGTCCTCGTGCACCATGCGCGTGCAATGGATCTCCAGGGGCTTGCCCTCGCGCAGCATGAGCAGTCCGGTGGTGTGATCGATCTGCCCGTCCATGAGGACGATCGCCCGGATGCCCGTGTCGCGCAGGCTACGGCCGGGCTGCAGCGGGGCAAAGGACTTGATCTGCGCCAGCAGGTCGGGTGAGGCGTTGAACAGGACCCAGTCCACCCCGTCCGGACTCACGGCGATGGAGGACTGGGTGCGCGCCCGGGTGCGCACCGAACCGTTGCGCACACCCGCGCAATTTCGACAGTTGCAGTTCCACTGGGGAAAGCCCCCACCCGCAGCACTGCCCAGCACATGAATTTTCATATGTCTAATTCCACCCCCGGGCCCTGGCCCTCAAGCAATTCTGAATCGCATGCCAAAAAAACGAAAGCCCCGGCGTAGGGGCTTTCCATCTGTCCATTCCCTGACGTCACTGGGTAGCGACATGCGAAGCCGGGGCCGCGCCGCGATGCCCCTGGGTCCATCGCCCGCCGGTCCACATGGTCGTTCCCGGAAGTGTTAAAGTGACGGGATTAGAGCCGTTTCCGTAACTGGTTGCAACCACCGGCAGAGTCCCAGGGCTCCTGCGGGGCTTTGGCTACCCCCCCGTCTAGGTTCTTGTGGGGGGTACTCTAAGTTCTTCAAGGCCGTAACCATTGTCCGGTAACACCGGTCCGGCCTCTCCCGACAAAATCACCAATTCCGGCTCATGATATTCATGAGAATGCCGCCGCGTCCTTTGCGCGGAAGGCCTTTTCGCCTAGGCTTGCCAGTATGACCGCCGCGCCTGCCTCCCTGCCGCTGCGGATGGACCCCCGCTGGTACCTGAACCAGTCCGTGCTGCTCGCTGCCGCGGGCTCGGTGGTGTTGCATCTCGCCCTGGCCCTGCTGCTTCCGGCGCCCCCGGCGCACCAAGCCGTGTCGCGCGATCTGCTGACGGTGACCCTGGCTGAGCCCGAGCCCGCCGTGCCACCACCGCCCGAGCCGACGCCACCGCCGCCGCTGGTGCCGCCACCGCCCGCAGCAGCCGCGCCGCCGGCTCCCCCGCGCGTGCGCACACCGGCTGTGCCCACCGCGCCGCTCGCGCCCATGGCAGTGCCCGCCAATCCTGTCGCTGCGCCCCCGGCGGTGACGGTGCCGGTGCCGCCTGCGCAGACGCCTGCGCCCGCGCCTACGTCCACAGCCGACCCGGTCGCGACACACGCGGTGCCCGGGCCGTCCGTGCAACCCGGCCCCGGCTTCACCGACGCGGACGTGGCGGCCTACGCCCAGGACTTCGGCACCAAGCTCAATGCGTCCGTGACGCCGGCGGACTATCCCCGAGCGGTGAGACAGCTGCGCATCGAAGGAACGGTCCGCGTGCGCGTTCGAATGGGGGCGGCTGGGGTACCCACGGACGTGGTGGTGATCCAGCCGAGCCGGTCTCCGGCTCTCGACGAGAAGGCCCTGGAACTGGTCAATCGGCAGTTGCGCCAGGGCGCTGGCCTGCCCGAGGTCCTGCGTGGGCATGAATTGACCTTCGTCGTGCCGGTTCGCTTCACCGTGCGTGCCCAGTAATCATGGATGGGGCGCTCTTTCCGCTGCTCCCTCCTTACCGGGAAGGGCGGCTGCAGGTCGACGGCGGGCACAGCCTGTGGTTTGAGGAGTGCGGCAACCCCCAGGGTACGCCGGTGCTGTTCCTGCACGGGGGGCCGGGTAGCAACTGCCAGCCGAATCACCGACGCTTCTTCGACCCGACGCGCTGGCGGGTGATCCTGGCGGACCAGCGCGGCTGTGGTCGTTCCACTCCGGCCGGCGCTACCCACGCCAACACACTGGCCCATCTGATCGCCGACACCGAATCGCTCCGTCAGCACCTGGGCATCGAACGCTGGGCGCTCTTCGGTGGCTCCTGGGGCAGTACGCTGGCGCTAGCTTGCGCCCAGGCCCATCCGGCGCGGGTGACCGGCATGGTCTTGCGCGGGATCTTTTTAGCCAGCGCGCAAGAGCTCCGCTGGTACCTGGAGGGGCTACGGCGCTTCCTGCCGCAAGCCTGGGAACGCTTGGTGGAGGACGCACCGCGAGATCCACCCCAGCTCATTGCGCACTATGCCGCGCTCGTCCGGCAGGGCAGTGGCGCCACGGCTCTCGCCGCTGCGGCGCGCTGGAGTACCTACGAGTCCGCCGCCATGGCCTTGGGCGAGGGGGAGGCCCTGTCGGCCCCAGGACCGGGGGATGAGGCGCTGCTGCGCCGGGTGCGCGTGCAACTCCACTACTTGGTGCAGGACTGCTTCCTGGAACCGGGCGGCCTGCTCCCGGGGATGCCCCGGCTCGCCGAGATTCCAGCCATACTGGTGCAGGGGCGGCGCGATTTTGTTTGTCCCCCGGAGGCGGCCTGGGCCGTGGCTACGGCTTGGCCCCGCGCCCAGCTGCGCTGGGTGGACGGAGCGGGTCACGCGGCACTGGGCGAGCGCATGGGTGCCGCCCTGGTGGCGGCGCAGCGCGACCTGGGGACCATGCTCGAGGCAAGTACATGAACCTGCGCTTTCGCATCAACCTCATCATCAGCGTGGTCATCGCGCTGTTCACGTTGATCGTGGGCAATATCCTGGTCGACGACGCTCGGCGCGGTATCCGGGAGGAGATGGAGGCCGGGACCAAGGTGACGCTGCAATTGCTTACCACGGTGATCTACTCCAGCCAGTACATGCCGGGGCCGGGCGGCGACGTACTCCTGCGCTTCCTGCACCGACTGGGCCGGGTGCGGGCGCACGAGCTCCGGCTCTACGATGATCGGGGCCGCTTGGTCTACCATTCGCCGCCCTCGCTCTACAAATCCGGTCGCGAGGCGCCGCACTGGTTCGTTGGCCTCATCAGTCCGAAGTTGCAAGAGGTGGAGATCCTCATCCCCGGCGGGCGTATCGACGTCGCCCCCGATGCGTCTCGCTCCGTGCTCGACGCCTGGGACGACCTGAGCAGCCTGCTCTGGCTGGTATTTGCATTGTTTGTGCTGCTAAACGGCATGGTGTTCTTGCTGCTGGGACACGCGCTACGACCCGTGCGGCAGATTCTGCAGGGGCTCTCGGAGATGCAGCGTGGTCGCTTCGAGGTGCGGCTGCCGGCCTTCCCACTGCCGGAATTCGGTGCCATCAGCGCGACCTTCAACCGCATGGCCGACGCGCTGGAGGAGAGTTACGCCGAGAACCGGCGCCTCGCGCTTGTGGCCAAACAATCATCCGACGCCATCATCATCCACGACCTCGACGGCAACGTCTCGTTCTGGAACCCGGCGGCAGAAAGGCTGTTCGGCTACAGCTCGGAGGAGATCCTGGGCCGCTCCGCGACCCTGCTCACCCCGCCGGGACTGGAGCAGGAGGTGGCGGACAATCTGGCGGCCATCAAGCAGCAGCGGGTAGTGGAGAACCTGGAGACGCGTCGCCAAGCCCGTGGCGGTCGAACGGTGGACATTGCGCTGGCGGCCGCCCCGCTGATCGATCCGACGAGCAACGAAGTCATCGGTGAGATCTGCTGCATGCGGGACATCACGGCCTACAAGCGTGCCCAGCAGGCGCAGGTGGAACTGCAGCAGAACCGGCGCCTCACCCAGCTGATCCAGATCCACTTGGAGGAGGAGCGGAGGTCCATCGCGCGCGAACTCCACGACGAACTCGGGCAATGTGTGACAGCCATCAAAACCATCGGCACGGCCATCGCCAACCGCACCACCGAAACCCCGGAAGTCAACCGCAGCGCGCGCACCATCGTGGAGGTGGCCAGTCACATCTACGATGTCGTTCATGGCATCATCCGGCAGCTTCGACCCAGCGCCCTGGACCATCTCGGCCTGGACGACGCCCTGGAGGAGAGCGTCAACGCATTTCGCGAGCGCCATCCCCTCATCGCCTGTGAACTGCGCCTGGAGGGTGATCTGAAGAGTTTGGGAGAGGCCGTCAACATCACGGCTTACCGGGTAGTGCAGGAGTGCCTGACCAATGTGGCGCGCCATTCGGAGGCGACGCAGGCACGCATCGCGGTGCGCCGACTGCTACGCGATGGCGCACCTTGGTTGGAGGTGAGCGTCGGCGACAACGGGCGCGGTCTGGGCGAGCGTGACGCCACGGAGGCGGCTCGCTTCGGACTACTGGGCATGCGCGAGCGGGTCCAGGCGTTGGCCGGGGAATTCGACCTGGCCAGCAAGCCCGGTCAGGGCCTGAGCGTGCGCGCCCTCATCCCGCTGGCCGCGTCACCGGATTCGGTGGTTCCGGTGGGAGCCCCGATCCCATGAGGGCATACGGGTGGGTCTGAACGTGAGAGTGATGCTCGCCGACGACCATGCCGTGGTTCGCATGGGCTTCCGCCTACTGCTTGAGGGTGCCTCCGACATCAGCGTGGTGGCCGAAGCCGAGAGCGGCGAGGAGGCCGTGCGCCAATACCCGGAGGTCAAGCCCGATGTGGTGGTGATGGACATATCCATGCCCGGGATCGGCGGGCTCGAGGCCATCGGGCGGATCCTTGCCCGCGACTCGGCCGCCCGTGTGCTCGTACTCTCCGCGCACGAGGACGTCATGCACGCGCGCCGCGTGTTGAAGGCGGGCGCCTCGGGCTACCTCACCAAACGCAGCGCGGCCGAGGAATTGATACGCGCCATCCGGCAAGTGCACCAGGGGAAGACCTACCTGGAGCCCTCCATTGCCCAACAGATGGCCATGCAGCAACTGTCGGGGGAAAAGAGTCCGCTCGACATGCTGAGCGAGAAGGAGTTCAAGGTCTTCCTGGAATTGGCCCGTGGTCACTCCGTCGCGGAGATCGCGGAGGTGATGTCGCTCAGCCCACGCACCATCGGCACCCACCTCTACAACATCAAGCAGAAGCTCGGCGCCTCCAACTCCGCAGAACTCGCCATCATCGCCATCCGTGCCGGGCTCATCGAGCCCTAGCTTTTGGCCCTGCGCTGGCTCCTGGAAGAGTTCGCAGTACCATAGGAGGCCGGATTCAATGCAGGCCGCGCACGGAGCCCCAACGCCCAAACCCAAACCGCCTCGGTCGAACCCGTGCGTCGTGGGCTCGCCCACGGCATCCCCTTGCCAGAAAAGGCGCTCGCGCCTGACGATGTGGAACTAGGGCTAGGCATCCGAGGGCATGTTCTGCTTCGAATACCTCGACATCCCCCACCTCAGCACCGCCTGGGGATTGCTTCAAAATTACGACAGCGGGTGGTGCAACTCTGCTGACAGAGGGGGCTCGGGGCAGAGGGCAGGCAGGTCACCCCAAGCGGCGCGTAAATCGGCCGGCGCTGCGCCGTGCCGCTCGGGCGCTCCCCCTCCCCGCCCCTATTCTCATGAAAAGCATGAGCCCGTATTCAGGATTACTGCCTCGCCTTGCGTGGCGGGGGTGCGCATACTGTGAATGTGCAAAGGGATTGTGGAGCGCTACCCGCAACCCGAGCCCAGTTTCACTACTCGACGCCGTTGCTCATTTTTTCAACACGCTCAAGGAGAATCACCATGTGGACCAAACCCGCCGCCACCGAAATGCGTTTTGGTTTTGAAGTCACGATGTACATCGCCACCCGCTAATCGCGGCTGGTCCCAAGCCGGGGCAACCCGGCGTGGGGTAGAAAGGGCGGTAGGGGAAACCCGTCGCCCTTTTTCTATGGGGTCGTACCCTGCCTGCGCTTGGTCGGGCAGGGCCCCGGGCAACACTCATGAAAATCATGGGCCCCCTTTCAGTATTCCTGCCTGCCCAGGCCCGCCCGGGTGGCGCATAGTGTGAAGGTGAGCAAGGGGGCAGCGGCTGAAGCAAGGCTGCAGTGCTCCTGCCGGGAAGCCTTACCAGGGGTCCCCCAAACAACCCATCAGTCAAGGAGAATCACCATGTGGACCAAACCCGCCGCCACCGAAATGCGTTTTGGTTTTGAAGTCACGATGTACATCGCCACCCGCTAATTGCGGTTGGTCCCAAGCCGGGGCAACCCGGCGCGGGGTAGAAAGGGCGGTAGGGGAAACCCACCGCCCTTTTTTTATGGGGTCGCGCCCTGCCTGCGGGAGGCCCTGGCTACGCCCGCCTGGCCAGGGCCCCGGGCAACACTCATGGAAATCATGAGCCCTCTTTCAGTATTCCTGCCTGCCCAAGCCAGCCCGGGTGGCGCATAGTGTGAATGTAAGCAAGGGAGCAATAGCCGAAGCAAGGTTGCAGTGCTCCTGCCGGGAAGCCTTACTAGGCGTCCCCCAAACAACCCATCAGTCAAGGACAATCACCATGTGGACCAAACCCGCCGCCACCGAAATGCGTTTTGGTTTTGAAGTCACGATGTACATCGCCACCCGCTAATTGCGG
>JANXRW010000133.1 GCA_025356655.1 Betaproteobacteria bacterium | reverse complement strand
CGCCCCGCGCCGTTGCGCTACGGTGTCCGCACAAAGCAGCGCGCGGATGGTGTCGAGGGATTCTGGGCGAGCCAGGGTGCGTTTGATCTGGTGTTGTTTGTCCATCCAACCAGGATAGGGAGCCGGACCGACAGTGTTCAGCCCTATCTACGGGGTATGGGCAGGCCTAGCCTGGCTGCAAGCTTGGCACATCCGCGATGAAACCTACGGGGTGGCCCTGGCCGATCTGGTCAACGCGCAGTTCCGCCACCCGTTCGCCGGGCATTGGGGCGATGGCACCACGTCATCGTCGGACAGCCAGAACTTCCGCACCGGCAGCAAGGCCGAGAGCACCGCTCACATCAACCCGAAATACGGCAGCAGCCCAGGGCGGACGTTCTACACCCATATCTCCGACCAGAACGCGCCGTTCCACACCAAGGTCGTGAACGTCGGCGTGCGCGACTCGACCTACGTGCTTGACGGCCTGCTGTACCACGAGTCCGATCTGCGCATCGAGGAACACTACACCGACACGGCGGGCTTCACCGATCACGTCTTTGCACTGATGCACCTCTTGGGCTTCCGCTTCGCGCCGCGCATCCGCGACCTTGGCGACACCAAGCTCTACATCCCGAAGGGCGATGCCGCCTATGAGGCGTTGAAACCTATGATCGGCGGTACGCTCAACATCAAGCACGTCCGCGCCCATTGGGACGAAATCCTACGGCTCGCCACCTCGATCAAGCAGGGCACGGTGACGGCCTCGCTGATGCTCAGGAAGCTCGGCAGCTACCCACGCCAGAACGGCCTGGCCGTGGCGCTGCGCGAGCTGGGACGCATCGAGCGCACGCTGTTCATCTTGGACTGGTTGCAAAGCGTCGAGCTGCGCCGCCGCGTGCATGCCGGGCTGAACAAGGGCGAAGCGCGTAACGCGCTGGCCCGCGCCGTGTTCTTCAACCGCTTGGGCGAAATTCGCGACCGTAGTTTCGAGCAGCAGCGCTACCGGGCCAGCGGCCTCAACCTGTTGACGGCAGCTGTCGTGCTGTGGAACACGGTCTATCTGGAGCGGGCTGCGGATGCTTTGCGGGGCCACGGCCAGCCCGTCGATGACGGACTGTTGCAGCACCTGTCGCCGCTTGGCTGGGAGCATATCAACCTGACCGGCGATTACCCCTGGCGCAGCAGCGCCAGGATCGGCGCGGGCAAGTTCAGGCCGCTACGGCCTCTGCAACCGGCTTAGCGTGCTTTATTTTCCGTTTTCTGAAGCGACCCCTACCTCGCCGCGAGGAACTAGGCCTCTAGCGGGCTAGACCTTGAGGAAGTGCTCCCGGTAGTACTTCATCTCGGCGATGGATTCATAGATATCGGACAGTGCTTCGTGTTTCCCGTGCTTGGAGAACCCGGCCATGATTTCCGGGCGCCATCGACGCGCCAGTTCCTTCAGCGTACTCACGTCCAGGTTCCGATAGTGAAACCATGCCTCCAGTGTGGGCATGTACCGGGCAAGGAAGCGTCGGTCCTGGCACACGGAGTTGCCGCACATGGGCGATGCGCCCTTGGGCACATGCAGGGCCAGGAAGGCGAGCATTTGCCCCTCCACCTCCGCCTCGTTAACCGGGGATGCGCGCACGCGGGCCGTCAATCCGGACTTGGCATGCGTGGAGGTATTCCACGCGTCCATACCGGCAAGTGCGGCGTCACTCTGGTGGACCGCGCATACGGGTCCTTCGGCCACCACCTCCAAGTGCGGGTCGGTCACTACCAGCGCCACTTCGATGATGCGATCGTTTTCCGGGCTGAGCCCGGTCATCTCCAAGTCGATCCAGACGAGATGATTGCTGTTATCTTGTGCCATAATTCTCCGTCCAGTTGTAATTCTGTCACAGCAGGGCCCCGGTGGTAACCCTCCCGGATCAGGCTCCCGGACCAGGACACGCTCCCATGCCTCTATTTACCGCTGCCTTCCTGGTGCTTCTCGCCATTTCTCTGGGCGTTCGCCTCTGGCTTGCCGGGCGGCATATCCGGCACATCGCCGCGCATCGCGCCAGTGTTCCGGCGGAATTCGCTGCGAACATCAGTCTCGAGGCGCACCAGAAGGCCGCCGACTACAGCGTGGCGCGCACCCGGCTCAGCCGTTTACACGTCGTGGTGGACGCGCTGGTGTTACTAGCCTTTACACTCGGCGGGCTGTTGCAGGCCCTGAACAACGTGGCCGCAGGCTGGGCGTCTGCGCCCCTGCTGCGCGGCACCCTGTTGATCGCGCTCTTCGTTTTTGTGTCCGCGCTGGTGGACCTGCCCTTCGACCTGTGGCGCACCTTCGGCATCGAGTCGCGCTTCGGGTTCAACAAAATGACCTTACCCATGTGGCTGGCCGACCAAGCGAAGCATGCACTGGTGGGCGCCCTCCTGGGCCTGCCCCTCGTGCTGGCCGTGCTCTGGCTGATGGGCGCCATGGGGCAGCTCTGGTGGCTCTACGTATGGCTGACCTGGATGGGCTTCAGTCTGCTGTTGATGGCCGTTTACCCGACCTGGATCGCCCCTCTGTTCAATAAGTTCTCGCCCATGCAGGAGGGATCCCTGAAGGAGCGAATCGAGTTGCTGCTGCAAAAATGCGGCTTCCGCTCCAGCGGCCTCTTCGTGATGGACGGCTCACGCCGTAGCTCCCACGGCAACGCCTACTTCACGGGCTTCGGCAAAACCAAGCGAATCGTTTTTTTCGACACGCTGCTCTCGCGCCTGCAGGAAGAAGAGATCGAAGCAGTCCTGGCGCATGAACTGGGCCACTTCAAGCTGCGCCACGTGATCCGCCGCATGGGCTGGACCTTCGCGCTAAGCCTAGGATTCCTGGGAGTACTCGGGCTGCTGAAGAACCGCGACTGGTTCTACCCAGCGCTCGGCGTGGCCTTTCCGGCGAGCGACGCCATGGCATTGCTCCTCTTCGCGCTGGTCGTGCCGGTGTTCACGCTGCTGCTGCAGCCCTTGATGGCGACCTACTCCCGCCAGCATGAGTTCGAGGCCGACGCCTACGCGGCGCGCTACAGTTCCGCAGCGCACTTGGTGAGCGCGCTAGTCAAGCTCTACAAGGACAACGCCTCGACGCTCACGCCCGACCCGCTGCACTCGGCCTTCTACGATTCCCATCCACCCGCCGGGCTGCGCATCCACCGGCTCCAAGGCGGTGTAGCCCACTAGTCCGGAGACGCACCCCTATGAGTGAAATCGCCGACGGCCTGCGCCGTGGCCGCTGCGTACCCTGCGAAGGCGGCATCGCCCCCCTTGACCCCGAGCAGATTCGGCCCCTGGTGGCGGGGCTACCCGGGTGGCAAGTGGTAGCAGGGCTACTGAGCCGCACCTTCACGTTTACCAATTACTACGAGACCATGGCCTTCGTCAACGCCGTGGCCTGGCTCTCCCACCGGGAGGATCACCATCCCGATCTAGCGGTGGGCTACCGGGAATGCCGCGTCGGCTACATCACGCACGCCATTGGCGGCCTGTCCAACAACGACTTTATCTGTGCCGCCAAGGTCGACAGCCTGTTTGACCTATAGCAGGAGCGGCAGTCCATGAAACTGCTAAAGTTTCTCCGGACTGTGCTGATATAGGAGAGTAAGAGTTGGTTCGGCACCGAATCCGAACCAGCACTGGCACCACCCCGCTGGGGTGTCTGTCAGGAACTGAAAAGGGCAAACCCATCGAAAGATGGGGACGCAAAGTCACCGGTCTAAGGGGTCCCAGGGGGGATTCTAGGGCAGCGGGATTACCAGTGGAAGCCAGCCGACGGGATCCCCGCTCGGTCACGGCGCCCCCATGGGATTCCTGTCTACTCTGCTCCCCGTTCTGGTGGCGAGCGGCCTCCGGCCATCTTGGGCACGCACGGCGAAGGCGTCAGCCGCCAGCGCGGTGAGGTTTCAGACGGGGGGGAGCATGGCTGCAAATCTATCCAACGTGGTCCCGATGCGCGATTACGCGAACGAATCCGGCGGCATCCCTGACTCGGACAAGGTCCTAGAGCAGGTGCGTGATATCGCGCTGGAGCGGCTTGGCGAATCGCTGAGCAATATGCTCGACAAGGTCGAGGACACCCTCTGGGCCCTGGCCGAGGCCTCCACCGACCACGAATCCCGCAACCTCTACCTCGAAGGCAAGGCGCGTGCGGGGCACGACCGCAAGATCATCGAGGCGGAGTTCAACAAGCGCTTTCGCGAGGAATTCGCCCGCCGCGCCCGGGGCGAGCACAAGGCGGGCAGTAGCTTCAGCCAACTCGCAGGCGAGGAACTGCAACTCGGGCTGGTCGATGACTCAGAGTTGCAGCAGACGCTTAAAATCAACGACATCGCCCACAAGCTCCGGCAGTCCGCCGAAGCGGAGCTCTCTGCGCTCGACCAACGAATCGGCGTCCTGCTCAAGGATGCGGACCTCAACGCAGACGACAACCCACTCAGCCCCCATGCGATCTGCAATGCCTTCCAGGAGGCCTGCCGGCAGATCGAGGAGAACCTGAAGGTCAAGATGATCATCCTCAAGCTATTCGATGATCACGTCTTCAAGGACATCCTGGGCGTTTACAAGGACATCAACACCCATCTCGTGCAGCGCCAGGTGCTCCCCGGCCTCAAACTGGGTGGCATCCGCCGTAGCGGCGGGAGCGCCCGCCCAGCAGGCAGTGCGGCCGGCACCCCTGCGTCGGCCGAAGCGGGTTCCCCGGCCGCCTCGCCAGCGGCCCAGGGCGACTGGGGCGGTGGCGGCACCGCCGAAGGTGACCTCTACGCCACGTTGCAGCAACTACTCTCGCTGAACGGACTGGCGAACCGTGCCGGCCCTGGCTTACCCGCCGGCCCGGGAGTTGGCGACCCTGTTGCCGCCGGGCTCGCGATCCCAGTGGCTGGTGGGATGAGCGGCACGTCAACGACCGCCCCGGCCACCCCAGTGACGCTTGCGGAGGTCATCGCTTCGCTTACGCGGATTCAGCAAGGGGATCTCGGCCTCTTCGCCGCGGGCTCGGCACCCTTCGACCAGAGCACGCTTCGGGCGGGCACGACGAACGTGCTGCGCAGCCTCCAAGGCACCGCCGTGAGCGACGGCGTCGACCAGATGGACGGCATGACGCTGGACATCGTGTCTATGCTCTTCGACCACATCCTCGAAGATAAGCGCATTCCCAGCAGCCTCAAGAGTCTGATCGGGCGGATGCAGATCCCGGTTCTCAAGGTCGCTGTTCTCGACAAGCGATTTTTCAGCCGCAAGAACCACCCCGCGCGGCAGATGCTCGACCTGCTGGGCCATCTGGGTCTCGGGCTGCCCGAGAGCTTCGACGAAACCACCCCGTTGTACAAGGATCTGGAGGGCGTCGTCGAGCGACTACTCGACCAGTTCGCCGACGACATCTCGATTTTTGACAAGCTGCTCGAGGACCTGCAGACCGTCATCGCCGCGGAGAACGAGCGGGCCGAGGCGGAGGGCCGCCGCGCTGCCCAGGAGATCGAGGAGAAGGAGCGCCTCGACGCATCCAAGCAGGCGGCGCGCGACGAAGTACGCCGTCGTGCCGACGCAGGCCCGGTGCCAAAGTTGGTTTGGCGCTTCCTTTGCGAGCAGTGGCTTCGCCTGTTGGCGATGGTGCACTACCGCCAGGGCACGGACAGCGCCGCCTGGAAGAACGCGGTCGACACCATGGACGGGCTCGTCTGGAGCCTAGTGCCACGCAATACCGCGGAGGAGCGGCGGCGGCTGGCGCTCGCCTTGCCGGCCTTGCTCAAACGTCTGGAAGCGGGAATGCGCCTGGTGGGCACCGATGAGGACGCCCGCAGGGGATTCTTCAGCAGCCTGATGCGCTGCCACACTCGGGTCATCCAGGGTGAGCCATCGGCACCGATACCGGCGCATGACGCCACTGCCAGCCTCGCGACCACCGACGGTGGAACCGTCCACTCCGCCGTGCCGCTGGCCTCGCACCTCGCACCAGGGCACCCGCCTCTCCCCCAACCCGTCGCCACAGCGCCTTCCTCGCTCGCGGCCACGCCACCGGTCCACGTAATAGCGTCCGGGCTACTTACGGCGACCCCCGTGCCCGTACCCGCGCCCACGTTGCCCCAGGCTGCATCGGTCGATTCCTCGGCACCACTGGCTCCAGAAGTCCACGCCCCAGTGGCGCCCGCCGGTGTCCGGCCCGGGGTCACGGCCCGTGAGGTTCCGCTCCATCCGATGCCCAGCACGCCAGCGTCTACGCCGGTGCCTGCACCGAATCTGGCGCCGCCCGCAGGCGTGAGTTCCCTGGCACGCGTGGCGCTCGCGCCCCTGGGTGCCCGACTGGACGTCACAGCGAGGGATGCGACGCTCTCGCCGACACCCAACACGCCGACGCCCGCGCCGAGTTTGCCGCAACCCACCCGTGTGGCTGCCTCGGCACCGGTGGCCCGGGCACCCGATGCGCCGCTGGCGCCCGCGGGTGTCCGTCCCGAAGTCAAGGCCCCGGATGCTGCGCTCTCCCCCCTCCCCGGCGCGCCCTCCCCGACGCCCGGTACGCCTTCGTCCGTGCCCGCGGCGAGCGTGGCGCAGCCCGCCCGCCTCAGTTCCTCGGCACCGGCGCTTCCCGGACGCGACGCGCCGCAGCTGCCGCTGACGCCACCCCCGACGCTAGCGGCGGCAAGGCCTGCGCCGACACCGACGTCCGGAGCGGTGCCGGCGGTGCCAGCGTCGGGCGCGCAAGCGGCCGCGCCCGCACCCAAGATGTCGACGCCCAAGCCTGCTGCCCCGGCAGAGGTCCCAGCCCAAGAGATCGCCTTGGCCCCGCCGCCGCCGGCGAGCGATCCGGCGTCCGCGGGGTCAGCCACGAAGCCAGCCCCGGTGGCAAAGTCAGCGGCCACAGTCGCCTCCACGGATAAAGCCTCCGCCAAGTCCCCCGCGGCCATTGCTGGCCGTATCGCGCCCCCCACTGGCCCGGCCCCGGTCACGCCGGCGCTGGCCACGCCGAAACCTACCGGTGCTGCGTCGCGTCCGGCCGAACCTATGCGCCCGGCGGCTACGCCGACCGTCAAAGCGGCCACCGAGGACTCCGACCACCAGTTGATCAATCCTCTCAAAATCAAGAACCCCTTCGGCGACGGCGATATGGAAGTGGAGGAGATCGACCTGTCGGATGTGCCCGGAGCGCTGCCGTCGAGCCTGGCGGCGGGCGCTCGGAGCGAGCGTCCATTGGGCGGTAAGGACAAGTACGTGGACTTGGTGCAGGGACTGAAGGAGGGCACCTGGGTGGAATTTCTCGACGAGGAGCTCGACCTCCGTCGCCCCGCCAAGCTCTCTTTCATCAGCCCGCTGAAGGGCACCTATCTGTTCCTCAACCGGCAAGGGGCGAAGGTGGCGGAGTGCTCGCTCTACCAACTGACGCGGGATTTCCGCAGCGGCAAGGTGAGTTTGGTGGAGGAAGTGCCGCTCTTCGAGCGGGCGATGTCCGGCCTGGTGGGCGTCCTGCGTAAGGGAAGTCCTGGCGCGTGATCCACGGTACTGCTCGCCCGGGTGCCCTGCACCCGGGCCATCGGCAGGAAACTTCGCGACAGATGGTTGAATTCTGAATTCAGAATGCTATTATTGCTTCCCCATTAGCCCGACGTTTTGTCCATGCGCACGCTCGCCCCTCAGGCCACCCTGGTGGATCAAGTCTATGAAGCTATCCTCTCGGAGATCTCCGCGGGGCGCTTCGGATCGGATTGCCGGTTGATTCAGGAGGACTTGGCCGAGTCGCTGGGTGTCTCCCGGCAACCGGTGCAGCAAGCGCTGCTATTGCTGCGCAGCCATGGACTTCTGCGCGATGCCCCCGGGCGCGGACTTATGGTGGCCCCGCTGGAGCAGGAGTTTGTCAGCAATCTCTACGACCTGCGCGGCCTGCTCGATGGGCTCGCCAGTGCAAGGGCTGCGGCACGGGACAGTGGCACCGCCGAGCGCGAAGGCCCGGGCTTCATCGAGCGTGGCCGGGAGGCGGTCGCCAGCGGCTCCATCGCGCGCATGATCGCGGCCGACATGGATTTCCACTTTTTCCTCTATAGCCTGTCGGGCAATCCGCTCATCGCAGAAACCAGCGCGCCCCACTGGAGTTACCTGCGCCGCGTGATGGGCGAGGTCCTGCTCAACGGAGAAACCCCGGGCGAGATCTGGGACCAGCACGCCGCGATCCTACAGGCCGTGGCTCGCGGCGACGCCGCGCTGGCCGAGGAACGGGCCCGGCATCACATCGCCCTAGCGGGTGAGACCCTCGCCCTGCGGCTCGCACAGCGACCCCTGGCCGCCCCCACCCCTCCATCACGGCCCGGCAGACGCCCACGCGATCGTGCCACCCGAACGGCCACAGACAAACCCCGAATCCCCTGAGCCCCGAGCGCCCCATGAATGCGATGACCCACGGCACCCTCTACGAGACCCTGCTCACCACCACGCAGCGCCACGCGCAGCGGCCCGCCTATTGCGTGCCCCCCATGCCCGGCCGGGCCTATCATCCTGGCGGTTGGGAGCGGACCTGGGCGCAGACCCTTGCCGCGACAGAGGAGCTCAAAGGTGTCTATGAGCGGGCGGGTTTCGGACTGGGGCAGCGCGTGGCTATCCTCTTTGACCAGCGCCCCGAGTTCTTTTTCCACTACTACGCGCTCAACGCCTTAGGTGTGAGCGTCGTGCCGCTCAACCCAGACCATCGCGGTGACGAGTTGCGCTTCGTGATCGAGCACTCCGAAGCTGGCCTGGTGGTGTGTGTCGGCCCCCGGCTGCTGGAGATCCAGTCGCTGGTGAGTGATTTGGCCCCAAGCGTCCCCGTGGTGGACTTCGACGACTTCCCGGCCAACCCGCCCACGCCCCGGCGCGACCCGATTGCCGGCACGCCGGGGGCCGACACCGAGGCGGCTCTGCTCTATACCTCTGGCACCACCGGACGCCCCAAGGGCTGCATACTCAGCAACGAGTACTTCCACAGCTTCGGCGCCTGCTACCTGGCCTTAGGTGGCCGACTTGCCATGCGCGAAGGCCAGGAGCGCCTGTACAACCCGCTCCCACTGCACCACGCCAACTGCCTGTCCGTGTCCGCGCCGGCATTGTTGCAAAACGGCGGCTGCCTGATCTTTCCGGACCGCTTTCACGCCAGCACCTGGTGGCGAGACCTCGTGGCAACCGATGCCACGGCCGCGCAATTCCAGGGCATCATCCCCAACATCCTGCTCAAATTACCGCCCACGGCGGAGGAGCGCGCGCATCAGGTGCGCTTCGCCCTGTGCGCAGGGGTGGAGCCCAGCCAGCACGAGCTTTTTGAGCAGCGCTTCGGCTTCCCGGTGGTAGAGATGTGGGCCATGACGGAGACGGGCCGCCTCATCAGCGATAACCACGAACCCCGCCTGCTCCACACGCGCGCCTTCGGACGGCCCAATGCCTGGGTCGCGGCGCGCGCGGTGGACGAGCAGGGCCAGGAGGTGCCGCGGGAGGCCGCGGGCGAACTGGTCGTTCGCCATAGCGGAGAAACCCCGCGCAAGGGTTTCTTCTCCGGCTATCTCAAAAATACCGAGGCCACGGACGAGGCTTGGCGTGGCGGCTGGTTCCACACGGGCGACATAGTCAAGGTCGATGCCTCAGGGATCTTTCATTTCGTGGACCGGAAAAAGAACATCATCCGGCGCTCCGGCGAGAATATTGCCGCGGCCGAAGTGGAGGCCTGCCTGACGCTCCACGAGTCCGTGCGGCAGGTGGCTGTTCTAGCAGCTCCCGATGAGGTGCGCGAAGAGGAAGTGATGGCCTGCGTGATTCCGCGCCAAGCCGTGAAAGACGAGAGCGCCGGCGAGGCGCTGGCGCGCGAACTCTTCGCCTGGTGCAACGAACGCATGGCCTACTTCAAGGCACCCGGCTGGATACTCTTCGTCGACCATCTGCCCACGGGCACATCGGCGAAGGTGCAGAAAATACACATCTTTCCGCCTGGCACAGACCCGCGCCGGGAACCGGGTGCCATCGACCTGCGCCCCCTTAAAAAAGCGACCCGGCGCTAACGCGCCCTGCCCTAGGAACCCCAACACCATGCAAGCTCCGCCACTGTCCGCCAACTGCGCTGCCAGCGTCATCGCCCGATTCCTCAAGGCCCGAGGTGTCGACCGCCTATTCGCGCTGTGCGGGGGTCACATCATGCCCATCTGGATGCAGGCGGATGCGGAGGGCATTCGCATCATCGACGTTCGCGACGAGCGCGCAGCGGTTTACATGGCGCACGCGCACAGCGAACTCACCGGGAAACTGGGGGTGGCGCTGGTGACGGCTGGGCCGGGCGTCACCAATGCGATCACCGGGATCGCCAACGCACACATCGCGCGCGCACCGGTGCTGGTGCTATCGGGGCGACCGCCGCGTGCGCAGGACAATCGCGGCGCACTGCAGGACCTGCCGCACGTCGACATGGTGCGACCCATCGTGCGCTACGCGCGCACCGTCTGGGAGGCCCCGCTGGTGTTGCAGGAACTCGACGAGGCGGTGTCGCGAGCGTTCGGGCAAGGGGGTGAGCCCGGCCCCGTGTACCTGGATTTCCCCACCGACACGCTGCGCGCGGAAGTGCCTGTCGCCCTGCAACTCGACGAACACTTCCGGGCGAAGCCAAGGCCGGCCATTCCCCCTCGCGAGGAAGACATCGCCGCGGCCGGTGAACTGCTCTGGTCGGCCCGCCGGCCGTTGGTCATCAGCGGCCGTGGTGCCCGCGGCGCGGCCGCGCCGCTGGGCGCGCTGCTCGATGCCCTCGGAGCACCCTATCTGGATACGGGCGAGACCAAGGGAATGATCCCCGACGAGCACCCCAGCGTGGTGGCTGCCATGCGCGGGGCAGTCCTGGGACAAGCCGACGTGGTGCTGACGGTCGGGCGCCGGCTGGACTTCCAATTGGCCTACGGCTCGCCAGCGGTGTTCGGTGCTGCACGCTTCGTACGCTTGGGCGACACCGCCTCGGAGATCCGCGACAACCGCCGTGGCGCCGCCGAGGTCTTCGCTCAACCAGCCGCCGCACTCGAAGCGCTCGTACGCTGGGGCGCAGGCCGGGCTCCGGCCACGGACCGGGCCTGGGCCGGGGAGCTACGCGTCCGCCACGAGGAACGCGCACAGAAGCTTCGCGATTCCATGGGCAGCGCCGCCAGCGACAGCGTCGGCCGGATTCACCCCAACCGCCTTCTAGCTGAGTTGCAAAAGCAACTCGACCCCGATGCGGTGATCATCGCTGACGGGGGGGATTTTTTGAGTTTTGCCCGTGTCGGCCTCAACTGCGCCACCTACCTGGACCCCGGATCGCTGGGCTGCATCGGCATCGGCACGCCCTTCGGCATCGCCGCGAGCTTGGCCCTGCCGGGCCGACAGGTGGTCGTAGCAACCGGGGACGGCGCCTTCGGCTTCAACGCCATGGAAATCGACACCGCAGTCCGCCACCAAGCCCCCGTACTCGTGGTGGTGGCGAACAACGGGGCGTGGCAAATCGAAGTGCACGACCAGACTGACACGCACGGCAAGGTGGTGGGCACACGGTTGCAGTTCGCAGACCATGCCGCCATGGCACGCGCCTTCGGTATGCACGCCCAGCGCGTCGAGCGGGTCGAGGACCTACCCGGAGCCATCGCCCTGGCGCTGGCCAACCGACCCGCCCTACTCGACGTGGTGGTTTCGCCCGAGGCGCGCTCCTCGGACGGGAAATCCGGACTGGCGTGGGTGCCGGACCTGCAGCCGCTGGATGCCTGGAACGATGCGGAAGTCGCCTGGCGCGCGGGGCCAGCGGCACCGCACCGCTGAAGCCGCGGTTAGGGCCGTTGGGCGAGCCTGGCCGCATCGGCCTTGGCCACAGCGGCGGTTTATCGGGCCTTGCGCCCGCTCCTCCAGCGCCTGGGCGTTGCGCTCCGGCGATCCGCCGAACCCGAAAAACTCCAAGCCGATGGCGCTCGGCTCAGGTCCCGGCCCAGGCCGCGAGCGTCACCAAGAGGACGACCGCGAGCCAGACCAGGAGGGTGCGCCAGAGCAGGAGGTTTGCGCTGTGAACGCTGCTCGAGTCGGCCCATTCGCCGACGCCGAGTTCGGCCCGGTATTCCAGTTCCAAGCCCCGCTTGCGGGGACCACCGAGGCGCACAGCCAGAGCGCCTGCCCCGGCGGCTAGGGCGACCCCTTGGTGGGGATCAGGCCAGGCACTGGCCTGGGTGCGCCAGCAGTAGGCCGCCCCCTCGAAATCCCCAGCCACCGCGAAGCCCACGGCTGCTACCCGCGGCGGCAGCCAGTCGAGCACCCAGAAGGCTTGCCGGGCGAAGCGGCCGAACTCCCGAAACTCCTCGTCCCGGCGCTCACCCCAGGCCCTTTGCAATTCGCTCGAGAGCCGGTAGAGCACGGCGCCTGTGGGCCCCGGCAGCAGTGCGAACCACAGGCACACACCGAAGAGTTCCCGGCAGGCGAGCGTGATGCCGGTTTCCACCGCCAGCGCGGCCAGTTCGCGGTCCTCGGTACCCTCGAGGGTCTCGCCGCGTAGCGCCTCGAGGCTGGCGCGTGCGGTCTCGGGATCCGCGCGTTCGAGGGAATCGAAGATGACCATCAGCGCCTGGCTGGTGGGTTTCCAGCGGAGGCAGAGAAACAGCACCAGTACATTCCAGCCGAAGGCGGCAATCCCGCTTACGACCCCCAGGAGCACGTGCACCAGGAGGCAGATCAATACCCAGGGCACCACTGCCACCAGCCACCCGACCACCCCCTGGGAACGGCGTCCGGCGTTGAGGCTCGTTGCGACGCTCAGCGAGTAGCGCCGGAAGCCCGCGAGCAGTGGCGCGAGCCAAGGGGCTGCTGGACGCAGTTGCTCCAGAGCAAGGGCAGCGAGCAGACAGAAGATGGCCATGGCAGATGGTCAGGCTCCCCACCGGGGCCCGGAGTCGGCACCGCAGTCGCGGCAAGCCACGATTCTATTGCATCCCTGGGATGACGGGCATGCGCTGGGAATTTTCAGGCGGCTTTCCCGCCGGGGGCGTCGCCGTCGGGGGCGTCGCCGTCGGCGCGGACCAATTCCAGTGCGTCGCGCAGCGTCTCCTCAGGCAGGCCGTTGATGGCGATGGCGAGCTTATCAGCGGACTCGTAGCTGTCCGGGGGCAGGGAGTGCGAATCCATGACGGCGACGAAAACAGCAGCTGCGCCCACCGCGTGCAGGAGCGCGCGTCGCTCTCCCATCAGCATCTCCAGTTCGCTGCGGAGCATCGCGACCTCGCGGTCGGGTTCGACGTGTTGCGTGACATGCTGAGTCATCGGTGTTCCTTTTCGTTCGAGCGGGCCCGTGCCCGCTCCTGATTGTCTATTGCGTCCTGGCGCACAGCCACATCCACCAGTACGAGTTCCAGTACCCGCTGCAATTCAAGGGGCGCGAGTCCCACCAGATAGCCGCGCTTGCCCCCGTTGAGGTACATGCGCGGCAGATCCAGGATGGAGCGCTCCAAATAAACCGGTAGCGGCCGCCGCGTCCCCAGGGGTGAGGTCCCGCCGACCAGATAGCCCGTGTGCCGGTTGGCGGCTTCCGGCGTGCAGGCGACGATGGTGCGAGCGCCAATCTGGCGCCCCAACTCGCGCGTGGACACCTGGCAATCGCCATGCATGAGCACCAACAGCGCGTTCCGCCGGTCGTCCTCCATGACCAGCGTTTTCACCACCGCGTGCTCATCGACCCCTAGTTCGCGGGCAGACACCGCCGTGCCGCCCCGATCCTCGTAGGCATAGAGGTGGTCGGTAAAACTGACCCCGGCCTCGCGCAGTGCGCGCACCGCGGGCGTCACGGGAGGCTTGGCTGCGCCCATAGTTCTGAGCGCCCTGCCTCCAGAGCCCGGTGAAGGGTGAAAAGCATGCCCGCGGTGGCGCCCCAGATGCGCCGCCCGCCGTAGGGCAGCGCGTAGTAGTTGCGCCGGCGTCCACCCACGTCGTCGCTGTGGCGCTCGTAGTTCTCCGCGCCGAGCACCAGATCGAGCGGAACCTCAAAAACTTCCTCCACCTCGAAGGGATCGGGCGCCAGTTCCAAGGGGGGTTCCACCCAGCCCACCACGGGCGTGACGCGAAAGCCCGTATGGATGTCATAGTCGGGCAACTGCCCAACGACCGTGACGCGCGAGGGCAAGAGCCCTGTCTCCTCCTCGGCCTCACGCAGTGCCGTCGCTGCCCGGTCCGCATCCGAGTGCTCCACTCGACCGCCGGGGAAACTGATCTGTCCCGCATGGTCGGTCAAATGGCGGGTGCGCTGGGTGAGCAGGACGGTCATGCCGCCCACCCGGTTGACCAACGGCACCAACACCGCTGCCGCCACCACCTCGCGGCCAGGTGGGTGGAAGTAACGGGCGAAGCCGGGCTCGTCGAGTTGCGCCGCAGCCAAGCCTTGCAGGCGAGCGGCGAGCCAGCGCGGCGTGATCATCGATACTTCCATGGATGCATTTCCCGTTGCCTCCTTGCAGGGTATCATTTTACCGGATCGCCCGAGGCTAGGCCCCCCGCCGGCACGTGGCACCCAACTGGAGAGAACCCCCATGAAAAAACTTTGCATCGCGCTCGGACTCGGACTGGCCCTGACCTGCGGCAGCGCCTTTGCCTTTCATTGCCCCATCGATATGAAGGCCATCGACGAGGCGCTGGCGCAGAAGCCCAAACTGAGCGAGGCCCAACTCACGGAAATTAAGCAGTACCGTGAGCAGGGTGCGGAATTGCACAAGGCCGGCAAGCACGCCGAGTCGGTGGAAGTCCTAGGCAAGGCCAAGGCGATCCTAGGCCTGAAGTAAGCAACGGGAGTCGCTTACCAAGCCATCGGCCTGCGGTCGCGGAAAAACCCGCCCGTAGGCCCGTCCTTCGGCAAGGTCGCCAACCAGATCGCGGTGTCCGCCGCGGATTCCCAGCCTACGGGCGCGTCACTGCCCTCAGCCGCCAAGGCCTGGGCACCCGGGCACATGGAGTTGACCAGCACGCCGCTACCCGCGAGGGCCTGCGAGAGCATCAGCGTAACCGCATTGAGCGCGGCCTTGGACAGCCGGTGAGCGGCATGGGTGTTGCCCATGGTCGCGAGTTGAGCCAGGGAACTGGAGACGTTGACCACACGGCCGTAAGCCTGCCGCACCATCAGCGGGGCCACGGTCTGGGCGACACACACGGCACCCACGAGATTGACCGCCAGCGCCTCCCGCAGGCCCTCGCCGGTCTCATCCAGGATGCCGGCATCGGCATCCCCCAACCTCATGCCCGCGTTGTTCACCAGAATGTCGCAGCGGCCGAAGTCGTCGCTCAGGCGCTCGCCCAAGAGCTTGACGTCCGCTGCCGAGGACACGTCCAGGCAGTGCACGCTAAGCCGCAGGCCTTCTCGCGCCAGGATCTCCGCCGCCTGCGCCCCGGCCACCGCGTCCCGGCTGCTCAGGATCACACGGATATCCCGGCGCGCCAACTGGCGGCAGATTTCCAGGCCGAGGCCCCGGTTGCCTCCTGTCACCAGCGCCACTCGATCCACGGAACCCCCTCCGGCCACCCGAAGATGGCACTGTGTCAGCGCTGTGAAGCGACGTCCACCACAGCGAGCGCGGTCATGTTGACGAGTCGCCGCACGGTGGCGGTCGGCGTGACGATATGCACGGTGCGCGCAGCACCCAACAGGATAGGACCGATGGTAATCCCTTCACCGGCGACTGCCTTGAGCAGGTTGAAGGAGATATTGGCGGCATCCAGGGTCGGCATGATGAGCAGATTCGCCTCGCCGGTGAGGCGGGAGTTGGGGAAGGCCTGCAAGCGGATCTCCTCGGAGAGCGCCGCATCCCCGTGCATCTCCCCCTCCACCTCCAGATGCGGGGCGCGTACTTCGAGCAGGGCGCGCACTTCGGCCATCTTGCCCGCTGAACTCGTGCGGGCGCTACCGAAGTTGGAGTGTGATAGCAGGGCCACCTTGGGCGTCATGCCAAAGCGCTGAACTTCTTCCGCTGCCAGGAGCGTGATCTCCGCTAACTGCTCCGCGCTGGGGTCCGGGTTCACGTAGGTGTCGCAGATGAACAGCGTGCGTTCCTGCAGCAGCAGGAGGTTCATGGCGGCGAACTGGTTCACTCCCGCGCGCAGGCCCACTGCGGCGGCTATGTATTGGAGGTGCGTGGCATACTCGCCGTAGGTGCCACAGATCATGGCGTCAGCGGCTCCCAGACGCACCATGAGCGCGCCGATCAGCGTCGGGCGCCGGATCACCTCGCGCTTGGCCACCTCCACGGTCACGCCGCGGCGTTGCATAAGGGAGTGGTACAGTTGCCAATAGTCGCGGAAACGCGAGTCATTGTTGGGGTTGATCAGTTCAAATTCCTTGTTCGGGCGCATGCGCAACCCCAGACGTTCCAAGCGCGACTCGATCACCTCCGGGCGCCCCACCAGGATGGGGTAAGCCAGCCCCTCGTCCACCACGGTCTGGGCGGCGTGCAACACGCGTTCGTCCTCGCCTTCGCAGAACACGACCCGGCGCGGCTGCTTTTTGGCCGCCTCGAACACCGGTTTCATGATCAGCCCGGAGTGGTAGACGAACTGCGTCAACTGCTCGCGATAGGCGTCGAGATCCTCCACCGGACGCGTGGCCACCCCACTCTCCAGCGCCGCCTGCGCCACCGCGGGGGCGATCTTAACAATCAGACGCGGATCGAAGGGCTTGGGGATGAGGTACTCGGGTCCGAAGGAGAGGTTCGGTGTGCCGCCATAGGCCACGGCCACGAGGGCGGACTGCTCCTGCTGGGCGAGTTCTGCGATGGCCCGCACGGCGGCAAGTTTCATCTCCTCGGTGATGCTGCTCGCGCCCGCGTCGAGCGCGCCACGGAAGATGAACGGAAAGCACAATACGTTGTTGACCTGGTTCGGGTAATCCGAGCGGCCCGTGGCAATCAGTGCATCGGGCCGGGCCGCCTTGGCCTCCTCGGGCAGGATCTCCGGGTTCGGATTGGCCAGCGCCAGGATCAGCGGCCGAGTCCCCATCCGCTTGACCATTTCCGCCTTGAGCACACCGCCTGCCGAGAGGCCAAGAAAGATGTCTGCACCGTCGATCACCTCGCCCAGGGTACGCGCGGCCGTGGCAACGGCATACCGCGCCTTGAAGGGATCCATCTCTTCCGTGCGGCCCTCGTAGACGACGCCCTTGATGTCGGTGACCGTGATATTGCGGCGCTCGAGCCCCAGTCCAACTAAGAGGTCGAGGCAGGACAGCGCGGCAGCCCCAGCCCCGGAGCAGACCAGGCGCACGCTGCCAATCTCTTTGCCCACCACCTTGAGTCCGTTGAGAACCGCGGCTCCGACGATGATGGCGGTGCCGTGCTGGTCGTCGTGGAACACGGGGATCTTCAGCCGCTTGCGCAGTTCGCGCTCCACGTGGAAGCACTCAGGGGCCTTGATGTCCTCCAGGTTGATGCCGCCGAAGGTCGGCTCCAGGCTGGCGATGATCTCCACCAGGCGCTCGGGATCGCGCTCGTCGATTTCGATGTCGAAGACGTCGATGCCGGCAAACTTCTTGAACAGGACCGCCTTGCCCTCCATAACCGGCTTGGCTGCCAGCGGTCCGATGGGCCCCAGACCAAGGACTGCCGTGCCGTTGGTGATCACCCCGATGAGGTTGCCGCGCGCCGTATAGTGCCGCGCGTTGCCCGGGTCGGCGACGATCTCCTCGCAGGCAGCGGCGACGCCCGGCGAGTAAGCCAGTGCCAGGTCACGCTGAGTGATCAGGCTCTTAGTGGGGGTTACCGAGATCTTGCCCGGCTTGGGCAGCCGGTGGTAGTCGAGGGCGGAGGTGCGCAGCGTGGGATCCATCGATGGGGGGTTTTCCGGGGAGTTTGGGCAGATTCCCCATTATACGCGCTGCAACAGGCGGCACCCCAGTGGAGTCTCGGGCCAAGCGCCTCTGGTAGACTGCCGCGAGGCTGATATCAGCCGTCCGGGGAGAGGGAATGCGTATGGAATGGCGGGCCGGAAGACGGGGCTGGGCATGGTTGTTGTTCGCATTGCTGCTGTGCGGGACCGGAGGCGCCCTTGCGGCGCAGGGGGCGACGTTCACGCCGCTCCTGTGGGAAGTACGCTCGCCGACCACGCGCCTATTCCTCTTCGGCACCGTACACATCGGTACCGCCAGCTTCTACCCGCTGCCAGCGAGTGTGCGGGAGGCATTCGATGCCTGCCCGGCCGTGGCGCTCGAACTCGACCCAACGCGCATGGACATGACAGCCATCGCGCGCTTGATGACCTATCCACCGGGCGAGGGCCTGGCCGACCATGTCCCTGCGGGCGTCTTCGAACACGTCCTGCGCACGAGCCCGGGCGTGGGCTTGCCAGCGGAGGTGGCGGCGCGCTTTCGGCCCAACTGGCTGGGCACGCTGCTAACGCTGATGGTGGCCGAGCGGCAGGGCTACGACCCCGCACAGGGACTCGACCTGCATCTGGCGCGCGAAGCGCAAGCGCGGGGCAAGACCTTGGTGGAACTGGAGTCCTTTGAACAACAGGCCGCGCTACTGGATAGCTTCTCACCCGAGTTGCAGACGGCCATGCTGAGCGCAACACTGGACAGCATCGACGGCGGTGGCGCTGTCGCGGACCTGACCGATCTCCTGCAGGCCTGGACCCGTGGCGATCCGGCGGCCATGGAAGCCCAGATAGAGCACATGGATGCCCAGTTGCCCCCGGCGCTCGCGGAGGAATTAAACCGGCGCCTGCTCGACGAGCGCAACGAAGCCATGGCCCAGCGCCTGGACGGGATTCTCGCCGGCCCGACAGCGCACTTCGTGGCGGTGGGCTCGCTACACCTTGTGGGACCCAACGGCCTGCTCCAGCGGCTGCGCCGAGGGGGCTTTGAACTGCAACGGCGTTAGGGGGCGAGGATGATCAGAGCCGATGTCCGCCTCGCAGCCGCTAGCCGCGCGCCGGTGAGCAGCAGCCGGACCGAACTTTTTCCCGAGATCGAGCCCACACAAAGCGGCTTGTTGGCACTCGACGCCCTCCACCAGATGTACTGGGAAGTGTCGGGCAATCCAGCCGGCGCCCCCGTCGTGTTCCTGCACGGTGGCCCCGGTGCCGGTAGCAGCAGTGGGCACCGGCGTTTTTTTGATCCGCGGTTCTACCGTATCGTCGTTTTCGACCAACGCGGCGCCGGTCGCTCGCAGCCCCACGGGGAATTGCGGGACAACACCACGCCCCTGCTGGTCTCGGATATGGAGCGGCTGCGCGAGAGCCTGGGCATCGCGCAGTGGCTGGTGTTCGGTGGATCCTGGGGCAGCACACTGGCCCTGGCCTACGGCGAGGCCCACCCCGAGCGCTGCCTGGGCTTCGTGCTGCGCGGGATCTTCCTCTGCCGCCCACTGGAGATCGACTGGTTCCTCCAGGGCATGCGGCACGTCTTCCCGGAGGCTTGGCGTACCTTTGCCGGCCAAGTGCCAGCGGCTGAGCGCGCTGACCTCCTGCTTGCCTACACCCATCGCCTGAACCACCCGGACCCCACGGTGCATCTGCCGGCCGCGCGCGCCTGGAGCAGTTATGAAGGGGCCTGTTCCACCCTGCTCCCCAGCCCCGACACCGTGGCCTATTTCGCTGGCGACAACGTTGCCCTGGGGCTGGCCCGCATCGAGGCCCATTATTTCTCGAACCAGATCTTCCTGCCGCCAAACGCACTACTGGATCGGATCGATCGCTTGCAACACATTCCGTGCATCATCATTCAAGGTCGCTACGACATGGTCTGTCCGATCGTCTCCGCCGATGATCTGTCACGAGCTTGGCCGCAGGCCGAGTACGTGATCGTGCCCGACGCGGGCCACTCTGCCTGGGAGCCCGGCATCCGGGCGAACCTGGTGGCCGCCACCGAACGCATGAAACGGCTGCTGGCCCCGGCCGCACCCACATGAGAGATTTTTTGGGAACTGATCACGATCCACTCTGGCGCAAGCTGGGCGTCGCCCTTGGCGCCGGATTTCTGCTCCTGCAAATCCCGCCCGCCCTGGCCCTGATGGCGGGACAGCCGCCGGACTCCCCGGCGGCACGCGTTGACCCCAACACGCTGGCGTCGCCCTGGAACGGCGTGGGCAGCTTGGTCGTCGGGACGGGCACTTTTTCGGGGGTGCCCGTGGCGCCGAGTTTCGTGCTCACGGCCTCCCACGTCGTGGCGGGCCAGGCCGCTTCCAATGTGCGCTATGTGCTCAACACCACCGGGGACCAGAGCGCTAGTCTGCTGGCCAAGGCCATCCACGTCTTCCCCTCGGCCAGTTTCCCCTACGACGATCTCGCGCTGGTGGAACTGCAGGCACCGCTGCCGGCCAACGCCGTCATCTACCCCGTACTGTTCAACCGGGTGCCTCCCGGCCAAGTCTTTACCCTCGTGGGCTATGGCAGTTCGGGAAATGGCAACGCGGGCGTGAGCGTGACCGCCTTGCCGAGCGTGAAGCGAACGGGTCAGAACACGGCGGACCTCATTCAAACCACCGTGGACAGTTCCGGCAAGACCAGTTTGTTCTATCTGTACGACTTCGACGGCCCCACGGGTAACGGAAGCTTCGGCGGCCCGACGCTGGGCAATGGCCTGGAGACCGTGGTCGCCACGGGGGACTCGGGAAGCCCCGCCTTCACCACCTTCGCCGGCACCACGTTCCTCATGGGGATCAATACCTTCGTGGCTTCCCCGGTGGCCAATGCGACGGTGGACGAGAAGTTCGGAACCCTGGGCGGAGGCATCCTTCTCTCCGACCCGCGTTTCCAGGCCTGGCTGAGCAACACCACGGGCGGCACCCTGATTGCGCCCCCCAACCCTGACGCCGATGTACCCGCGCTGCCCGCGTGGGGCGCCGCCCTACTGAGCATAGGACTTCTGGCCGCCGGTCGGCGCACGCACCGCTAGTTTGCCCCACCGGCCGTTGTGAACAGGCACGGGCCAAAGCGCCCAAAGCGCCTCACACCCGGTGGCTCAACGCGATCTGCCCAAGGATGAGGATGCAACCTGCGGTGCCCGGCGGAGTGCCGGAGATCGCGAACTCTGAGATTCGCGCGCGCCCGCCCCTGGCGCCGGTGCAGGCGCCAGGGGCTTGGACCGCGGTACTAGCCGGTCACCGCGCCTTTGGTGGCGGGCCCTACAAGCTTCATGTACTTCGCCAGCAGGCCCCGAGTGTAACGGGGTGCCGGCTGCTTCCACAGAGCGCGGCGGCGTGCGAGTTCCTCATCCGACACATTCAACTCGATGAGCAGTTTGTACGCGTCGATGGTGATGGAGTCCCCCTCCTGTACCAGGGCAATGACGCCGCCCTCGTAGGCTTCGGGTGCCACGTGCCCTACCACCAGACCCCAGGTCGCACCGGAGAAGCGTCCGTCCGTGAGCAGGCCCACGCTGTCGCCGAGGCCCTGGCCGATGAGCGCCGAGGTGGGTGCCAACATTTCCTGCATGCCGGGTCCGCCCTTGGGTCCCTCGTAGCGGATCACCACGACGTCACCGGGTTTGATCTTGCCGCCGACGATGGCTTCCATGGCCAGAGGCTCCGAGTCGTAGACGCGCGCCGGCCCGGTGATCACCGGACTCTTCAGACCGGTGATCTTTGCCACACAACCCTCGGGCGCCAAGTTGCCCTTGAGGATGGCCAGGTGACCCTGGGCATACATGGGTTTGTCGAAGGGGCGAATGAGGTCCTGCCCCGCCGGCGCCTCAGCCGGGATGTCCTTCAACTCTTCGGCTATCGTGCGGCCGGTGATGGTCATGCAGTCCCCATGCAGCAGGCCGTGGGCGAGCAGCATCTTGAGCACGCGGGGAACGCCGCCGACCTTGTGCAGGTCGGTCATGACGTACTTGCCCGAAGGCTTCATGTCGCAGAGCACGGGCGTCCTCAGGCGCACGCGCTCGAAGTCGTCCAGCGTCCACTCCACCTCGGCCGCGTCGGCAATGGCCAAAAAGTGGAGGACGCCGTTGGTGGAGCCGCCCGTGGCCATGATGAGCGCGACCGCGTTCTCGATGGATTTGCGCGTGATGATGTCGCGCGGACGGATGTTCTTCTTGATCGCTTCGATCAGCACACGGGCCGACTCGGCAGCGCTGTCGGCCTTCTCCGCGTCGGGCGAAGCCATGCTCGAAGAGCCCATCAGGCTCATCCCCAGGGCCTCGAAGGCCGAGGACATGGTGTTCGCGGTAAACATGCCGCCACAGGCACCAGGGGTCGGGCAAGCGTTACGCTCGATACCGTCGAAGTCTTCCTTGGAGAGTTTGCCGGCTGCGAAGGCGCCGACCGCCTCGAAGGTGCTGGCGATCGTCAGGTCCTGCCCCTTCCAGTTACCGGGCTTGATGGTTCCGCCGTAGACATAGATAGCCGGCACGTTCATGCGGGCGATGGCGATCATGCCCCCGGGCATGTTCTTGTCGCAGGCGCCGATGACCAGCGTACCGTCCATCATCTGCCCGTTCACTGAGGTCTCGATGCAGTCGGCGATGACTTCACGGGACACGAGCGAGTACTTCATGCCCTCCGTTCCCATGCCGATACCGTCGGTGACCGTCGGCACGCCGAAGGTCTGCGGCATCCCGCCAGCCGCTTTGACGGCGGCGAAGGCGCGGTCCACCAGGGGCTGGATACCCAGGTTGCAGGGGTTCATGTTGGAATGACCGTTGGCGATGCCGATCAGCGGCTTGTCGAAATCGCCGTCCTGGAAGCCAGTGGCCCGGAGCATCGAGCGGTTCGGTGCCCGGCTGTCCCCCCCGGTGATGAGTTTGCTGCGCCAGTTATATGCCATGGTGAGCACCCTTTAGAGTTGAGTTGTGCGCCTAAGTTAGCCATGGCGAGCGGCGCCGTCAAATACAATTGTGACCCGATATCGATACCCAATCGGTATCGATGGCCTCGCGGCTCGGGCAATGCCCGGCTGGGCCCTGCGGGCTAGCCGGCGACGACTATCGCCTGCGGGGCACGAGCCCGCTGGAGCAAACGGGCGTAGACCTCGCCCGCCAGAACGATGGCCGGTCCCTGGAGGATGGTGGAATCGAAGCGGGCCAATTCACCGAGCGTCATGGGAAACACCCGGCAATTGGGTGAACCTGCCCGCTCCACCACCACGGTCGGCAAGGTGGTCGGCTTGCCGGCGGCGATGAGCGCACCGGCTACACCAGCCGCCGCACCCGACGCCATGTAGAGGGCGCAGGTGTGCGCCCCGGCTACCGCCGGCAACCAGTCCTCGCCCCCTGCCTCCTCGCCCGCGCCCACGCGCGGGGTAGCGAAGCTGAGCGTGCGGCTGACACCGCGCTCGGTCAGCGAGATCCCCAGTTCCGCACTGGCTGCCAGTGCAGCGGTCACGCCGGGAACCACCTCCACGTCGATGCCCTCGGCGCGCAAGGCATCGATTTCTTCCTGGGCACGGCCGAAGATGAGGGGGTCGCCGCCCTTCAGGCGAACGACCACCGCGTGGCGCCGGGCGGCTTCCACCAGCGCCCGGTTGATAAACGCCTGCGCCGTGGAAATCTGGCCGCAGCGCTTGCCCACGGGCACCAAGTGCGCCCGGGTAGCCAGCGCCAGGACCTCGGCACTCACCAGTGAATCGTGCAAAACCAAGTCAGCGCGCTCCAGCAGGCGCAGTGCCCGCACGGTGAGCAGGTCCGCCGGCCCGGGACCCGCGCCGACCAGATAGACCTTAGGCATCGAGCACCATCCCCGCGGCAACGGTGGCGTTGGTCGCCTCGTCGATGAGGATGAAGCTGCCGGTAAACCGGTTCTGCCCGTAGGCGTCGAGGGCCAGGGGCTGGGTTACCCGTAACTGCACCGCGCCCACATCGTTCATGGCCAAGGTCTCGGGCGCCGCGTGGCGTTCCAGGTTGTTCACGTCCACGCGGTAATCCAAACTGGCCACGGAAACACGGACCGTTTTCGTGGTGTGCTTGAGCAACAGACGGCGCCGCCGGTCGAGCGGGCTGGAGGCGAGCCAGCACAGGTTCGCGGAGAACTCGGTGGCCACCCGGGGCTGGGCACCCACATGACTCAGCAGGTCGCCGCGGGAGACGTCGAGCGCCTCGTCGAGTAGCAGCATGACGGATTGCCGAGCGCGCGCCAGTGCTACGGGACCCTCGTGGGTATGGATCCCGCTTACCCGTGCGGTGAGCCCGGAGGGAAGCACGGCGACCGGGTCACCCACGCGCACGATGCCGGAGTCCAGGCGGCCACCGTACCCGCGGAAATCGTGCCAGCGGTCCTCACTCGCCAGACCCGCCCGCGGACGCACCACGGTCTGCACCGGGAAACGCAGCGGCAGGGCCTCCAGGTCGAGGCTGTCATCGACCGTCTCCAGAAGCTCCAGCAGGGCGGGCCCTTCGTACCAGGGCATGCTCTCGCTGCGCTCGACTACGTTGTCGCCGAGGAGCGCACTGAGCGGAACGCAGCGGGCGTGGGGCAGGCCCAGCGAAGAAGCCAGTTCCTCCAGTTGCTGGCGCAATTCTGCGAAGCGCGCTTCGGAGAACTCAACCAGATCCATCTTGTTTACGGCGAACACCACGTGCCGGATTCCCAGCAGGCTTGCGATGAAACTGTGGCGGCGCGTCTGCGTGAGAATGCCACGACGCGCATCCACCAGCACCACGGCCGCACTGGCCGTGCTCGCGGCGGTGACCATGTTGCGCGTGTACTGCTCGTGGCCGGGGGAGTCGGCGATGATGAAGCGCCGGCGCGGCGTGGCGAAGTAACGATAGGCCACGTCGATGGTGATGCCTTGCTCGCGCTCGGCCTGCAGGCCGTCGGTGAGCAGGCTCAGGTCCAGTTCGCCCTTGCCGCGGCGCCGCGAGACATTCTCCAGCGCCGCGAGCTGGTCCTCGAAAATGCCCTTGCTGTCGTAGAGAAGACGCCCGATGAGCGTGCTCTTGCCGTCGTCTACGCTACCTGCCGTGACCAGACGTAGCAATCCCGCCTCGGGAATGGTGAAGGCTTCGACGGGTCGCATCAGAAATACCCCTCCCGCTTGCGCAGTTCCATGGACACCTCGGAAGTCTGGTCATCCATGCGGGTGGCACCGCGCTCGGTGACACGGGTAGAGACGGTCTCGCGGATGATCTCCTCGAGGGTAGCGGCCTCGGACTCCACCGGGCAGGTGCAGGTCATGTCGCCCACCGTACGAAAACGCACCGACACCTCCTCCACCGTCTCACCGGCGCGCGGCAGGACCAGTTCGGAAATCGGCAGGAGATTGCCGCTGCGCCGCACCACCGGCCGACGATGCGCGAAGTAAAGTTCAGGGACCTCCAGACGCTCGCGGGCGATGTACTGCCAGACGTCCGCCTCGGTCCAGTTGGAGATGGGGAAAACGCGCATGTGCTCGCCCGGACGAGTGCGGGTGTTGTAGAGGTCCCACAACTCCGGCCGCTGATTCTTCGGATCCCACTGGCCGAACTCGTCCCGGAAGGAGAAAATCCTCTCCTTGGCGCGCGCTTTTTCTTCATCGCGCCGCGCCCCGCCAATACAGGCATCGAACTGGAACTCTTCGATCGCCTCGAGCAGCGTCACCGACTGGTAGGGGTTGCGCGGCTCTTCCTCGTTGCGGATGACGACGGTTCCGCGCGCGATGGAGTCATCGAGCGTGCGCACGATGAGGCGCTCGCCCAGTTCGGCGGCCCGGCGGTCACGGAAATTCACCACCTCCGGGAAGTTGTGCCCGGTGTCGATATGCAGCAACGGGAAGGGAAACCCACCGGGCCGAAAGGCCTTCTCGGCCAATCGTAAGAGGACGATGGAGTCCTTCCCGCCGGAGAAGAGCAGCGCCGGGTTGCGGCATTCCGCACCGACTTCGCGCAGGATGTGGATCCCCTCGGACTCCAGCAGATCCAGATGGGAGAGCGCGCCCGCCAGGGCATCGGTCGTTGCGTTCGTCAGGGTGCTCATGCGGCGCTCTCAGTACGGTCGCTCAGTTTGGCCAGGCCCGCCGGATGCAGGCCGCATTCCTTACCGCTGGGCGCTTCCCACCACCAGCGCCCGGAGCGGGGATCCTCCCCCGGCGCTACGGCGCGCGTGCAAGGCGCGCAACCGATGCTCGGGTAACCCTGGTCGTGCAGCGCGTTGTAGGGGACCTGGTGCGCGCGCAGGTAGTCCCGCACCTGGGTCTCGGTCCAGTCCACCAGCGGATTGATCTTCGGCAGTCCATGCACGGCGTCGTGCTCCACCGCCTCGACCGCGCTTCGCGTGGGCGCCTGCTCGCGGCGCAGGCCCGTTACCCAGGCCCCCTTGCCCGCGAGGGCCCGGGCGAGCGGTGCCACCTTGCGCACCGCGCAACACCCGCGCCGCTGCGCTTGGCTGTCGTAGAAGGCATTGATGCCGTTCACCCGGACCCAATCCTCGACCGACTGACTATCGGGGAACATCACCCGCACCCGCGTGCGGTAGTGCTCGCAGGCACGCGCAATGAGCGCGTAGGTCTGTTCCGGCAGCCGCCCCGTATCCAACGTAAAAATCTCGATGGGGAGCCGGTTGCGACTGATCAAATCCATCACCACCATGTCCTCCGCCCCAAAGCTCGACGCAAAAGCCACCGCGGGATGCTGCGCCACCGTCTCCTGGAGCAGCGCGAGGGCCGCCCCTGCCAATGACTCGCTCATGCGCTGCCTGCCGGGCGGGCGGCCGCCTTGTCCGCACCGGGCAGCGCCCCCGCCAAGTCGAGTTGCGCATCGCGTGCCAAGCAAAACTCTGCCGCCTGATACGTCCAGGCGTCCACGCGCGTGCTGAGCGTGGCGGCAGCGGGTTCGTCCCAGGTATCGGGATCCTGAGACGTCTGCGTCGCGAACGCCGCGAGCCCGCTGGTGAGCGCCTCCGGCACCAAGCCCTCGAGCTCGGCGGCGAGTAGACCCATGTCCTCCAACGCCTTGCGCCCACGCACCGGCTTCACCAGGTCCAGCAGACCCTCGGCGATGACGCGCGCAATGCTGAGCCCGGCCTGTGCGGCTTCGCCATACTTGCGCTGGAAGTAGAAAGCATCGCGGTAGCGGCGCTCGTGGGCCGCGTTGAAGAAGGCCGAGCCGACCTGGACCTGCATGGCTCCGGCGCACTCCCCGCCACCGAGCTGGAGCACACGGAACTCGCCCTCGTCACCAAAATCCGCACCCAGCTCGGGGATATCCTCGGGCGTCACGACGGTGAGGTCAGCCAGTTGCGCGTTGATATGCGCTACGCCCACCCGCCGCACCCAGTGGAAGAAGGTCTCGTCGCCCTGGCGCTCGGCCTGGAAGGCGTCGCCCACCCGGGTCACTGCCGTCTCGACGCGTCGCGTGGGCACCGACGGGCCCTTCAGGGCCAGGGCGCCGCCGGCCATGCCATCGCCCCCAAAGAACATCTGATAGTGCGGAATCAGCTTCCCATGCAGGCGCCGCCCCTCGCCGTAGATACCAATGTCGCCGGTCTCCGGTTGGGCGCAGCCATTGTGGCAGCCCGACACGCGCAGGCGCAGGTCACCGGCAAGGCCCTGCAACCGCGGAGCGGCCACCGTGCTGGAAGTAATCCCCAGCCGGCAGGTGGTGGTGCCGGGGCAGGCAACGGCGTCATCGCCGGGCACCGGCTCGCCCAGCCCCAGCGCGGCCAGAGCTGGGCGCAGGCGTGCCACGCGCTCGGCGGGCACATCGAGCAGGACGAGGTTCTGGTCTTGCGTCGTGGTCGCGCGACCCAGCCCCTGGTCCGTCATGATTGCGGCCACACCGCGCAGTTGCGCCGCCGTCAGGTTGCCCTGAGGCAGCGACACAGAAAAGGCCATGAGCCCTGCCTGCTTCTGCGGGAACAGGGCGCGCGGGGCGCCAGGGCCGGGCACATCGCCCGTCCCGCCTTGAACCCAGGCCCCTTCCGGATGGGCGGCCGTGGAGAGCGCGGCGCGCACGTGGGCGAGTTCCTCCCGGTACTTCTCCAGGAAGCCCTCGGCACCGAAGCGATCCACCAGGAACTTGATCCGCGCCTTCGCCCGCTTCACCCGATCAGAGTAACGGTTGTGCAGGGAGATGAGTGCCTCCATGCTGAGGAGCAGGTCCTTCTCGTCGATGAACGACTCCACCACCAGGGCCTCGCGGGGCTTGTGCCCGAGGCCTCCAGCGGCCAGGATGCGAAATCCCGGCCGGCCGTCCTTCCAGGTCGCCACCACGCCCAGGTCATGCAACATCGCCTGGCCGCAATCGGACTCGCAGCCGGAGAAGCTGATCTTGAACTTGCGCGGCAGTTGCTGATTGAGCGGGTTGCGCAGGAAGTGGCGTGCCGCTGCCTGCAGGTGGACATTGACGTCCGTGTGCTCGCGCGGGCAGACCCCCGCCATGGGGCAGGCGCTGATGTTGCGCACCGTGTTGTTGCATGCCTCACGGGTGGTCAAGCCCGCGCGCGCCAAACGTTCCAGGGTGGCCGGCGTGTGCGCCAGCGGCACGTAGTGCAGCTGGATGGCCGTGCGGGTGGTCACGTGAGCCACGTTGTGTTCGGAGTAGGACTCCAGCGCGTCGGCTATCGCCTCGAGCTGACCCGGGGTCACCAAACCACCTGGCACTTTGATGCGGACCATGTGCAAGCCCGGTTGACGTTGACCGTAGACGCCCTGCTGGAGGCGAACCGAGGTGAATTTGGCCTCGTCCATCTCCAGGTTCCGGAAGGCCTGCACAGCGTCACCGAAACGGGAAATCTCGTCCAGATCGGCCAGACTCTCGCCAGTGGAAATTCCATCCATGAGTACTTTCTCCCGACAGGATGACTAAGGTATTCAGATGACGAGCCTGCCGCCGACGGCGATCAGGATCGTGGCAAGCAACGACCGGAGCATGCGCTCAGGCGCTCGTGCGGCCAGGTAGCTGCCGATCGAGATGCCCGGAATGGAACCGATGAGCAGCCCCACCAACAGGTGCCAGTCCACTGTTCCCAGGCTGGCGTGGCCGAGTCCGGCGATGAGCGTGAGCGGCACCGCATGGGCAATGTCCGTTCCCACCACCCGCACCGCTGGCAGCTTCGGATAGAGCATGAGCAAGGCGACCACGCCCAGGGCACCCGCGCCCACTGAGGAAATGGTCACCAGCACGCCCAGCACCACCCCCGTCAATACCGTGAGCGGCGCGATCCAGTGCACCCGCCAAGCGCTACCGCTCAATGCACTGCGTTGCGCCAGACGGCTTAGCTGTTCCCGCAGCAGCAGGGCCGCTGCGGTGAGCAACAGGGCCACCCCCAGCATCGTGCTGACCAGCGACTGCAGGGCGGAGCCCTTCAGCGAGTAATCATGAAGGAAATGCACCGTGATCAGGGAGGCTGGGAGGCTACCAAGAGCCAGAAGCCCGACGATGCGCCAGTCGACGCTGCCGCGACGGGCGTGCACACAGGAGCCGACCGCCTTGGTGAGGCTGGCATAGAGTAGGTCGGTACCCACGGCCGTGGCCGGGCTCACACCCAGGAGCAGCACCAGCAGCGGTGTCATAAGCGACCCGCCGCCGACGCCAGTCAGACCGACGATCAAGCCTACGACGAACCCCGAAGCGGAATAGACCCAGTTCACGACGATGAATCCCGAGAGCGGCGAAGGGGCGAATGCTACCCGCCCGAGGCGCTTCGGCGAAAGTCATTGTGGGTATATGGTTATAAGCGCAGAGAATAAGCTTCGCGACCGCCGCCGTTGGGCGGCGTCAATGACGTCCTGCGCAGCCCTGTCCGGGAGGCGTCGGCAGCAGGCTCCAGGACCGCACCGCGCCCATCAACGCCTGGCGCACCGCGTCCGCCGCCAACGCGCCACCGGCCACGCCGTCCTCCAGCAATGCCTGCCAGTAGTCTGCCGGTTGCGGTGGGTCCAGATCCGCCTGGGCGAACACCTCGCCGTGATGACTCGCCGGATGCATGCCCGCCTGCCGCGCCAGGTGGAACATGGCGCGGTTATCGACCAGGCAGGTCAGTTCCAAGTGACGCACGCCCGCTAAGCGGGCCCGGGAGAGCGCCCGCATCATCAACTCGTGCCCCACGCCGCGGCCCTTATTCGAACTGCGCACGGCGAAGGCAAGTTCCGCGCGTCGGCCGTCGACGGCAAGTTCCACCACGCCGATAAGTTGCCCTCGGGGATCGAAGGCGCCGTGAACGCGGACCCGCGCGAAATCCAGTGCTGCGGCGTAGGCTTCCAGCCCGGCGTCGTCGATGTAGCCACAAAAGCGTAGATAGCGGTCCTGCGCGGTGAGCGACAGAAGTAGTTCCGCCAAGCTGGCTCGGTCGCCCGCGGAGAGTTCACGGATCAGCATGGGTCCCTCCCAGCCCCTTTTGACCGGCGCAAAGGTCACAAGTTGCTGCCACGCACCATTTACGACGTGAGCCAACTGCCGCAGTAGGGTGGAGGTTTGATGGGGATCAAGCGCAAGCGACGAAGCTACCCTCGGGAGAACAGACCGGCAGCCCTGGGTCAGTGGGCTAGCTGCCTGGACGCGGAGAGCTCCAGGACCGAGCGCGCGCTTCGTGAGGAGACATCCAGCGCCAGCTGCATGCGTCAAGCGCCCAGTTCCACGATCACGCCAGCGACCGTTTCCACGTGTTAGCGGCTGCGCAGAAGCGCGGGTTTGTGGCTGTCGCTGGCGGTTTTCCACCGCCGGCCCATGGGGGTGTCAGCGGAGGTTGAACCCGACTTGGCTCAGCGCACGGCGCAGGTTCTCGGCGGCGGCGAACATCGCAT
>JANXRW010000106.1 GCA_025356655.1 Betaproteobacteria bacterium | reverse complement strand
ACCTGGCGGATGGAGCGGCGCGGATTCTCGCCCTTGGCGGCAAGGATCGCCGCCTGCACTTCGGCCCCCATCCGCGATTGCCCTCGGTCAATGCGCCGCTTGGGCGCGAGCCCGTCGATGCCGTGCCGGCGCCACAGGTAGAGGGTGGCCGGAAACGACGGGGCGTCGAGGGTCACTGACAGATCTGGACGTTCCGCCTTGCTGACGTTCTTCCACGCCGCGCCAATCTCGAAATTGCCGGCGACGATGCGGTAGTCAAGGGCGTTCTCGCTTTCCTTGGTGTTCGGAACCAGTTTGACCTTGACGTTGAGCGCCAGGGTGCGAACTGTGCCGGTGAAGCTGTCGATCTGTGCAGTGAAGGTGCCGATGTTTGCCATGATGAAACTCCTTTTCGGTGCATCAAGGTCGCGCCCATCGCGTCCCGCATTTCGGCAGGGACCGATCCTTCAGACGCCCTCGCCGTTACCGGGACAATCTGCTCCCCTGAACCTCAACGGTTGACGGACGTAACAAGGGCTAGCCCTCCGATACCCAGGCTCGCGTAGAATCCCGGTGTTTTTCTCGTGCTTGGCATTCCGATGCACTCAGCACCCACGCTCTATGGCTATCGAAACGGCCGGACCCTGCGCCCCCTTTGGGCGCTGGAAGAGATCGGCATGCGCTATCAATACCGAGAGATTGATCTCCCCGGGGGCGAAGGACGAGCCCCCTGGTTCCTTGCGCTCAATCCAGCCGGCAAGGTACCGCTGTGGGTGGACGGGGAGGAGGTGATCCCCGAATCCATGGCCATCTGCCTGCACTTGGCTGAACGCGCCCCGGACTGCGCCCTACTACCCCCGCCAGGTCCGGAGCGTAGCCAGTGTCATCGGTGGATCAGTTACCTGCTGACCGAGGTGGATGCACCGCTGTGGACGCTGGCTAAGCATCGATTCGCCCTTCCCGAGGAACGCCGGGTTCCCGCCATCGAGGGCACCGCTCGCTGGGAGTTCAGCCAGGCGGCTTCCGTCCTCGGACAGGCCCTCGATGCGCGGGAGTTCCTCGTCGGCCCATCCATCGGACTTGCGGATATCCTGGCCGGTCACTTGCTGATCTGGGCCCGGAGTGCCCGGTTGCCCCTGCCCCACCCGGCCCTGGAGCGTTATCTGGACACCCTGCTCCAGCGGCCCGCCTTGTTGCGCGCGCAGGCCCGCACCAGAACCCCGGAGGCGCCGCCCTGACACCCGGGGGCGGGCCGTAGTGCCCGGCTTGTGCTCCCCTGGCTTGTGCTTCCCCAGGCAAGCCGGTAGCCTGGTGCCCTTGCAGGAGGAACCGATGAAGGCCGTGACCAGTTCAAAACTGAGCGAGGTATTGAGCCAACCGCAGGGCCAGGACGCGCTGCGCAAGGTGGTGGCAGGGTCCGCCTGGAGCCCGGAGCGCACCTCCGTGGAGGTCACTCTGGAGCTTCGCGGCCGCGCTGCTGGCAAGCAGGTGAAGCTGACGGTCGTGCCCGTGCGCGGCTAAACGCCGGATGAATGTCGCTTTCCCGGCAGCCCTCTTCTTCGCCCTGCTTCTCCCCGGCTTCCTGCTCCGCACCCAGTTCAAAAGCCCTGAACGCACCGCCCCGGATCCCACCCCCTTCGGCCGTGCGGCCGCGACGTCCGCTGGGCTAGCCCTGATTCTGAACGCGCTCTGGGTTTGGCTCTCCAGTGCGCTGACACCCTACCATGCAGACTGGCAGGCCCTGCTACTTCTGCTCTCGGCCGATCGCGGCACCGCCTTCGAGGCGGCCGTGAGCCGCGTGGCCCGCTTTCCCGTCGGGCCTTTCTACTACTGCGCAAGCCTGTGCGCCTTCGCTTACGTGCTAGGACTCATGGGCCGCGCCCTGGTGGCCCGCCTGGGGCTTGACCGGGAAGGCGGGGGCTGGCTCAGTTCAGTGCTACGGGCGGACACCCCTTGGTATTACCTGTTCAATGGCCACGACAGCCTACCCCGGCCCGATGGCGTGGTGATCGCCGCGATCGTGGAGACCGAGGGCTCCACCCAACTCTTCGTCGGACTCCTTGCCGAATACTTCCTCACCACCGACGGACAGATCGACCGACTCGTCCTGCGTGGCGTTTCGCGCCGGCCCTTCAACGCAGGCAATACGCCCGACGAGGCCGGGGAAGCCCCCTTCTACGCCATCGAAGGTGACTATTTTGTACTTCGAGGGCAAGAGATCAAGACGCTGAACGTGCGATACCTCCGGATCGACTCCGAGGAGGACCGTGCGACCTGTCCCCCCCAGGTCCATACCGCACCCGGGGCTTCGGCGGGGGGATCCCTCGTGGCCCCGCAGGTCGAAGGGGGTCGTTAGCCGATGAAATGTTAGCCTACTGCCAAGGAGCAAAAGGTAGATGAACACTGCTAGCGCAGAGCGCGCCGATGGACGCCAGTTCCTCAGCGTGCGCGAAGTCGATGCGCCCCTGGCTCTGGTCTGGCTAGCCTGGTCCGATCCCAGCCAGTTGGCGAAGTGGTGGGGCCCCGACGGCTTTGGCCACACCCTGCGCGAGTTCCACTTCCGCCCGGGCGGGGACTGGCGATTTACGCTGCACGGGCCCGATGGCACCGACGACGACAACCACATCCGCTTCGTCGACATGATTGGCCAACGCCGCATCATCCTCGATCAATTGGAAGCTCCGCGCTTTCGGGCGACGGCAGGCTTTGAGGACATGGGCGGGCGCACCCGTATCCGTATCGATACCTTGTTCGAATCCGCCCCGACGCTCGACCGAGGGACAGAACCCACTGGACCCGGAAACTCACAGACACTGGACCGATTGGTTCAGAGACTCCTGGCACTTCCCGACGAGAACGCCACCTTCCGACTAGCCCGTCACTTCGCGGCGCCGCGGCCGATCGTCTGGAAGGCATGGACCGAGGCGGAGCAGATGAAGCGGTGGTGGGGCCCTGCCGGGGTAAGCATCCCGACCGCCACAATGGACCTCCGCCCCGGCGGCACCTACCACTACGACATGGCAATGCCTGACGGACAGCACTGGTGGGGAAAGTGGCTGATCCGGACGGTAGAGGCGCCGGCCCGTCTGGTGGTCGTGAACTGTTTCTCCGACGCGGCGGGCGGCATTACCCGGCACCCTATGGCCGCCCACTGGCCCCTTGAAGTGTTGAGCACCTTCACCTTCACAGAAGAGGAAGGCGGCGTGCTCTTCGCCTTGACCTGGGAGCCACTGGGTGCGAGCACCTTGGAAATGCAGACCTTTGCCGCCGCTCACAGCGGCATGACTGCGGGCTGGGGAGGCACCCTGGACCAACTCACGCGCTACTTGGCGCAGGGACTATAGCCGCCTCGCGGTTTTGATCCCTGCTGCCATCCGGGCCGGTGCTGCCGTGGCCCCGCCCCCCCCTAAAACCATTCCATCGACCGCCCCATAGCCGGCCTGCGACGTCGGCGATGGGGGCACTTCCGCCAGGGACCTGAGGTAGAGTTCCAGTGCCACGCGGTCCGCCTCACTGATGAGCGAGCCCAGCGGCATGCGCCGGGAGCCCGCCTCTACGGACAAGCGGTAGCGGATCTCGTCGAGCAGGGACCCGCGCGGATATTGGCCCTCTCGAAGCCGTCGGGCCAGCACCGAGGGCTGGTCGAACGCAATGGCTGGCCCCACTCCCGAGACATGGCAGGCGATACAGCGCTCCAGCACCGGCGGTGGTCCCTTCTGCGCCGGCGTTGTCAGCGGTGCCTGCACGACGCGCCCAGGGTTCGCCTGGGGCGCTTTTACCCAGGCCAGAAGGGCCGCGTGGCTCCTGCGCTCAAGGTACCCGCAGTAGCGACTGCTGCCCGAGGCTTGCTTCAGCGATCTCAACTCGCGCACCCGTGGGTCGCTGCGCGCCAAGTCCTCGAAGAGCAGCGCCTCGAGTTCCAGCCGGGCCGGCTCCAGCAACGAGAAGTCAAAGGTGTTTTTTTCCAGGGCCAGGGTCCAGTTCCCGGTGGGAAGGCCTAAACCCTGCTCGGCCAGGTAGCGGAACTTGTCGAGGGACTCGGTATTGGATTCGGACGTGCGTGCCGGCCGACGCGCGAGTGTGCGGTACTCCTTGAACTCACTTTGCCGGGCGTTGGCTTTGTCGGCGGCTGCCGCGAACTCGCCAAAGGCTACGCTGAACCGACCGAGCACGGTGCGGGGAACCAGGCCCTCCAGGGCCCCGCAGTCAGGGTCTAAGGTCCCCAGGAGCGCGTACTGGAAAGCGTCGAAGGCGCTCGCACCTCGCACTTGCGCGAGGATCGCGCGGAAGTTGAGCCGCGCCAGCAGGACGGCCAATCGGGCGTTGGCCGGCTCGCCCTGCGCGCCGTTGTAACGGGCCTTGGCCGAAGGATGGAAGGCGTCGGGCTGCGCGTACTCGCCGATGCCCAAGAGATAACGGTAGCGGGGATGCGAGCGCTGTCCTGCCAGGAACTGCGTCAGCCCATCGCGCTCGGGCGCCGAGAGCCTGGCGCCGTAGCGCTCGCCGTAGGCGCCGGGCCAGGTGGGGAAGGTGTCCCAAATAGGCCGCGCGGGTAGACCGTGGCAGGCGGCACAGCGCTCGCCCGAGCGCGCCTCCGACACCGGTGGGCCGTCCTCAGGGAAGCTGATTTCCTGGAAGGAGAATTCGCCACGGGCCTCGTCGAACTGCATCATCTCCAGCGCCCGGTAGCCGCGCTGGGATGGTTCGCCGTTGAAGCTGAGGATGAAGGCGGCATCCTCCGAATAAAGCAGCACCCGCGGGTTCGCAAAACTCGAGCCATGCAAGCTGCGGCTGTCGAATACCAGGGCGTACCGGGAGCGGAAGGTCGCCGGCAAGAGGGCAAGCAACTGTTCGATGGACGGAGCCGTTCCCGTGCCAACGAGACGCTGGACGAGTTCGAGGTTCACCCCACCGGGTACCGGCTGCGCCGCCAGGCACGCTCGCCCCGGCAGGCACAGAACAAGGCACAGCATACTCAAGACGACACGGATCAAGGCTGCCGGGACTCCAGGGGATTTGCTCTCGCGCGAGGGATGCCCCGCTACCTGGATATCGGCGCAGAGGAGCTAGGCTTGACCCACACGGGGGCTGCGCGTCGGGGAGCGGGCCGGGAGGGCCTCGTCAAGATCCCCGGAGCCTTCGGTGTCAACCGGCGGGCAGACGCCTACCCGCAGCGCCTGGGCGCAGCCGGGCGACGCGGACGAGCTTGGCTCAGAAGCGCTCGGCGGCGAGCGAGAGAACGCTGGCGGAGCCCTTGCAAATGACACGTTCCAGCGCCTGCGCCTGCGGCAGGATGTGCTCTGCGTAGAAGCGCGCGGTGGCCAGCTTCGTGCGGTAGAAATCACGCTCAACGCCGCCACCTTCCAGATGGCGGTGCGAGATCAGTGCGGCACGGGCCATCTGCCAGCCACCGGCCACCACGCCCCAGAGTTTGAGATAGGGCACGGCCCCCGCGGAGGCAGCACGCACATCCGCTCCGTAGATGGCGAGAACCCACTCGGTGGCCGCCACCAGACTGGCTAGCGCCGGGGCGAATTCCCCAGCGATAGCCACCAGGTCCGCATCGCTCGCCGCCGCCAGCTCACGCTCGACCGCTGCCATTTGGGTGAGCAACTGTCGGGCAGTGAGCCCTTTCTCCAGGGCCACCTTCCGGCCCACCAGGTCATTGGCCTGAATGCCGGTGGTTCCCTCATAGATCGGGGTGATGCGGGCGTCGCGCAGGTACTGGGCGGCCCCCGTCTCCTCCACGAAGCCCATCCCACCGTGGATCTGAATGCCAAGGGATGCAATCTCCACGCTCTGCTCCGTGCACCAGCCCTTGATCACCGGCGTGAGTAGGTCGAAGACCCCCTGGTAGTACTGACGCTGCTCGGTGTCCGGGTTGTGCTGAGCGTGGTCGAGCGCCGCGACGGCGACACTCGACAGGGCGCGCATGGCCTCCACCTGCGCCTTCATGGTGAGCAGCATCCGCCGCACGTCGGGGTGATGAATGATAGCCACCCGATCGCCCTGGCGCGCGCCGATGTCCCTGCCCTGGACCCGGTCCCGGGCAAAGGCCAAGGCCCGCTGATAGGCCCGCTCGGCGATGGCGAGTCCCTCCACCCCCACCTCGATGCGGGCCAAGTTCATCATGGTGAACATGTAGGCCAGCCCGCGGTTCTCCTCGCCCACCAGGTAGCCCACGGCGCCGGCGCCGTCCCCGAAGGACATCACGCAGGTGGGGCTGGCGTGAATACCGAGTTTGTGTTCGATGGAGACGCAGCGGACGTCATTGCGCTCGCCCAGGCTGCCGTCGGCATTGACCAGAAATTTCGGGACGATGAAGAGCGAGATGCCCTTGACTCCCTCTGGCGCCCCCGGCGTGCGGGCCAGCACCAAATGGACGATGTTCGGCACGAAGTCGTGCTCGCCATAGGTGATGAAGATTTTGGTCCCGTGCACGCGGAAATGGTCACCCTCGGGGACGGCACGCGCACGCACCGCACTCAGATCCGAGCCCGCCTGCGGTTCGGTGAGGTTCATGGTCCCGGTCCACTCCCCGGAGATCAGCTTCGGCAGGTAGCACGCCTGCTGCTGCTCGTTGCCGTGGCGGGCAATGGCGTTCACGGCGGCTGTGGTGAGCATGGGGCAGAGGGCGAAGGACAGGTTGGCGCCGTTCCAGATCTCCGACACGGCCGCCGAGATCAGGTGGGGGAGGCCTTGGCCGCCGTGCTCGGGTTCGGCACCCAACGCGGGCCACCCGCCCTCGACGAACTGCTGGTAGGCGGTGGAGAAGCCCGCCGGCGTGGATACCACGCCCGCGTCGAAGCGCGCACCGGCCTGGTCACCCGGCCAATTGAGTGGAGACAGCACGCCGGTGGCGAATTTCCCGGCCTCCTCGAGTATCGCTTCGGCCAGCTCGGCGTTGGCTTCGCCGAACCCGGGCAAGGCCGCGACCCCGCTCAGATCCGCCAGTTCGTTGATCGCGAAACGCAAGTCCCGCAGGGGAGCGACGTACTCAGCCATGGTGTTTCATTCCCAGATAGAAGTGATCGAGCGCTCTTAGCCCAACGCTTGAGTGAAGGCCGGAACCGCCTCGAAAAGATCAGCCACCAAGCCGTAATCGGCCACCTGGAAGATGGGCGCTTCACCGTCCTTGTTGATGGCTACGATGACCCGGCTGTCCTTCATGCCTGCCAAGTGCTGTATCGCCCCCGAGATCCCGACGGCGATATAGAGTTCCGGCGCCACCACCTTCCCAGTCTGGCCTACCTGGTAGTCGTTGGGCACGAATCCCGAGTCCACGGCCGCTCGCGAGGCACCCACCGCCGCGCCCAGTTTATCGGCCAGGGCTTCGAGCAAGGCGAAGTTCTCGCCGTTGCCCATGCCACGGCCACCGGAAACGATGACCCGGGCCGAGGTGAGTTCCGGGCGCTCGGACTTGGTCAGTTCTTGGCCCAGCATGCGGGAGCAGGCCACTGCAGGGACTGGGGCGACCGCGTCCACGAGGGCTGACCCACCGCTGTCCGGGCAGGCGTCGAAGCCGGTGGAGCGCACCGTGATGACCTTGACGGCATCCGTGGACTCCACCGTGGCGAGTGCGTTGCCCGCGTAGATCGGACGCACGAAGATGTCCGGCCCCTTCACCGCGACGATATCGGAGATCTGCGCCACGTCCAGCAGTGCCGCCACGCGCGGCAGCATGTTTTTGCCGAAAGTGGTGGCGGGTGCGAGCACGTGGCTCGCGGCCGACGCCAGTGATACCACCAAAGGCGCCAGTTCCTCGGCCAGTTGAGCGCCGTAGTGGGGCGCATCCACCAGCAGGACCTTGACGACGCCGGGGATGCGCGCGGCCGCCTCGGCCACGCCAGCGCAGCCCGAACCGGCCACCAGCAAGTTGACGGGAACGCCCAGGGCCAGGGCTGCAGCCACGGTGTTGAGGGTCGCGGCCTTCAGCCGGGAATTGTCGTGTTCGCAGACAACCAGGGCAGTCATCAGATCACCTTCGCTTCAGTCTTGAGTTTTGTCACCAGTTCCGCCACATCCTTGACCAGAACGCCGCCGCTGCGCTGAGCGGGCGCTTCCACCCGCAGGGTCCTCAGCCGAGGCGTGAGATCAACCCCAAAATCCTCGGGCTTGTGCTGGTCCAACGGCTTCTTCTTCGCCTTCATGATGTTGGGCAGGGTGATGTAGCGCGGTTCATTCAGGCGCAGGTCCGCGGTGATGATCGCCGGCAGGTTCACTTCCAGCGTCTCCAAGCCCCCGTCAATCTCCCGCGTGACTCGGGCCACCGCGCCATCGATAACCACTTTCGACGCGAAGGTGGCTTGGGGCCAGCCCAGCAGGGCCGCCAACATCTGACCGGTCTGATTGGAATCGTCGTCAATGGCCTGCTTGCCCAGGATCACCAGCCCCGGCGCCTCCTTCCTCACCAATGCAGCGAGAACCTTGGCCACCCCGAGCGGCTCGGCTGGAAGATCAGATTCCACCAGTACGGCGCGGTCGGCGCCTCGGGCGAGCGCGGTCCGCAGGGTCTCCTGCGCCGCGGCTGGGCCGATGGAGACGGCCAGGATCTCCGTGGCGGTGCCCGCTTCCTTGAGCCGCACCGCCTCCTCGAGCGCAATCTCATCGAAGGGGTTCATGGACATCTTGACGTCGGCCGTTTCCACGCCCGACCCGTCAGCCCGGACCCGCACCTTGACGTTGTAGTCGACGACGCGCTTGACCGCCACCAATATCTTCATGGGTCCGACTCTCGGTAAGTTAAACCGCAATTCTACCGCAGCCCGAGCCGCTCGAAGCGACTTGGACGCGAGGCGGCATCCCGGCTCAGCACTCGGCGCGCGCCTGCTCACGCAGGACATTCTTCTGGATCTTGCCCGTGGAGGTCTTGGGCAGGACGCAAAACACGACCTTGCGCGGTGACTTGTAGTGGGCGAGGTGGTCCCGGCACCAGGCAATGACCGCCGCCTCGGAGAGAATCACACCGGGTTTTAGCGTGACGAAGGCGCAGGGGGTTTCCCCCCAACGGGCATCGGGCCTGGCCACCACGGCCGCCTCGAGGATCCCCGGGTGACTAAAGAGAACGTCCTCCACCTCCAGCGTGGAAATGTTCTCGCCACCGGAGATGATGATGTCCTTGGAACGGTCCTTGATCTTCACATACCCATCCGGGTAGGCCACGGCCAGGTCCCCCGTGTGATAGACCCCCCCGCGGAAGGATTCCTGCGTGGCCGCAGGATTCTTCAGGTAGCCTTTCATCGTGATGTTGCCCCGAAAAAAGATCTCTCCCATGGTCGTGCCGTCGAGCGGCACCGGCTCCAGCGTGTCGGGGTCCCCCACGTACATGTCCTCCTGAAGCGGGTAGGACACGCCCTGGCGACCGTTGCGCTCCGCCCGCTGCGCCACGCCCAGTTCGTCCCACTCGGGATGCTTGGCGCAGACGCCCGCCGGCCCGTAAACCTCCGTGAGGCCATAAACATGGGTGAGATCGAAGCCAATGCCCTCCATACCCTCGATCACCGCCTGCGGCGGGGCGGCGCCGGCGATCATCGCGCTCACCGGGTGGCTGATTCCCGCACGCAGGGCCACCGGCGCGTTGATAAGCAGGTTGTGCACCACCGGAGCACCACAGAAATGGCTCACCCGCTCCGCACGGATCAACTCGAAGATGCGACCCGCATCCACCTTGCGCAAGCAAATGTTGGTGCCCGCCATCGCGGCCAGAGTCCAGGGGAAACACCAGCCGTTGCAGTGGAACATCGGCAATGTCCACAGGTACACGGGGAAGTGCGGCATGGCCCAGGTAACGACGTTGCTCACCGCGTTGAGGTAGGCGCCACGGTGATGCACGACCACACCCTTGGGGTTCCCCGTGGTGCCGGAAGTGTAGTTCAGGCCGATGGCATCCCACTCGTCCGCCGGCAGCGACCAAGCAAAATCCGCATCCCCCGACGCGAGAAACGTCTCGTACTCCACTTCCCCGAAGGCTTCACCACCCTCGCCCTCCGGATCGTCGTGGCGCACCGTGCGGATCGGGCGCTTGCACAGGGCCAGCGCCTCGCGCACGAGGGCGGAGAACTCGCCGTCGAACACCAGCACCCGCGACTCCCCATGTTCCAGCATGAAGGCCACCGCGGGTGCATCGAGGCGCGTGTTCAGGGTGTTGAGCACGCCGCCTGCCATGGGCACGGCAAAGTGGGCCTCGTAGACCATGTGCGTGTTGGGGCCCAGCACCGCCACCGTGGTGCCCGGCACGACGCCGATCGAGCGCAAGGCCGAGGCGAAGCGGCGGCAGCGTGCGTAGGTCTGCGCCCAGGTGGCCCTGTGCGCACCGTGGACCACCGCGATGCGCTGCGGATAGACGGCCGCGGTGCGGCGCAAGAAGGACAGGGGCGAGAGGGCGACGAAATTCGCCGCATTTCGGTCCAGCCCCTGTTCGTAGGGGTTGGAGGACGCAGTCGCTGGGTCACCCACGCGCCTTCTCCTTCAGTAAATTGCCAGTGGGGGCATGATACCGGACGCCCCGACGCTCTTGCGCCCTCGAACTAGGCGCGCATCGCCTCGAGGGCGTCCTCAACCCGGTCCACGGGGTCGATTTGAATGCCTTCCAGGGCGATCTTGGGCAGGTTCGCGCGCGGCACTAGCGCGCGCGTGAAACCCAGCCGGGCCGCCTCCCGCAGGCGCTCCTGCCCACGCTGCACGGGGCGGATCTCACCCGCGAGTCCGATCTCGCCGAAGGCTACCATCTTGGCGGGCAGGGCCCGGTTCTTCAGCGACGACACCACCGCTAGGCAGATGGCTAAGTCCGCCGCGGGCTCGTCGATCTTCACGCCACCCACGGCGTTCACAAATACGTCCTGGTCGTAGGTGGCGATCCCCGCATGCCGGTGCAGGACAGCGAGCAACAGGGCCAGTCGATTCTGCTCTAACCCCACGGTGAGTCGCCGGGGGTTGGGTGCCGGTGAGCCGTCGACTAAGGCCTGAATCTCCACCAGGAGCGGCCGGCTACCCTCCTGCGTCACCAGGACACAGGAACCCGCGACCTCCGCCAAGTGCTGCGAGAGAAAGAGGGCCGAAGGGTTGGCGACGCCGCGTAAGCCCCGGTCGGTCATGGCGAACACACCCAGTTCATTGACCGCGCCGAAGCGGTTCTTGATACCCCGAACCAGCCGGAAAGTGGAATGGGCGTCGCCCTCGAAATAGAGCACTGCGTCGACCATGTGCTCGAGCACGCGGGGCCCGGCGATCGCGCCCTCCTTGGTCACGTGCCCGACCAGTAGCAGCGTGGTACCGCTGGTTTTGGCGAAGCGCGTGAGTTGCGCCGCGCACTCGCGCACCTGTGCGACGCTTCCAGGGGCGGAGTCGAGCATCTCCGTGAACACCGTCTGGATGGAGTCCACCACCGCCACTTCGGGCTTGCGCTGATTGAGGGTCGCGAGGATTTTCTCCAGGGCGACCTCGGCCAGCACGGGCAGGCGGCCCAGATCGAGTTCCAGGCGCTGCGCCCGCAACGCCACCTGTTCCGCGCTCTCCTCCCCACTCACGTAGAGCGTCGCATCGCCCAGATGGGCAAGCGCCTGGAGTAGCAAAGTGGACTTGCCGATGCCCGGGTCGCCGCCGAGCAGCACCACGGCACCGTGCACCAAGCCGCCACCGAGCACCCGGTCGAATTCCGGGATGCCGGTCGAGATCCGTGCACGCGGCTTGGCGCTCACCTCGCTAAGAAACTGCACCTCCGAGGTCCCGGCCAATCCCCGGTGGCGCGGGCTAGGTGCACTCACCAGGGCTTCCACCAGGGTGTTCCAGGCCTGGCAATGGGGGCACTGCCCGGCCCATTTGGGGTTCTGGCCGCCACATTCGGTACAACTGTAGACGCTCTTGGCACGGGCCATGGGCTGGTTCAATCCTCGACGAAGGGCACCCGCGGCGCCACGGCACAAAGCAGTTCATAGCTGATGGTGCCGCAGGCGGCCGCCACTTCTTCCACCGCAAGTCCCTGACCCCACAACACCACGGGCGAGCCTACACCGGCCGCCGGCACTGGCGCGAGATCCACGCAAAGCATGTCCATGGACACCCGGCCCAGGGTCCGGCTGCGCACGCCGTCCACCAGCACCGGGGTACCGGTGGCGGCATGGCGCGGGTAGCCGTCCGCGTAGCCACAGGCGACGATGCCCACGCGCATCGCCGCGGGGGCCACAAAGCTGCCGCCATAGCCCACCCGCTCGCCGGGGGACAGCCGCTGCACGGCGATGAGGGCGCTCTGCAGGGTCATGCCCGGGGCTAGGCCCAGACTCTGGGCGGACGACTCGGCGAAGGGTGAGGCCCCGTAGAGCATGATTCCGGGCCGTGCCCAAGCCTCAGCGGTGGCCGGGTAGCGCAAAAGCGCAGCCGAGTTGGCCAGCGAGCGCGGCAGATCCAGTCCTTCGCAGGCGGCGTCGAAGCGCTCGAGCTGCCACGCAATGCCCCCGTCGTCATCCGCGCAGGCGAAATGCGTCATCAGGGTCAGATCGCCCGCGCAGCGCAAGGCCGCTGCGCGGGTCAACACTGAGCGCAACTCTCCGAGCGCAAATCCCAACCGGTTCATTCCGGTGTTGAACTTGAGCAGCAGCGGTATCGGGCGCCGAGGTTTGAAGGCTTCGAGCATGCGCAGTTGTTCCTCGTGGTGAACCACGCAGAACAAGCCCATTGCATCGATCTCCGGCAACTCGGATTCCCCAAAAAATCCCTCCAAGAGCACAATGCGCCGGGACCAGCCGGCGCCGCGCAGGCGGTGGGCGGCATCGAGTTCAAGCACCGCCAGGGCATCAGCCGCGGCCAGCGCGCGGGTTGCGCGCAGGACTCCGTGCCCGTAGCCATCCGCCTTGACCACGGCGATTAACCGGGAACCGCCGGCCTGGCGCCGGGCCAGTTGCAGATTGGCGGCAAGGGCGGCGGAGTGGAAGCGCGCGCGCAAGGGGCGATGGGAGAGCATCAGGATCCGGGAAGTGCGAGCGGGTCGGGGTTGGCCAGGCAACAAGGACAGCCCGGCAACGAGGAAACGCAGTGTGCCAACTGTGGCCCGAGCACGCAACCGCAGAAAAAGGCCCTGCACGCGCCTTTGGCTCAAGCTCGATTCCACGCCAGGGAAAGGCCGTCTGGGGGAGCCAGCGGACACACGCCTGCCTCTGGAGGCGGCCCGCGAGCGGCTCGAGGCCTACGTCGCAGTTGCCCAGGGAGAGAGCAAAAGGACTGCCGCTGAGGCATGGCTCGCTCGACCCGCCATCTGCGACGGGTAGCGCTGCCCACCCTGATCGATCTGGAGCACCGGCGCATGAGACTGCGGGATCGCCAGGGCTCGCCTGCAGGGACCCGACGGCGCGGACTAGGGTCTGTGCACCAGGGAAAGTGCTCCACACGAAAAACTCCGGCGATCGGTCGAACGCTCGCCGGCGCGAGGTCCTCCGAGCCCCAGAGGACATGCAGTGAGTTGCCTCAGGGATCCCCGGGGCGGGAGAGGACTCGGGAAATCCTGCCGCCTAAGCGGCCTCGGCGCCCCAGGAGCCCTGCGGGGCCCCTGGGGCGCAATGCCTTGCGCCGAACTAGAAGCCGCCGGTGGCGTGCAGTTTATCCAATTCCGCCTGGACCGCCGGCAAGCCGCCGTTGCCAAAAATAATGACCACACGCTCCTCGCTGATGTTGGCGAATACGGGGTTGCGGAACTTGTTGTTGTAATTGGCCACATCGAGCGGATCGAAGCCATACTGCGGCGCGAGCTTGGCGATGAGCAAGGACGCGCTCGCGGCAGCGGGGATCGAGAAGGTGAAGTCCCCGTCGGACAGGTTGTGCAGCGTGTACTCCGAGAGCAAGTTGGTTTGTCCAGCCGCGTTCAGGTCGAACCCGTCCGCGAGGCTGCGTAGCGGGGGCAGGCGGAAACCCGTGGCATTCTGCGTCAGGTACCCTGCAGCCACAGGATCGACCTGGGCTAGGATGGCCGCAGCGCGAATCCAGGCCACGACCTTGAATTCGTTCCCCAGCGTGGGGTTGGAGTGCGCCGAGGCCTGGGCGATGACGAAGGCCGGGGGCAGCGCGCGCTTGATGGACTCCGCCACGCTGATGATGTGGTGTCCACCCGTGGCAGAACCGTTGGCCGGCGTCCCACCCAGGTTTAGCTCCTTGAACTCCTGACCCTCGGCGGTCCACTGGAAGACCATTGTCTTGGCCCAGTCGTGCCAGATGGGAGCGGCAATGACGATATCTTGGTCGATGAAGAAGGCCGACTTGACCCAATGGGCATCCTCGTCGCCCTCACCGTGGCCGGCATCCGCCGCCACTGCGCGGTAGTTGCTGCGGTAACCTTCCGCTAGGCCGAGTGCAGCACGCAGGTTATTGGCCTCGTGGATGGGCAGGCCGCCGGGGTAACCGTGGTGGCTGGCGAAGCTGCTGCCGGGCGCCGCATCGAAGGACATGGGCAACCGCGGGCAGGCCGTGTCGGCGTCCAGTACCGGGGGGAACACCCCGGTGACCAGGCCCCCAGGGAACACCGCATCGTCAGCGGGATTGACCAGTCCCGCAGAGTTCAGGGCGGCCAGCAGAGCCGCCTTGCGCGACGCATCGACGCCCACACGCGAGCTCACGCAAAACCGGGGGTTCTGCAACAAATCCAGCGTGGCTTGGCGCAGGGCCTTGTTGGCGATGCGGCGCGCCTCTCCGACGAGAAACGCGTGCGCCTCACGCACCCGCAGGACTGGCAGCCACTCCATTGGCCCGCCCATTGCCTTCACCCGGAAAGCTCTGATCGGCCGCAGCGGCAGGATTGGCGAGCGAAGCAAGGACGGCGAGTACGGCGAGTACGGCGCATGACAGTGCTTTCAGCGTGGCCTTCATGGCAGCTACAAAGTGTTGGATGGGAAACCCCTGGTAGCTTAACTTCGCCAGGTGTCAGGGAGTCAGCCGGCCCCACCCATTGACATGGTCCGATGGGGCCGGTCCCGTTCATCACACTGCAGCCCAGGCGCTGGGGTGACGCTTCACTGCCTCCCCTCCCCCGCCCGAACCACGTGGCCCCTGCGGCCTCGTCAGCGGTTCTTCCAAGGCCAGGCGCCTAGAAACGCGTGGAGCGCAACGCCCGGCACCGGGGGCAGGTCGCCCAGCCAACTGCCCCCCACGACAAGGTTCAGTTCCGAGCCCACCGGGAAGGCATCAGGTCAATTCGAGACAAACGCAGACTTCCGTCCGCGAACAGTGCCACGGCATGCCCGGGTGGGACGCTCCCGCCAGAGGAGCGCAGCCATTGGCCCGGACTTTGTGTCGTCACCGTCCCGACAGAGCAGCCCGGCGGAAGAGGCTGCGGGTTCAATGGCACAGAGGGTACCGGAATCGAAGCGCGCCTCTTCGCCAAAGCAGCAGGTCGGCATCGATCGTATCGACGGTCTGGGCCGCGCCAGACCCATGGATCAGACGCAAGGAATCATGGGGCAGGACCCCGGGCGGGCTCGCCACCACACCCGGCCGCGTGACCGGATCGACCGCCGAAGGGACGACGCCACTGACCACCCCTCCAGGCGTTTCCAGGCTGAGGAGTCCCGTCGGGAGCCCCTGAGCGAGCAAGCCCTGGAAGCGTATGCCACGGGGCTCAGGCTGGGGGTTCAACGCCAACGCCCGCGCGGCGCGCACCCTCGAGGCAGAGTGCTGCTGCCGAGCGATCCACCACCCCTGGTTCGCCACCCACAAGCAGCAGCCCGAGGCTTAGGAGGCCGCGCAGGGAGTCCGCCGCGGTCACTAGAGGCAGGCTATTGTGCTTTGCCCCATGCCTTGCGCGCTCTTCGAGCTTGGTCCAAGTATCGGATCACCGCCGCCGCCCTGCGCTGCCGGTAACGCCCGCTGGGCGCGCCCGCTCGATTCCACAGGGCCCGGAGAATTCATGGTATAAAGGCGTCCGTTAAACATCTGCCAGCCAGCATCAGGGCCCGCGTCCACCTCGGCGCGTCCATCGGCGGCCCTCAGAACAGAGAAGTCTCCCTGCCCACTCGGATGGATCGCGCTCCCAACGGCGGAATCGCCACGATCATGGCGGCGCAGTTTTTTTCAGCGCTCGCCGACAACGCTCTGCTATTCGCGGCCATTGCGCTGCTGGCCGCTATTGACGCGCCCGCTTGGCAGACGCCGGTGCTGCAGCAGTTCTTCGTCTTCGCCTACATCGTGCTGGCCCCCTTCGTGGGGCCCTTCGCCGACGCACTGCCCAAGGGCCGGGTGATGTTCATCAGCAACGGGGTGAAACTCCTGGGCTGCCTGGCGATGCTCTTCGGGATGCACCCGCTTTTTGCCTACGGCATCGTGGGCGCCGGCGCGGCAATGTACTCGCCTGCCAAGTACGGCATCCTGACCGAGATCCTCCCACCGGAAAAATTGGTCTCTGCCAACGGCTGGATGGAAGGCCTGACCGTCGCCTCCATCATTCTCGGCGCCATCATCGGCGGCGCCATGGTCCGGCCGGAATTCGCCACGAAGGTGCTGGGGATGGTCTCGCTGCCGCCGGCTTTTGCCTGGATGGACACCGCGCCACAGATCGCCATGACGGTGATCATGGCGCTCTACTTGGTGGCCGCGCTCATCAACCTCTACATCCCGCGACTGGCGATCGACCATCGCCTGCCGGAGGGCTCGCCGGGCTACATCCTCAGGGATTTCGTGCACAGCCTGCGATTGCTTTGGCGGGATCCCTTGGGCCAGGTCTCGCTGGCAGTTACCACACTGTTCTGGGGGGCAGGCGCCACGCTCCGCCTGATCGTGCTCACCTGGGCCGCCACCGCGCTGAATTTTGATCTCGGCCACGCCACCCAGCTGACCGCCGTCACGGCCGTGGGGATCGCCATCGGATCGGTACTGGCGGCGAAGTTCGTGTCGCTGAACCACTCCGTGCGCGTCCTGCCCGTGGGGATCTTAATGGGCATCTCCGTGGTGCTCATGGTGTTTATCCACGACTGGCGCCTGGCGCTCGTCAACTTGGTCGTCATCGGTGCCATGGGCGGCTTCTTTGTCGTGCCGATGAACGCACTGCTCCAGCACCGCGGCCACATGCTCATGGGGGCCGGACACTCCATCGCCGTGCAAAACTTCAACGAAAACCTGAGCATCCTCTTGCTGCTCGGGGTCTACGCGATGATGATCCGTGCGGAGATCTCCGTGAATATCATCATCCTCGCGGTTGGGGGCTTGGTGTCGGGTTGCATGTATCTGTTGTGGCGGCGCCACGGCCACGATCAGGACTGATCACTGCGGGACCTCCGGCTCGCACGGCGGATGAGGAGCACCACGGCGCCCGCTCCCAGCAGCGCAACGAGCAGCCACTCTCCGACCGCCCCACCCGCCTCGATGAGCGGACCCATGCGCGCCCCCAGCAGGTAGCCCCCGCCGCTGAACAACACGCTCCACAGGCCGGCCCCCAGGAAGTTCAGCGTCACGAATTTCAAGCCGGAAACGCGGCTCATGCCGATGACGATGGGGCCTGCGATGCGCAAACCGTACATGAACCGGATGCCCACGATGACCCAAGCCTCGAACCGGCGAAGGTAATCCTCCACCCTGAGCACCCGATGGCCGAGGGATGGAATGCGGCGAAAGACCCAGGGAGCGTGGCGGCGCCCAAGCCAGAAGTAAAGTTGGTCGCCCAGGAACCCGCCCGCCCAGGCCACCACGACCACCCAGATGAGGTCGAGGTAGCCGCGGTGGGCCGCGTAGCCCGCGAGCGCGAGCACCGTCTCCCCCTCGGCAAAGGTCCCCACCAGCAGGGCAATGTAGCCGTATTGGGCGATAAGCGCCTCGATCGCCATGGCGCGAGCAGCCCGCCCCTAAATCAAGACGGGGCGATCGGGCAACTCGTTGGGCATCGGCCCGTCGCCGGGGAAATGACCCTCGAGCTGATCCGCCAGCGCCTCCACGCCTTCGATGACGCCCTGCTGGAACCGCCCCGCGCGGAAGGCCGCCTCCATGGCTTGGCAGATGGGCTGCCAGTGCTCGCGGGCGAGCGCATGAATCCCCCGGTCAGCAACGATCTCCACGCGCCGATCCGCCAGCAGCAGGTAGATGAGTACCCCGTTGTTATGCTCGGTGTCCCACACACGAAGCTCGCTAAAAACCTGCAACGCGCGCCCTCGCGCGGTCAGCCCGTGGAACAAATGGCGCGGGGTCAAGGCAGCCTCCACGACGAAGCGGATCTGCCCCCGGTGCGTCGCCTCCCCACGCCCGATGGCCGTCTCGATGGCATCGAGTACGCGCACCGGAAAGACCCGTCGCCCCGCCCACGCGGGGGTGCACAGATGTCGCAGCCAGCGAGCGAAGTCCACGCCGCTCACCATCGCCCCGAGGCGCCGCCGCCACCAAAGCCACCGCCGCCCCCACTGAATCCCCCGCCGCTCACGCCGCCGGAGCCGCCCAAGCCGGGAACCCCGCCGCCCAGGACGAGGCCCGAGGCCCCGACTAGCGTCAACGCGAACGCCACAAGGCCAGTGCCCAGGGCAAGCAGGACGGAACTGGCCGCCAGGAAGACGCCACCGCCCAGGAGTCCTCCCACTAAGAGCGCGGCGGGCAGCCGACCCAGCAGCGAGCGCAACAAGCCGCCCGCCACGAGCGCGACGACCAGCGCCGTGAAGAGGTTATGGGGATTCGCCAGCACGGAGCCAGCAGCGGGCCGCGGCGCGGGGAGGGGTTCGCTGGAAATCACCTGGACGAGTGCATCCACGCCCGCCTCAATGCCGCCATAGTAGTCGCCCGCCTTGATCTTGGGCAGCATCCGCTCGGAGATGATCCGGTTGGCGACGGCGTCGCTGAGCGCCCCCTCGAGCCCATACCCCACCTCGATTCGGAGCCGGTGATCGTCCTTCGTCAGGATCAAAATCGCACCGTCGTCCACTCCCTTGCGACCCAGCTTCCACTGCTCGGCCACACGAATGCCGAACTGCTCGATAGCCTCCGGAGCCGTGGTGGGCACCACCAGCACCGCGACTTGGGCGCCCTTGGCCTGCTCCAGCGCTTTGAGCCGTTCCTCGAGCGTGGCGACCTGTTGCGCGCTCAGCGTCGCCGTGCGGTCCACGACCCTGGCCTGCAGGGCGGGCACCGCCACCTGCTGCGCCAAGCCTGCCTGCAGGAAGCTCAGCAGCAGCAAGGCGGCGAGGCATGAACGCACGGATCAATTCCCTTTAGCGGGGGCGGAGAAGTCCACGCTGGGCGGCTTCGCGATCGCCGCTTCGTTCTCGACGGTGAAATTGGGTTTTTCCTTGTAGCCGAACATCTTGGCCGTCAGCACAGCGGGAAACTGGCGCACCGTGATGTTGTATTCCTGCACCGCCTTGATGTAGCGTTGACGGGCCACGGTAATCCGGTTCTCCGTACCTTCGAGTTGGGCTTGCAGGTCGCGGAAGTTCTGGTCGGACTTCAGTTGCGGATAGTTTTCCGTGACCACCAGCAGCCGCGAGAGTGCCGAAGACATATCGCCCTGCGCCTGCTGAAACTTTTTCAGGGCCTCGGGATCATTCGCCAGTTCCGGCGTCATCTGCACGCTGCCCACCCGCGCCCGCGCGTTGGTGACTCCCAGGAGCACATCCTTTTCTTGGGCGGCAAAGCCCTTGACCGTGTTGACGAGGTTCGGAATCAAATCTGCCCGGCGCTGATACTGGTTCACCACTTCGCTCCAACTGGCCTTGGCCTGTTCATCCTGGGCCTGGATGGCGTTATAGCCGCAACCTCCCAGGCTCAAGGCCACCAGCACTATCCATATCCGCGCCAAAACCTTGATCATGTGCCCTCCAGAAAAAGGAACTTCAATCCGTCCGCAACGGCACAGTGGTGCCGGCGTCCTGAGATTTCAACACCCCCATCCGCTCCTGGGCCAAACATAGGTCTTCCCAAGCCTTCGCCTTTTCCTGGGGGGTACGCAGCAGGTAGGCCGGATGATAGGTCACCACCACCTCCGCGGCTCCGCCCGGATGCACTTGCCCGCGCAGCGATCCCAGCGCGGCCTGCGAGCCGAGCAGTGCGCCCGCAGCCGTGCTCCCCAGGGCCAGCACGAGGCGTGGGGCGATCAAGTTCATCTGGCGCCGAAGGTAGGGTGCGCAGGCAGCCACCTCGGCCGGCTCTGGCGTGCGGTTGCCCGGTGGCCTGCATTTGACCACATTGGCAATATAGACGCCGTCACCGCGTCGCAGCCCCAGGGCTGAGAGCATGTTGTCCAGCAACCGGCCCGCCTGTCCGACGAAGGGCTCGCCGCGCGCATCCTCCTCGGCCCCGGGGCCCTCGCCCACCAGCAACCAGGGGGCAGAGCGATCGCCCACGCCGAACACGGTGCGGTTGCGTGCCGCATGCAAGGGGCAGGCGGTGCAGTTCGCTACGGCCTGTTCCAACGCCTCCCAGCCCATGGACTCAACCCCTGGGCCGGCGCCGGGTGTGCCTTCGGCGCCCGCGCGCAACGGCTGCGCTTCTGCGGTGTCGCCGGTTGTGGTGTGGCGCACGGCCGGCTCCACTGGCTCCGCCGACCGGCACGGCCGCTCGCGCAGCACCCACCGTGGCGCCAGTCCGAGTTCCTTCAGGATGCGCTGCCGGCGCATCAGAGCGCCCACTCCAGCACGAGGGCGTCCTCGCGTCCGCCGCAGGCCGGGTAGTAGCCCGGGCGAAGCCCGATGGGCATGAACCCGGTGCTGTCATAAAGCGCGCGCGCAGCGGCGTTGCTGGGGCGCACCTCCAGCAGCATCCGCTCAGCACCATAACCCTGCGCCACCCCACGCAGATGCTCGATAAGCGCCCGGCCCAGGCCGCGACGTTGGCTCGCCCCGGCCACGCTGATGTTGAGGAGGTGCGCTTCGCCCACGCCGAGCATGAGGACCCCGTAGCCGCAGGGACACCCCGCGCAGTCCATGACCCAGCAACTGTAGCCGGCGAGCAGCGCGTCCTGGAAGTTGACCAAGGTCCAGGGGTGCGTGTAAATCTCAGGCTCGATCTGCATCACCCAGACGAGGTCCTGCACCTGCATCCGGCGAAAGCGCGGACGCGGATCGAGCGCGGCGCTCATGGACGCGTCTGCGCTTCGCGCCGCTGCGCGATGGTGAGCGCCACCCGGTCGCGCAGGTAAAGGGGCGCGGCGTCGGCCGCACTGACTCCCTGCCCCGCAGCGAGCGCCACCGCACCGAGGCGGGCAATATCGCGCGCGTGAGGAAAGCGATCTGCCTGCACGGCGCCAATGCAGTTGCCGTAGCGCGCGTTGAGCAGGTCAGCGTGGGCGGAGAACCCGCTCCCGCAGGCCAGCCACGTGTCACCGGGTATCGCAGGCAGCGGCGGGGCAGTGGATGGATCGGCGAGTTGAGGCGGCAGACACTCCTCCACGCCCTCGGCGACGCGGCGATAGGCGGCCAGATAAACCTGTCCCATGCGGGCGTCGAGGCAACTCAGCACATGCGAGGCCCCGCTGGCCTGGGCCATGGCGGCCAGCGTGCAAACCCCGACGAGCGGAATGCCACTGCCCAAGGCCAAGCCCTGGGCCACGGCACAAGCGATGCGCAGTCCCGTGAAGGAACCCGGGCCGGCGCCAAAGGCGATGCCCTGGAGGTCGCCTATGCCGAGCACCGCGTCGGTAAGGAGTTCCGATACCATGGGCAGCAACAGTTCGGAATGCCGCTGCACCGCGAGGCTTTCCCGGACGAGCAGGTGCCCGTCACGCCAGAGAGCGGCAGTGCACCATTGCGTGGAGGTGTCGAAGGCTAGGACTCGCAAAGCGGGCAAGCACTGTTGGGGAGTCTAATTCTAGCCCATTCCCCCGCCATCGCGAGCTCGCACCGCCTGCATGCCTCGCGCGGGCGCAACCCCAGCGTGGCCGCGGCGCGCCGCCCCTTTCAGACGAAACACGCGACGGAACGTAGTTCCCGCCCGGCCTTGAGCCGTGCCAGGCCGTCGTTGATCTCCCACAGATTAATGCGGCTGGTGATGTACTCATCGAGGCGCAGCTCACCGCTCAGGTAGGCCTGGGCCAGCCAGGGGAAATCCACCGCCGGGCGCGCCCCGCCATAACTCGAGCGACGGATGACTTTTTCTCCCATGAGCGACCCCCACCGGAAGCTCACCTCCTGGTGCACCGGTACCTTGCCCAGCCATACCGTCTGTCCACCGGGGCGGACGAGCTCCATGCTCAGCCGAAACGCGGCTTCGTTGCCAGCGCACTCGATCACGCAATCCAGACCGATGCCGCGGGTGAGTTCCCAAGCGGCGGCGACCCCGTCCGGGCCCGGCTCGACCCGATGGGTAGCCCCGAAGCCCGCGGCGGTGGCGAGACGCGCCGGGTCACGATCAATCGCCAGGATCAGCCCCGCCTGGGCCATGCGGGCGCCCTGAATGGCCGACAAGCCCACGGCGCCGCAACCGATGACGGCAACGGTCTGGCCTGCGCGCAACTGCGCGATGTTGCGCACCGCCCCGACCCCGGTCATCACGCCACAGCCGATCAGGCAGGCCACTTCCAGGGGTAGCTCCGAGGGAATCGGGATGGCACAGTCCTCGGTGACCACCGCCAGTTCAGCGAAGCTTCCCGCATACATCAATTGGTGCACGGGCTCAGTGCCGGAGAAGATTCGCGGCTGCCCGTCGAAGTGAACTGAACGCGCGGCGTGGGCCCGGTATTGGCTGCAGACGATGGGCTGCTCCTGCGCACAGAAGTAACAGCTACCGCAGGAGGGATTCCAGGAAAGGATCACCGGGTCACCCGGGCGTACCTTGCGCACCGAAGCTCCCACCCACTCCACGACGCCGGCGGCCTCATGCCCAGGCACGAAGGGCAGCGGCGTGCCCAACTGCCCTTCCACCGCCTCCAGGTCGGTATGGCACAGGCTGGTGGCGCCAATGCGCACCACCACATCCGCCGCGGTCAATTCGCCCAGCCTGAGCGCTTCAATCTGCAGCGGTTGGCCCGCTTCACGTTGCACGGCCGCATGGAAATTCACGGTTGCCTCCCCCCAGAGCGCGTTAGATCGCCGATGGTAGCCGCTACCCAGCGCCGCCGGTGGGTTGGAGCGGACCGAGTGCGCGGACAATCCTGCGCTCAGGCCGCGGGATCGTCCTCCGTTGGCGGAAGACGCGCATCGCAGCGCAGGCGAACGCCCGTCTGAGCGTCCGGGATCAGCTCCCAATTCCCAACGCCCCGAGGGTCGTCGGCAAAATACAGTTGTCGCCGCCGAATCAGGGCCGCACACGCGTCGAGCATCTCCGGCGGGGCACCCAATCCGTTCAGCGCCGCGCCCAGATCATTCAATGTGCCGGCCACGCCCCAAATGGGCATTGCCAGGGCATGGGCGTTCCAGATCGTGATGATGAGCTTGAAGATCCCGCGCTGGACTTCGAGGGACTCGTCGCCGCTCAACTGCGCGATGAGTGGCTGACCAAAATCGATGATGGTTTCCGAGATCTTTCGCGTCGGGACCCGAATCGGATCCGGCTTTTTCCGGCGTGGTAATCGCTTCGGTTTTTCGGGCATGAGGTCGGTCATCTGCGTAGCGGTGCCAGCGCCCTGAACCGGGTCGCTCGCCCAGCAGTATATCGTGACGAGAAGTGGCCGGACTTGGCGGACCCCTCGCGCGCCCCATCGGCCGACGGCTCACGCGTTGGGCCGGCGACAATTGCTAGTATAATTGCACAAATTTTAAGCCCCGCCGCAGCTCGCCCTGTGCTATCGGCTGCGCACGGTGGCCTCACGCGTCCCCAAGAGGGAGGAGGTTTGCATATGTCCCGTATCCCGCGCGGCTTGGCGGCAGCAGCCGCTTTGTCCATGTCCGTCCTGTCTGGCTTGGCCCAGGCCGATGCGACGCCCCTGAAGATCGGCGTCATCACCTTCCTGTCGGGCCCGGCGGCGGGTCCCTTCGGCGTGCCGGCCAAGAATTCCTCCGACTTGGTGTCCGAGGCCCTCAACCAGGGGAAGCAAGCCCCCGGATACGGCACCAAGGGCTTCGGCGGCCGCCCCCTTGAATTGATCTACGTGGACGAAGCCGGCGGCCCCACCAAGGTGGTCACGGAACTGCGCAACTTGGTGAGCCGTCACGAAGTGGATCTCATCATCGGCGTCATCTCAAGCGGCGACTGCCTGGCGGCGGCACCGGTGGCCGAGGAGCTCAAAAAATTCACCGTCCTCTTCGATTGCGCCACCAACCGCGTATTCGAAGAGGGCAGCTACAAGTACGTCTTCCGTACCACGACCATGGCGACGCAGGAGAACGTGGCGGCGGCGCGCTACATCGCGGAGAACTTCCCTACGCTCAAAACCTTCTCCGGGATCAACCCCAACTACGCCTGGGGCCAGGACGCCTGGTCGGACTTCACCGAATCGAACAAGATCCTCAGCCCCAAGGCGGAGATCGCCACCAACGTGACGCCCAAGCTGGGCGCCGGCCAATACGGCGCGGAGATTTCGGCGCTGCTGGGCAGCAACGCAGGCATCATCCAGAACTCACTCTGGGGTGGCGACCTCGAGGCCTACATCCTCCAGGCCAACCCGCGCGGCCTGCTGAAGAAAACGCCCAACATCATCATCTGTGGCGAGACGGTGCTTGAGCGTATGCCCGGGCAAATCCCCGACGGCACCATCATCGGCGCCCGCGGCCCCAATGGTCCCTTCGCCCCCGCCACGGAACTGAACCGGTGGTTCCAGAAGACCTTCCGTGACCGCTACAAGATCGGTCCAAACTATGCCGCCTACCACATGGCCAGCGCATTCTTCGGCGTCAAGGCCGCCTGGGAGAAAGCGCAGGCGCAGAACAAGGGCGAACAGCCCAGCATCGACCAAGTCATCGCGGCCTTCGAGCACATGAAGTTCGAGGCCCCGTCGGGCACCGTTGATATGGCCTTGGGCAAGGGCCACCAGGCCGTGCAGCACGTCCCCTATGGCACCGTGCGCGTGGTCGACGGCAAGCCCACACTGATCAACGTGAAGTATTACCCGCCAGAGCAGATCAGCCCGCCCGACGGCGTGAAGAGCGTGGACTGGATTCGCTCGGGCTTCAAGCGCAAGTAATACTGACACCCCGCCGGCCTGCGCCGGTGGGGCCTCCCCGCGGTTCGCCCCGGTGAACCGGGTGCCCCCCCCCGCCGCCCGTTGCGGCCCTAACCGGTATCTCCCCGCCCATGGAACTCTCCGCTCGCAACTTGCGCGTCCTTGTCACCGCCGGAGGCGGTGGTATCGGCCGCGTCATCACCCAGACCTTCCTCGCCGCCGGCGCCCGCGTGCACATCTGTGACGTCTCCCCCGAACTGCTCGCACAGGCCGCCGCCGAAATGCCGGGCGTCAGCGCCAGCGTTTGCGACGTATCCGACCGCGCGCAGGTGGAGGCACTTTTCAAGGACGTCCGTCGCGAACTCGGTGGCCTCGACGTCCTCGTGAACAACGCGGGCATCGCCGGCCCCACGGCCAAGGTGGAGGATATCGACCCGGACGATTGGGACCGCTGTATCGCCGTGGACTTGAACGGGATGTTCTACTGCACGCGCCTCGCCATGCCGCTGATCAAGGCAGCGGGCGGCGGATCCATCATCAACCTGTCCTCCGCGGCGGGTCGCCTGGGCTTCCCCTTCCGGACCCCCTACGCAGCGGCGAAGTGGGCGGTCGTTGGCTACACGCAGAGCTTGGCCATGGAGGCCGGCCCGGACGGCGTGCGAGTCAACTGCATCCAACCGGGCGTGGTGGAGGGCGAGCGCCAGGACCGGGTTATCGAGGCCAAGGCCAAGGCCCGCGGCGTGAGCTTCGAGGAGCAACGCGCGCGCTCGCTTTCGGCCGTGTCGCTACGTCGCATGGTGAGCGCCCAGGATATCGCCAACATGGCACTCTTCCTGACATCAAGCGCCGGCCAGAACATCTCCGGGCAGGCGCTAAGTGTCTGCGGCAACGTGGAAACGCTGGGCTGAGCCCTCGCAGGAGCGACGAGAATGGAACCCATCGCAATTATCGGCACCGGCCTCATCGGGCGAGCCTGGGCTATGGTCTTTGCCCGGGCCGGCCATCCCGTGCGGCTCTTTGACACGGCACCTGGCGCGACTGGGCATGCGCTAGCCCTCATTGGCGAGGCACTACGTGAACAAGCGGACTACGGGCTGCTACCGGAGCCCGCGGAACCCATTCACGCGCGGATCACGGCTGCGGCCAGCCTGGAGCAGGCGGTGGAAGGCGTGGTCTACGTGCAGGAGAACACGGCGGAACGACTCGAGGTCAAGCGCGAGGTCTTCGCTCAACTCGACCGACTCGCTCCGCCAGAGGCTATTTTGGCGAGTTCCACCTCGATGATCCCGGCCTCCGAATTCAGCGTGGGCCTACCCGGGCGCCACCGGATGCTCGTCGCCCATCCCGTGAATCCGCCCCATGTGATCCCGGTCGTGGAGATCTCCCCCGCACCCTGGACCTCTCCCGAGGTCGTGGCGCGCACGCGCGCGCTGCAGGAGAGCGTCGGCCAGGTGGCGGTCACCGTGAAAAAGGAAATCCAGGGATTCATCCTGAACCGCCTGCAGGCAGCCTTACTCTGCGAGGCCTGGGAACTGGTCAAGGGGGGCTACGTCAGCGTCGAGGACCTGGACAAGACCATCCGCGACGGACTGGGACTGCGCTGGGCACTGATGGGTCCCTTCGAAACCATCGACTTGAACGCCCCGGGCGGGGTAGCGGACTATGCTGCCCGTTACGGCCCGGTGATGACCGAGATCATGCGTGAGGCACGCTACGAGCCCTGGGATGCGGCCCTCATCGAGCAAGTGGAGGCTGAGCGCCGCGCGCAAATGCCGGCCTCCGAACACGCCAAGCGCGAGGCTTGGCGGGACCGCCGCCTGATGGCGCTGGCGCTTCACAAGCGCGAGATGGCGAAGAAGGACACGCACCGCTGAGCCCCCCCGGCTCCCCACCCGATATCCAGGAGAGACACCATGGCAGGACCCAGGAAAGTCATCATCACCTGCGCCGTGACGGGCGCGATCCACACGCCCACCATGTCGCCCCACCTCCCCATCACGCCGGCGGAGATCGCGGAAGCCTCCATCGCGGCGGCAGAGGCTGGCGCCGCCATCATTCACCTGCACGCGCGCGACCCCATTGACGGCAGGCCTACGCCGGACCCCAAGGTGTTCATGCAGTTTCTGCCGCAGATCAAGGAAGCTACGGACGCGGTCATCAACATCACCACCGGTGGCGGCCACAACATGACGGTGCAGCAGCGCCTGGAGGCGCCCCTGCAGGTGCAGCCGGAAATGGCATCGTTCAACATGGGATCCATGAACTTCGGGCTGTTCCCCATGCTGGGTCGCTACCCCGAGTTCAAATTCGAGTGGGAACGCCAGTACCTGGAGAACAGCCGGGACTTCATCTTCCGGAACACCTTCAAGGACATGGAGTTCACGCTCAAGCACCTGGGCGATGAGTGCGGGACGCGGTTCGAGTTCGAGTGCTACGACGTGGGCCATCTCTACAGCCTGGCCAGCCTGCTCGAGCGCGGCCTGGTGAAGCCGCCCCTGTTCGTGCAGACCATCTTCGGGATCCTTGGCGGCATCGGGGCCGACCCGGAGAATCTCGTCACAATGCGCCACGTGGCCGATAAGCTCTTCGGCGACGCCTACCAGTGGTCAATCCTTGGCGCCGGGCGTCACCAGATGGGCTTGGTCACCATGGGCGCGGTGATGGGGGGTAATGTGCGCGTGGGACTGGAGGACAGCCTCTACATCGGCAAGGGCGCGCTGGCACGCAGTAACGCCGACCAGGTGGGCAAGATCCGGCGGATTCTGGAGGAGCTTTCCCTGGAAATCGCCACGCCAGACGAGGCGCGTTCACTGCTGAACCTCAAGGGCAAGAACAACGTCAACTTTTAAGTACGCCCAGGAGCGGCCGGCCAAGCCGCCGCTCTTGAGCCCGCCTCAGGGCACGTTGGCGCAGGCGTACTGCAAGGTTGCCTCGCCGTGGCTGCCCGGGGCGATGTCCTCCCACAGGCGCTTCATCGGACCCGAACCCCACACCACTTGCCCATCAGCGCCGCGCATTTCGATGGATAGCATCCGGTGGATGCGGCGGGGGCAGTCGCCCTCGACGAGCCCGGTGCTCTCTGTGAACAAGACCTGCTTGTCGCTGAACGTATCAGCCAGCGGCTGATCATAGACGACCCGTTTCCTTACCCTGACGTTCTCCCCGGCGCGCTGGACTGAGTCGGTATCCACGAAATACTTCCCCGCCGTGTCCGCTCCAACCTGCAGCCATTGCTCCGCCTGCGCGGGGATACCGGCGAGTGCGAGCAACAACGCCGCGCATCCGGGCCTAAGTCCGATCCTTGAATCTTCCATGGCTGCCTCCGCCTTAAGGGAAAAGCCGCTGTAGTGTGCTGCAGAACTCGCCGATCATGGCCGCCAGCCCCTGCGCCCGGGCCGCATCCAAGAATGCGCCCTGGGCATCGAAGGCATCGTTAGCATGGGGAACCGAGAACTGGGTGGGCGCCACGAGGGCACCCAGACCCGAGAGCACCGGGCGAAGCGTGGCCAGGCCCCGGATACCGCCCAGCGCCCCGGGGGAGGCGGCCAGCAGACCGATCAGCTTGCCCCGGAAGGCCACGGCAGGGGGCTCTCCGGGCTGAGGCCGGGAAGCCCAGTCGATGGCGTTCTTCAATACTGCCGAGAGGGAGCTGTTGTACTCGGGAGCAGCAATGAGCATCCCCGGGTGGTCAACCATCAGGGCTTTGAAGGCCCTGGCCGAATCCGGCAGACCGTGAGTTCGTTCCAGATCCCCGTCGTACATCGGCATCGGGAAATCATGTAGGTCAGCCAGGGTCACGCTGAAACCCTTGTCGCGCGCGACAAGGGTGGCCTGGCGCACCAGGCGCTTGTTGAGAGAGTCGGTTCGGGTACTGCCGGCAAAGGCAAGAATAGCGGGTGTCGTCATGTGGCACTCCGTGCGCTCGGATGGTTCAAACAGTATAGCGACGCCCTACCGGCCGGGCGCACCGCGTCAGCGCGGCCGGGCCCCGTAGAGCTGGTGCAGGCCGATCTTGCGCACCTCGGCCTTGCTACTCTCGACGTGCGCCCTCAGCAGCATCACCGCCTGATCGCCGCGCCGGCGCAGGATGGCGCGCAGAATCTGTGCGTGTTCCTGGTAGGTTGCCGAGATCCGGGCGGCCTTGGTGAAATCCAACTGCCGCAGGATCCGGATGCGGTCGGTCACCTCGCGATGGCAACGCGCCAGTTCCGGGTTCCCGGCCGCATCCATCAGGGCAGAATGGAAATCCTCGTCCAGCACGCAGACCTGCGTCCCATCCTGAGGGCGCTCCTCGGCTGGGACCAGCCAAACCGACTTCAGTTCATCGAGCCCTGGCCGCTCCTGCAGGTCGCACAGCCGCTGTACGGCCGCCGCCTCGAGCACGATGCGCAGGTCGTAGAGGTGATCGAACTGCTTGAAGTCCAGTTCCCGCACGCGCCAGCCGCTGCGGAAATACACCTGCAGGTGCCCTTCTTTTTGCAGCCGGTAAAGCGCCTCGCGTACCGGTGTGCGACTCACCTCCAGGCGCAGCGCTACTTCGTTCTCGGTGAATCGATCCCCGGGGAGCAGGCGGAATTCGAAGATATCCCGGCGCAACTGGCGGTAGACCTCCTCGGCGCGTGAGGGAGGACGTCGCTCGCTCGACCCAGGGCTGGCATCCATTTCACCCTCTCGCCGCGGCGGGCAGGAAGCTGATGTGAGCGGCCACCACGCGCCAGCCCGGGGGCATGCGGACCCAGGTCTGACTCTGCCGACCGGAGGCGGGGGTGGGCGGGCGGCGAAACTCCGTGTTGGCCGTGGCGAAATCCCGACCGAAGGTCGTGATGACCGTATGGTCGAGCGTGCGGGCGAGGTTCAGGCTGGAGCGCGCCCCGCGAAACGCCTCGATGGCGTCGTAGCCGTAGAGGTTCTCGCCCGTCCCGAAACGCAGGGTGAAGGGACTGTTCCAGAAGAGCTCGCTCAGCACGGCTAGGTCATTCGTCACCAAAGCGCTTTCGTAGCGCTCGAACACCGCGCGAACTTCCGCCAGTACCGAGGGATCGTTGATGATCATCCGACGGCCTCCGGGCGCGGGCAGCGCGCCAGCCCCTGGCGCTCGAGCCACGCTGCCGCGCGCAGACACAGATCTTCGCGCCAAGGGGGGGCGATCAATTGCACCCCGATGGGCAGCGCTCCCCCAGGCCACAGCGGAGCTACCGCTACCGGAAGGCCAGCGAAAGACAGCGGCTGTGTCAGCATCCCCATGCTGGGCCGAAGCGGCAGGCGTTCACCGCCCAGATCCAGCCAGTCCTCGCCCAGGAGCGTGGCGCCGCAGGGTGTCGCTGGCGCAACCAGCAGGTCCCAATCGCCGAACACCGCCGCGAGTTGCGCCCGGAACCAACTGCGCAGGCGCTGCGCCTGCAAGTACCAGGCGCTCGGTGTGATGGCGCCGGCCAGGAATCGATCGCGGGAATGCGGCTCAAAGCGGGCGTAGTTCCCGCCGGCCCGCTCCAGATGCCGGCTCCCGCCTTCAGTGGCGGTGAGTAAGAAGGCCGCAGCCCGTGCCCGGTGCACCTCCGGCAAATCGATGGTCGCCGTGGCCCCCAGCACCTCGGCGGCCGAGCGGGACGCCTCCCGTGCCTCGGCACCCGCATATTGATCAAAGTACCCGCCCAGGCGCGCTACACGCAGTCCCGCGATCCCTGCATGCAGCGTCGGGACGGTGGGTTCGATTGGCCGGGGCAGGCATCCAGGGTCGCCCCCATCATGCCCCTGTAGCACGTCGTAGCAGGCACTGAGCAGGGCGCTCGATTCGGCCAGCGGACCGACATGGTCAAGGCTGTTCACGAAGGGATAGGTTCCGGTACGCGGCAACCGGCCGTAGGTCGGCTTGAGGCCGAAGGTCCCACACAGTGAAGCGGGGACCCGGATCGAGCCGTTCGTGTCGGAGCCCAGGGACATGCCCACGAAGCCCGCCGCCACCGCGGCGCCCGAGCCGCCCGAGGAGCCACCGCAGGTGCGCCCCGGATCGTGCGGGTTGCGCGTTGCGCCGAAGTGGGTGTTCTCCGTGGTAAACCCATAGGCGTAGGTATCCATGTTGAGCGTCCCCAGGAGGATCGCCCCTGCCCGCGTTAGCCTTTGCACCAGCACAGCGTCCCGCGCAGCCGGTGGCTGCCCCTCCTCCAGCGCAGACCCCGCCAGCGTCGTGAGGCCCGCCACGTCAAAGAGGTTCTTGACGGCGAAGGTGACCCCGACCAAGGGTGGCAGGGCTTCCCCCTGCGCACGCCGGCGATCGAGCCCGCGCGCCTGCTCGCGCGCCCGATCGGCGCACAGGTGGGTGAAGCTGTTGATCAACCCATCCTCGGTGGCAATGCGGGCGAGCGAGCGCTCCACCGCCGTCTCCGCGCTGGGGTGCAACGACCACGGTTCAGTCCCGGCCAAGGTCGTCGCCTCCCACTCGCGCCTCTACCCAACTGGGATCGTACCGGGGCGCAGGTTCCACCTCGGCTGGCAGGGGAAAGTCCAGGCAGGCCCGTGCGATGCGGGCATTGTTGGCAAAGGTCGCGGCCACGCGCGCGCGCGCCTCGGGAGCCAGCGCCACACCCAGCAGATCAAGCGAGTAGCGCACGTAGTTCTCCATTGCCTCGGGGCCGGGTGCAAGGGTGTCAGGGGCGCTCACGGGTTTTCCTCGGGGGAAATGTCTGCAAGATAGGCACGCCACCCCCCCAGATGGGTGATCTCGCGAGCGCCTTTGAGTGCCCAGGCCTCGCACAGAAATCCCTGCACCCAACGGCCATCGGCCAGTTCCACGCGGCCAATGCCCAGGGGCGAGCCGATGAGCGCCACGAAGCTGCCATAGGCGCTCATGGGCAGGCGCCAGAGTTCCACCTCCAACGCAGCGCCAGCGGTCTCGTCACGGACCATCCCCGGCTTGGCCGGGACCGTACCGGCCAGGGCGTAGAGGCGATAGTTCGCGCTGGTGCGCGTGGTCTCCAGGATTCGCCCGGCGCGCTCGGTCAACTGGCCATTGAGCGGCTGACCGAGCAGGTGGGCCCCCACCACAAGCACGTCGACGGTGTCCCCGCGCGGGGAAGCCATCGTGGCCTCGGCCGCGCTCCAGGCCTGCCCGGTCGCTCCGAGCGGGGGTGCCGCGCGGGCCTGCAAACGGGCACCTAACGCGGCGAGCGCCAAGTCGGACCCTGCCGGGCCGATCAAGGTCACTCCAGCGGGCACGCCATCGGCGCGGAAGCCGCAGGGCACCGCCAGTGCCGCGAGATCGAGCAGATTCACGAAGTTGGTGTAGTAGCCAAGGCTACGGTTAGTTGCATAAGGCTCGGCCAGCACCTCATCGATCCGGTAGATGGTGGGAGCGGTGGGCACCACCAGCGCCTCAAAACTTCCTAACAGCGGCTGCAATTGGCTGCGCAAGGTGTCGAGCCGGGCCTCAGCCTGAAATAACGCGGTGGCGGAGAACTCCGGTGCCCGGCCGATGATAGTCCGCACCACGGGATGGATATGCTCCCCCTGCTCGCGGTAAAAAGCGTCAATCGCCGCCATCCGCTCGGCCACCCAGGGCCCTTCGTAGAGCAGAGCCGCAGCAGTCAGGAAGGGCTGGAAATCGATCTCTAGCTCCTCGCCACCCAACTCGCGCAGCAGTGCCAGATCGCGCTCGAAGCACGCGCGCGCTTGCTCATCACCGAAGAACTCGAGTTGCCCCGGTCGTGGGCGCGCGAACCGGAAGTTCGCTCCCACCGTGTCGGGGGCGAGTTCCAACCGGCGCGAGCCCGGGTCCTCCGCGTCGAAGGCGCGCAGCACGCCCAGGACGGTGAGCGCATCGCCCACGGTCAGCGCCAGTATGGAGACACAGTCGAGCGAGCGGCAGGCGGGGAACACGCCCCGGTTGCTCACCAGGCCGCGGCTGGGCTTCAGGCCGACGAGATTGTTCAGGCCCGCAGGCACCCGCCCAGAGCCGGCGGTGTCAGTGCCGAGCGCAAAGTGCACGTGGCCGCGAGCTACTGCCACGGCGGAGCCGGAACTCGACCCGCCGGAAATGATCTCCGGATTGAACGCGTTGCACGGCACCCCAAAGGGCGAGCGCGTGCCCACCAGGCCGGTGGCGAACTGATCCAGGTTGGTCTTGCCCACGAGCAGGGCCCCCGCGGCCTGCAGGCGCTCGACCACCGCGGCTGAGCGCTCCGGCGTGTAGGCGAAGGCCGGACAGCCCACGGTGGTGGGCATACCCGCGACATCGATGTTGTCCTTGACGGCAAACAGACTCCCCGCGAGCGGCAGTTTGGCCTTCAGCCCCGGGTCGCCGGCGAGCGCGGCCTCCTGCGCCGCGGCTTGCGCGCGCAGGAGGCTCGGGTCGACCACGCTGATCCACACGGTCGGATCGGGCGCGGACCCCAGCGCCCGCAGACATCGCTCGACCTGCTCCACGGGCCCCGTCCCAGCGGCGCAGAGACCCGCGTGCGAGGCGCGCAGGGTGCCTAGCAGTCGCCCGCTCAAGCGGCCTCCAGTGCGCGGCGCAACTCGCTCACCGTGGCCGTCCAGCCCACGATGCCGCCCTGCGCGCGGACCATGGCCAGCGTGGCTTCCTTGAATTCGGCGAAGTAGCTCTGCGTCGCGTCCTCGAGCAAGAGACAGTCGAAGCCGCGGTCGTTGGCTTCGCGCATTGTGCTCTGCACACACACCTCGGTGGTGACACCCGCCACGAGCAGATGGGTGATCTGGCGCGCCGCAAGCCAAGCCATCAATTCGGTGCCGTAGAAGGCTCCCTTCCCGGGTTTGCGCAGCACGTACTCGCCCGGTAGCGGGGCGAGTTCGGGCACGATCTCGCTGCCGGGCTCGCCATCGACGAGGATCCGGCCCAGGGGCCCCCGGTCTCCGATCCCTGGGCTCAGGTGTCCGCGCGCGCGCTTGGACTTCGGGCAATCCGAGAGATCGGGGAGGTGGGCCTCCCGGGTGTGCACCAGGGCAATCTGATGGGTGCGGCAGAGGTGGAGGAGTTGCCCCACGGCCGGCACGATGGCGGCGAGCCGCGAGACATCATTGCCCAGCGCGGCTCCGAAGCCCCCGGGCTCGAGGAAGTCTCGCTGCATATCGATCACCACCGCCGCCGTGTGTCTTGGATCGAACGGATAGGGATAGGGTCGCGCATCTACGGATTTCATTGGCTGCTCGCGGTCGTTTGAGTGCTTGGGGAGGATTCCATCCCCGCGTGGCCAGCCATGTGCCTGCCGATGGTACCCACGTCGGCGAGCGCCGTGGGCGTCTCGTGGACGATGCGCCCGTTGAACATTACCAGCAGACGGTCGGAAACCTCGAGAAGTTCGTCCAGGTCCTCGCTCACCATGAGGACAGCGGTTCCCTCGTCACGCGCCTTGCGCAGCCGTTGGTGGATCTCCGCCACGGCGGCGAAATCAAGCCCGAACACCGGGTTGGCGACGATCAACACGGCGGCCTTGCGCGAGAGTTCGCGCGCCAGCACGGCGCGCTGTACGTTGCCGCCCGAGAGCGTGCCGATGGGCGCCTCCGGGCCGCGAGTTTTGACCTTGTAATCGCTGATCAACTGGCGCGCCTGACGGGTGAACTCTCGCCGGCGCAACCAGAGTCCCCCGGCGGCGAGTGGCGGACGGTCAAAACTGCGCAGCGCCATGTTCTCCGCCACGCTCATTTCCCGCACACAGGCGTTGCCCAGTGGCTCCTCCGGCAGCGCGCTCACGCCTAAGGCGCGCATCTGCGCGCGTGTGGCGCGGTAGGCGACGCCACCGACCTGGATGGCGCCGGAGACGCGCTGGCGCTGCCCGATCAGGGTCTGCACCAGTTCGCGCTGGCCGTTTCCGGAAACCCCCGCGATGCCGACGATCTCGCCGGGGCGTACCTGCAGGCTGAGCGAGCGCACCGCCGGGAGACCATTATCGCCCTCGGCCTCCAAGGCGCGGATCTCCAGGGCCGGGCGATCGCCGAGTCGCGCAGGCGGGGCCGCCGGCGAAGCGTGCTCGGCCGCGCCGGCGAACCCCTCCCGCGTCCCCACCATGAGCGCACCCAGGTCCGCCACGTCCAGCCCGGGGATGCTCCCGGTGCCCGATACACGACCGCGGCGCAGCACCGTCACCGCATCGGCAAAGGCCATCACCTCGCGAAACTTGTGGGTGATCATCAAGACGGTGAGCGCGCCGGCACGGGTGAGACCCTTGAGGTAGCCCAGCACCTCATCGGCTTCGGCGGGCGTGAGCACGGAGGTCGGCTCATCGAGGATCAGAAGGCGGCGCCCGAGGTAGAGTTGTTTGAGGATCTCGACCTTCTGCTTCTCTCCCGCGGCCAAGTTTGCCACCGGCACATCCAGGGGCACCCGGAAGGGTAGCCCGCGCAGGGCATCCTCGAGCGCTTCGCGCTCGCGCCGCCAGTCGATGATCATGGGGACCTGCGCACGGGCCATCACCAGGTTCTCCGCAACACTCATGCAGGGTACCAACGTGAAGTGTTGATACACCATGCCGATGCCGATGGCGTGCGCCTGCTGAGGGGTGCGGATGTCGCGCTCGCGCGCGTCCACGATCACTTGGCCGGAGTCGGCGAGCTGGTAGCCGACCAGGCATTTCACCAGCGTGCTCTTACCCGCGCCGTTCTCCCCTAAAAGGGCGTGGAAACTGCCCCGCGGCGCGCGCAGGCTCACGCCATCGAGCGCCACGAAGCCGCCAAAGCGCTTGGTGACATCGATCATCTCCAGATCCAGGGCAACGGTGGCCATGTCACTAATCCGGCAACGCGGCGAGAAGCTGCGTGGAGTCGGACACGGAACCAAACACCCCGCCTTGCATCTTCACCATCTTTACGGCGGCCATATGGTTGCCCAGATCGGTAGCACCGCAGCAGTCCTCCAACAGCAGGCACTCGAAGCCGCGGTCGTTGGCCTCGCGCAGGGTCGTGTGGACGCACACATCGGTGGTGATGCCCGTTAGGATAAGGTTCCGGATGCCACGGGTGCGCAGGATGAGTTCCAGGTCCGTGGCGCAGAAGGAGCCCTTCCCTGGCTTATCGATGATCACCTCCCCGACCTGCGGCGCGAGTTCGGGAATGATCTCCCAACCCGGCTCCCCGCGCACGAGGATGCGCCCGCAGGGCCCGGCGTCACCGATCCCTGCACCCATGCGGCGCGAGCGCCAGCGTTTGTTTGCGGGTAAGTCGGAGAGATCGGGGCGGTGCCCCTCGCGGGTGTGGATGACCGCGTAGCCCAAGCGCCGCAGTCGGGTAAGGACGCGGCCGATGGGCTCCACTGGCGCGCGCGTGAGCGCCAAGTCGTAGCCCATCTGGTCCACGTAACCGCCATAGCCGCAGAAGTCCGTCTGCATGTCGATAACAATGAGCGCCGTATTGGTCGGCTGGAGATCACCGTCGAAGGGCCAAGCGTAGGGATCGGCCTGCACGAACGCTGCGGTCACGCCAGATTCAGTCATGCTTCGGTTCCTCCTCCGGGGGCTGTGGCGTGAATAGGCGCTGGGGCGGAGCAAAGCCGCAACTGCTGCCGTCGGTCACCCGCACCTCCGCCTCCCAGGGCAGACGGTAGCGGCCAGCGGCCAGATCGTGCATGTAGGTGTAGGGACAGTCGCCCGCTCCGCCGCGCACCGCCACGTAGCCACGGTGGCCGAACTGGTAGATGTTGTTTTCTACGCCCCAGTGCACGCGTGCCTCGCGGACCAGGTCCGGACGCAACTCGCAGGTAATGATCTCATCGGCGAGGCCCCCTCCCTCGACCAGCACGGTGCCGTCGAAATTGACGAACATCCCCTCGCCCATGGAGTTGAACACGCCGTCGGTGCCGGCCATGCAAACGCTGGCCGTGCAGATCAGGTTGCAGAACGCGTTAGCCTGATTGGTGATCTTCCAGGCGTGCCGGATAGGGGCGGTGTAGCCCGCCGTGCGAATGAGGATCTCGGCGCCCTTGTAGGCCGCCTCTCGCGCCATCTCGGGGAACATCCCATCGTGGCAAATAATGAGCGCCAGGCGCGACCCGTGGGGACCGTCGCACACCGGTATGCCCACATCGCCCGGCTCCCAGGGTTCCACCGGCACCCAGGGGTGGAGTTTGCGGTAATAGAGACGAAGCTCACCTTGATCGTCGATGATGATGCCGGTGTTGAAGGGATTACCCCTCGGGTTGTATTCCATGAGCGAAAAGCAACCCCAGATCCGGTTGGCAACGCAGGCCGCGCGTAGCGCTTCCACCTCGGGCCCGTCCATACGGCAGAGGATCTCCGCACGGGTGTCCATCGAGAGGCCGTGCAGGGAGTACTCCGGGAACACGACCAAGTCCATGGTCGGTAGGTTGGCGCGTGCCTTCGCCACCATCGCGCAGACCCGCCTCGTCTGGTTCTGCAGATCCTCCCGCGTCTTCACCACCGGCAACTGCAACTGCACCAGCCCCAGCACACATCCTGCGGGTGACTTATTAAGTCCGCCAAGACCACTCATGACACCATCTCCTCGAAAAGGGCCCGCGGGCTTCAGCGCGTCACCGACAGTTCACCCGGCGCGCCGGCGAGCGTGCGCCTGGGCGAACAGGAGGCCGCCATGATGACCAGGGTGAGCACATAGGGCGCGGCGTTGAACAAGTAGTAGCCCGAGGTGACGCCAACCGATTGCAGCGCCGGACCAAGGGCACCCATGCCGCCGAAGAGCAAGGCGGCGAAGAAGCAGCGTAGCGGGCTCCAGCGCGCGAAAATGACCAGCGCCACCGCCATGAGGCCCTGCCCGGATGACAGGCCCTCGTTCCAGCTTCCCGGGTAGTAGAGCGATAGAAAGGAGCCACCAACGCCGGCCAAGAAGCCACCCGCCGCGGTGCTCAGTATGCGCACCCGGCCTACCGAGTAGCCCATGGCGCGCGCCGCATCCGCGCTGTCGCCAACCATCCGCACCACGAGGCCTACCCGGGTATTGACGAACCCCCAATGGAGCAACACCGCGAGCAGTGCGCCGATGACGAAGAGGACGTTGACCTCGAGCGCTGCGCGCACCTGCGCGATGCTGCTCCAGGCACCCAGGTGCAATGCGGGGAGGATAGGCGCACGCGGTTGGACGAAGGGCTTGCCCAGGAAAAAGGCCACGCCCGTTCCCAGCAGCATGAGTCCAATGCCCACCGCGATGTCGTTGACCCGGGGCAGACTGCACACCACCCCGTGGAGCAGGCCAAGGAGGCATCCGGCCAGCCCGGCGGCGAGAACCCCCAGCCAGGGGTTTCCCGTGAGGTAGGACACGCCGTAGCCACCCATGGCGCCCATCACGAGCGTGCCCTCCAGCCCCAGGTTGATACGCCCGCTTTTCTCGGTCAGGCACTCGCCCAGGCTCACGAAAATAAAGGGCGTGCTCGCGCGGATCGCGCCACCGAACACCGCCAGGGGAACCCCCCAGAGGCCAAGCGCCTGTGCTGCGTCCACAGCCATGGATCAGGCCTCCGCCGGGGTGAACCAGCGCAGTTTCCCGCGCAGGCTCTCCGCTGCCAGTATGGTCATGAAGGCAATGCCCTGGAGCACGAGCACCGAGGCATCGGGAAGATCGAGATGACGCTGCAGTTGTCCGCCGCTGGCAGCGATGCCGCCCAACAACAGCGCTACCGGCAGCACCGCCAGCGGGTTGTGGCGGGCGATGAAGGACACCAGGACCCCCGCGTAGCCGTATCCCGCCACCAGCGACGCGTTGGCCGCGCCGTGGACCGCGGCCACCTCGACCATACCAGCCAAGCCTGCCGCGGCGCCGCCCAGGCCGCAGGCGCCGAGCAGCAGCAAACCCACCGGCAGGCCTGCCAGACGTGCGGCGCGGACATTGCCGCCGACGATACGCAGGGCAAAGCCCACGCTCGTGTGCCGCACGAGAACCCAGCACAGCAGGCAGAACACCACGCCGAAGGCCAGCCCGAGGTGGACATCGAGCCCCGGGAAATTACCCAGCATGTTCACCTCGCCGATGGGCAAGGTCGAAGGCTTGTTGAGACTCGCCGGGTCGCGCAGTGGCCCCTCGACGAGATGGTTGAAGAGGGCAATGGCGATGTAGTTGAGCAGGAGGCTGCTGATGGTCTCGTTGACGCCGCGCAGGTGACGCAGCGCACCCGCGAGCATTACCCAGGCACCTCCTACGACCATGGCGGCCAGCGCCATGCAGACCTGCACCAGGAGCGGGGCACCGGCGACGCTGCTGCCCACGGCGGCCGCGGCCAAGCCTCCCAGTAGTAGCGCCCCTTCGGCGCCGATGATCACCAGCCCGGCCTGGGCGGGGATCGCTGCGCACAGCGCAGTGAGCGTCATCGGGGCGGCACGAGCGAGCGTGCTCTGCCAAGCGAAGCTGCTGCCGAATCCCCCCTTGTAGATGAGGGCGTAGACCTGCAGGGGGTCCTTGCCCACCAGTAACATGAACACCCCGAACAGGAGCAGAGCCGCACAAAGTGCGCCAACCGGAATGAGTACCGCCTCCGCCGTTCGCTGCATGCGCGGCTCCTGCTGCGTTGCCCTGGGGTCAGACCTTGCCGACGACGCCGGCGACCAGGTAGTTCATCTGCTCGAGCACCACGTCGGTCTGCACCCGCGAGGTACCGGAGGGGATCACGACCTTCCCGGTGTTGTCCTTCAGTGGCCCCTTGAAAATGACGAAATCGTCCTTCATCATTTTCCCCTTGACGCCGTCAGCCATCTTGCGTGCCACGTCGGGAACGGCCGGTCCGTAAGCCGAGGTCTTTACGTAACCTTCCTTGAGCCCACCGCGCATGAAGTTGTTCATGGGCGCCCCGCTCATGGCGGCGGTCACGTGTGCCGTGTACGGCGTCGTCCAGTTCCACTCGGCGCCCGTGAGATAGGCCTTGGGCGCCAGCGCTGACTGGTTGGCATGGTAGCCGCAGCCGTAGATGCCGCGGCGGGCGGCTGTTTCCACCACCACCTTGGGGCTGTCCACGTGCATGGTCACCACGTCCACCCCCTGGTCCACTAAGCTGTTCGTGGCTTCGGCCTCCTTCACGGGCATGGCCCAGTCGCCGGTGAAGATCACCTGACAGGTGATATCCGGATGCACGCTCTGCGCGCCCAGGGTGAAGGCGTTGATATTGCGCAGGACCTGCGGGATCGCCTTGGCGGCAATGAAGCCGATCTTGCGCGACTTGGTTGCATGGCCAGCGGCGATGCCGTTCAAGAACTGGCACTCGTCGATGTAGCCAAAATAGCTGCCCGTGTTCTTGGGATGCTTGTCGGCGCTCCACAGCCCCCCGCAATGGGCGAAGCGGACCTTGGGATACTTCTCCGCCATCTTGAGCATATGCGGATCGAAATAGCCGTAGGACGTGGGGAAGATGAGGCTCGCGCCGTCCTGCTCGATCATGGACCCCATCGCCTTCTGCACGTCCATGGTCTCGGGGACCTTCTCCTCCTCCACAACCGTCACGCCGGGGAGTTTCTTGAGGGCAGCGGCCGCCTGGGCCTGGGCCTGGTTATAGCCGTAGTCGTCCTTCGGCCCGACGTAGATCACCCCTACCACGAGTTTGCCCTCAGCGCGGGCCGTGGGCATGAACGGCAGGCCGAGCGCGCTACCCACGCCAGCTACGGCCAGAGCGCGGACGATTTCGCGGCGAGCGGTATTGGGAACTGCACTCGGTTTTGTCGCCGACGCGCGGCAATCGCCATTTACATCTTGCTTGGACATGACCGTTAAGCCTCCTCGGTTGGGGATGGATCAAGCACGGGGTCTTGCACACTGCCTTGTGTACAAGTGTGTACGCAACCGCCATGCCACCTGAGGACTTGCCCCAAAAACAGCAATATTAGTTCTATTAATCAGCAGTATGAATGGATCTCCCCAGCCCCCGCGAATGATATTTCCCCGGCTATTCACGCTTCACTTTGGTGCACGTCGGTGCCATAGCGGTGCGCACGCCACAGGGCGGGCCGAGTTCCCCATAGAATCCCGCAACGCATGGATGAAGAGGCATCGAGACCATCATGGAACGCATCGCCACTTGGTACGCCCTGCTCGTCGTGCTTGTCGCAACCAGCCTCCCGGCGGGCGCGGAGATCGTCGAGCGCAAGGTCACTATTTTCAGCCAGGGACTGCGCCTCTCAGGCACGGTGCTCTACCCGGAGGGCCCGGAGGACAAAAAACTCCCCGCTGTCATCATGTCCCACGGCTGGGGCGGCACAGCCGCCTTGCTGCACCCAGACGCCGAGCGCTTTGCGCACGCGGGCTATTTCGTTCTTTTCTTCGACTACCGGGGCTGGGGTGAGAGCGAGGCGCGCCTGGTCCACGACGGCGGCGCCGATGCAGGCGCCCGCCGGGAACTGCGCGAGGTGGTGGATCCCTTGGACCAGGCGGCGGACATCTTCAGCGCCGTGCACTGGATAATGGGAGAGCCGCGGGTGGACTCCGCACGCGTGGGCCTGTGGGGAACGAGTTTCTCCGGCGGCCTCATGACCTATGTGGCGGCGCGGGACCCGCGGATCAGGGCCGTGGTGAGCCAGGTCGGTGCCTTCGGACGTCCGCGGTCCGCGCTCGGCGCCGAGCAACTGGCGAGGGCGCAATCCGACAGCACCCGGCGCGCACGCGGGGTGCTTGGCTACCCGGAGCCGGGCCTGCGCGAGGTCGGCAACCTGCGCGGTGCGCCGCTACGCGAGAGCTTCCTGCTCTACTCCCCGATCGACGACGTGGCTGCGCTCAACGGGTGCGCACTACTGATCATCGACGCGCAGAAGGAGGAACTCTTCGACCTGCGCGAGCACGGCGAACTGGCTTTCGCGCGCGCACCCGAACCGAAGAAGCGTGTCGTCATTGCCGGTATCACCCACTACGGGATCTACACCTCGGCCCGCGCGCAGGCCCTGGCATTAGCCGTCGACTGGATGGATCAGCACCTCAAGGCGCAGCCCCCCGCGCCGCGGAACCCATGAACAGGGCCATCGCCCAGAGCCTGACCGCACGGGTGATTATTTGGGAGAGCGTTCCTCGGCCCTGGGGGCGGACGGTCCCACGCGGCAGGACTTACGCGCTGCGGCATGCAGCCCGGATGGGCTACTTCCCAACCACCGTTATGCGAGCCAACGTTACGTGCCGCAGGAGGGGTCGACGCACGGCAACACCCGCGCACGGCGTTCCTTGTTAATATGTTCTCCCGGCTCGGCGCCCACGCGGTGCCGGCGAGCGCTGTACGCACACCTCATCCTAAGGACTCCGGCGCTTGCCAGGATTTCGGTTCTTAGCCACTTGTTGGCTATCCCTTCCCATGCACTGGCGCATCCTGGGCGCGATCCTTGCCGGGACGGCGCTGGGCCTCGTGCTCGGCCCCGCCGCGGGCGCGCTCGGCTACCCCAGCCGGCTGGTGCTACGCCTGCTGGGTGCCATCGCGCCACCTCTCATCCTGGTGGCCATCTGCCGTGGACTGATGCGCACACGCTTCACCGGCTCCAACGGTTGGCGGCTGGCCCGCCTCCTCCTGCTGAACACCTTGGTGGCCATCGGCATCGGCTTGATGGTGGCCGGGGTGTTGCAACCCGGCCGGTGGCACCCCATGACGCTGGCGACGCCGGCCCCCGCGGCCGGGGCGCCCACCCATCCCTTACTGCAACTCCTGGATAACGTCCCTCGCAGCCTGCTCGGGCCCCTGGGCGACGACGGCAAGATCCTCGCCGTGATCTTCCTGGCGGTGGCCCTCGGGCTCGCCCTGCGCGGGGTGCGTGACCAGCGCTTGGCCACGGTCGATGATCTGGTGGACTTAGCGCAACACGTACTGGGGCGTTTCCTGACCTGGACCCTGGAATTGGTCCCCTTCGCCGTGCTTGGCATCATAGCCGCCGTAGTGGGCGCCGGCGGCCTCGGCGGGTTCGCTCCCCTGGGTGGTTTCGTAGTGGCGGTGCTCTGCGGGCTCGCCCTGCAGATTGCCTGGTACCTGCTGCGACTGCGCCTGGGCAGTTGGGTTCGGCCGGTGCACCTCATTGCCAACGCGCGCGATGCGCTGGTGGTGGCATTTTCAACGGCGAGTTCCACGGCTGCCATGCCGGTGAACTACCAGTGCTTGCGCCACCGCGTGGGCTTGCGCGAGGAGTCGGCCACCCTCGGCGCCCTGGTCGGGACCAACTTCAATAACGACGGCACCGCACTCTACGAAGCCATGTCGGCGCTGTTCGTGGCTCAGGTCCTCGGCCTCGACCTCAGCCTCCCCCAGCAGGGGGCGGTCGTCCTCACCAGCGTGGCTGCGTCAGTCGGGGCGGCAGGGATCCCGGAGGCGGGGCTGGTCACGATGACGCTCGTCTTCCGCGCCGTGGGGCTGCCGCTGGAGTACATCGCTATACTGCTCAGCGTCGACTGGTTCCTCGACCGTTGCAGGACCGCAGTCAATATCATGGGCGACATGAACGTCAGTTGCCTACTCGACGGAAAGGAAAGATCACAGCCATGACCTCCCGTGCACCTGCGGATATCGGAATGCCCCTGGACCAGGTGGACACGCCTGCCCTGCTCATCGACCTCGACGCCTTCGAATCCAACCTGCAGCGGATGGCCCTCGCGGCCAAGCAATTCGGCGTTCGCCTGCGCGCCCACTCCAAGACACACAAATCCCCGCTAATCGCCCTGAAGCAGGTGGCGCTGGGCGCAGTGGGTGTTTGCTGCCAGAAAGTGAGCGAAGCCGAAGTGATGGTGCAGGGCGGGGTGAAGGATGTCCTGGTAAGCAACGAGGTCGTGGGGCGCCAGAAGCTCGAGCGCTTGGCCGCCTTGGCCCGCCACGCCACGATCGGAATCTGTGTGGACAATGTCCGCAATGTGGAGGCGCTCTCCGCGGCCGCCGTGCGCCACCGCTCGACGCTGCACACCCTGGTGGAGATCAACGTCGGGGCCAACCGTTGCGGTGTCGCCCCCGGTGAACCCGCGCTCGAGTTGGCTCGACTGATCGACGCGGCCCCGGGGCTCGAGTTCGCCGGCCTGCAGGCCTACCATGGGGCCGCTCAGCACCTGCGCGGCTACGAGGAGCGGGCCCTTGCCACGAGCAACGCCGTGCGACTCACCGCGCTCACGCGCGACCTGTTGGACAGCCACGGTCTCGCGTGTCGCATCCTGGGCGGCGCGGGAACGGGAACCTACCAATTCGAAGCCGCGAGCCAAGTCTACAACGAGTTGCAGGCTGGCTCCTATATCTTCATGGACGCGGACTACGCCAAGAACCGGGGCCCTGAGGGCGGCCCCTTCGACGCCTTCGACCACAGCCTATTCGTCCTGGCCACCGTGATGAGTCGGCCCACGGATGAACTGGCCGTGGTCGACGCAGGCCTGAAGGCGATGAGCTTCGACTCCGGCATGCCCTGGGTGGCTGACCTCGCCGCAGCAGAGTACTTTGGAGCCTCCGACGAGCACGGTAAGATCCGACTCGGTGGCGCCACCGTTGAGCTGGGCGATCGCGTTCGGCTCATTCCAGGGCACTGCGACCCCACCGTGAACCTGCATGACTGGTATGTGGGCATTCGCCGCGGCGTGGTCGAGGCGCTCTGGCCCGTGGCCGCCCGTGGGCCAGGCCATTGACCGACGGCGGCGCGTTCACTCAAACGCGGCGCGCACTGCAAGCCCTGGCGTCACTCCCGTCTGGACCTCACCGTTGCGTACCACGAACTGGCCGTTGACCAGTACGTGGCGCATGCCCGCGGCGAAGCGGTCAGGGGCTTCGTAGGTGGCCCGATCCTCGATCGTCTCGGGATCGAAGACCACGATATCGGCATCCGCCCCTACCTGCAGGCGCCCCTTGGCTGCCATGGAGGGTACCCTCGCCTGCAGCCGACGCGCGGGCTCCAGGGTCATTTTACGCAGCGCCTCCGGCAGGCTGAGCAGTTTCGCCTCGCGCACGTAGCGCCCCAGCACCCGTGAATAGGTCCCGGCGGAGCGCGGGTGTCCCTGCCGACCGTGGACATCGAAGCCGTCGCTGGCGAACAGGGTGAGCGGGCTGGCGACGGCGATGCGGACCACCTCCTCGGAGTTGGCGTGGATGAGCACCAGCCCCCCCACCTTGCGGTAGCGCAGGAAACTCTCGCGCGTAAGGCGCTCGCCAGTGGCCGCCCACTGCAGCTTGGCGTAGTCGGCGGCCGACTTGTCCATCCAGCTGTCGAAAAGAAAGGACTCAATCCGCGTGGCTCCTGCGGTGTAGGGGTAGCACTCGGTGGTGACGTCAACGCCGTGGTCGCGAGCCTCCTGAATGATCCCCAGCATGCGTCCGGTGGCGCCCTGGCCACTGCTGTTGATGTGTGCCACGTGCACCGGGGTGCCCGTGACGGCACTGTGGGCAATCACTTCCAGCAACCCCTGCTCACGGTCGCTGCTCCCGGCGCTGGAGGCGCCCCGGATGTGTACGAAGGCAGTGGCACCGTGGCGCGCGGCGATGCGGAACATCTGCATGATCTCCCAGTGCGTCGCTGCCGGCGTGTAGGCGAGCCCGAAGCCCACACCCACGGCGCCGCGGCGCAGGCCCTGCTCCACGCCCTTGGAGATCTCCGCCAGTTCAGCTTCTGAGGCCGGCCGCCGTGCCGCATCGCCCGAGGGCAGGAACTCCCCCGGATCATGCATGACTGCCATCCGCACGCCCGCATGCCCGACAGCCACCCCGTAGTTGATGGGCATGCGCCCCGCCCGTTCGTCGTACCAGCGGTCTACGTCCGGCACGCCCACCTCCAGTTCGAAGGTCGAGGTCACCCCGTCCATGGCCTCGTAGTAGTCGCTGGCAGGATCAACGCCGTGCCAGTGCAAATTGATGAACCCGGGTGCCACCACGAGGCCCGTGGCATCGATGTGTTCAGGCCCGTCTAACGGCCCGGCGCTCACCGCGGCGATCCTTCCACCACGCAGCCCCAGCGTGGCGATACCATCGAAGCCGGTCTCCGGATCGATCACCCGGCCGTGGTCGATCACCAGGTCGAAGGGGGGTTCGGCCCGGGCCGCATGCAGGGGCAGGGCCATCAGGAGCGCGAAGATCAGGCGCCAATGCATGGGAGTTCTCCTCAGGTGGGCTCAATTGCGAGCAGGTCGCGCACGGTGACCGCAACGATGCCCGAGCCCGGGGAATCGGGCAAGAACTCCGGCGGCGCAACCACGCCTGGGCGAGTCACGGCGGACGCATCGGCCCCGGCCGCCGCCAGCGCGAAGCGCTATCGATTGCCCTCGCCCGGCGTGCTTTCCGCCGCGAGGTGCGAACCGTGCAGGGCCAGGATGCGCCCGGCGATGGCCAGTTCCAGCCCGCCGCCATGAGCTTTCTTCGCCTCACGCAGGGCCGCGTCCGGCGCGAAGAGTAAGGCAAGTTGCGGCGATGGGATCGCCCTGCCCGTATCCGCCACGAGGACGTTCACGCTCCCGTGCGCCGCCGATGCCGCGAGCAGGATCTCCCCCCCGCGAGGGGTGGGACGCAGCGCATTGTCCAGAAGACACGCGCGCGCACCATCCTGGCGACGTCGCCGCCTAAGCAAAGGGGCGGGGACTCAGCACTGCAGCGCATTTGCACCCCGGCCGCCTCGGTCGCCGGCGCAAAGTTCCGGGCAAGGTCCTCTACCAGCGCGTAAAGGGGAAAGCTCCCAGCGCTCGAAATCGCTTCCTCGCACTCGAGCGTGGCCAGCTCGCGGCGCCGGTATGCCCGCGCGGGGATGGCCAAGTAGCGACCGCGATCCCGAGGCGAGCGGCGTGCACAGGCCCTGCGCAAGAGTTGCCACCGTGTCCCGACGCAGCGCGCGCTGGCGCCGAAACTCCCTGCACAGGGCATCAAGACGCAGCATCATCGCCTGGAACGCCGAGGACAGACGGCCCACCCCTTCCGCCCGGTGGTGCTCGGCAAATGCGCCGACCTGGAAGCGGGGGTCAGAACTCCACTGATAGCGTTCCACTGATCGCGTGAGGTCGTTGAGCCGGCGCGTCAACTGCCAGAACGCGGCCAGGCCCGCCAGAAGCGCCGCCGCCAGGGCAGCGCCCGGCCTATCCGCCCGCCCAAAGCTCCACTGTGCACGGTCGGAGAGCCGCCGACAGGCCTCTCCCACGAGTACCACGTATAGCCAACCACGCAATTGGCCATCAGTCTCGATGGTGGCGACGCTAAAAACCTCACGGTGGTGGATGCCAGGGGGAACGCTCGAACCGGCGCCAATTCAATCCGAGGCAGTACCGGCCGGCCAGAGAGTGGAGGATGGTGCAATATCAGGCTCGTCTCATTTTGTTGTGGGTGGCCGGCGAGCCCATCCGGTAACACATGTCGCGGAACCCCGTAGGGTTCGCGTTGAGGAACTGGACCGCAAAGGGCGGATCTTCTCGGCGACCCCAACGGGTGATGGCGTGGATGCGGCAATTGAGTTGCTTGCGCATCCGGACGAGGGCTCTGCGACCGCAGCGATTTCCAGCGGCTGGGGCGCAACTGAGGGGTTGTTGGCAAATCCGGGCGATCACGCGACTGCAGCAGACAATTTGGCAGCGCTCGTCGCGTGCTCGTTTGCCCGCGCGGAGCTAACCGCTTTGCCCTATCGGGCTGCGAAGCAGGACGCCAAAAATGTTTGAAATCTTGCGTCTCCTTTGTCCATTGCCAAAACATGAGAGCATTCTGTAAAAATTCAAGCGTCCACGGGCCGAATCTATAAGCGGCGGCCCCCCAACACCCGTCTGTTGGGGCTCACTTTATTCCACTGCTTCCGTCGCACGGTAATCCGCGAGTGCTGGCGAGCGTGGTCGCGGATTACGTCCCCGAGTGGGGCAATGTGAGACGGGGGAGTAGAGCGAGACTGGGGGTCGCTCAGAACAGCG
>JANXRW010000088.1 GCA_025356655.1 Betaproteobacteria bacterium | reverse complement strand
GCAGTGCCCCTGCAGAGCATTGCGCCCTCGACTTGGGTGAAGGCGGTCCGGCGACCCCCAGCGCTGGTGTAGGCGACCCTAGCCGGGGGCGCATTGCGCAACACTGTGGATATCTTCCTGCGATTCGGCATGAGACACGCGTTGCGGAATAAAGTGAGCCCCAACAGCCCATGAACGCTTCGTTCGGCGCACGAGTCAAGTTGAGTGGGGCTTGTGTCCCGTGGCGTCATTCACCGCAAAAACTGCGGAGATTAGACGCTGTATTCGCCGCAGAACGATTGGCGCAGTTTCGAACTCACACAGAGAACCGCGCCATAATGGGTGTAATTGGGTGCTCTTTTGGAGGCAAGACACAAGACATTCCCGCTCGGGAAATTTTGTTCCATCCAGGCTCGTATTGCCATAAAATTTCCCGATCGGGAAAGATCTCTTGCACTTAGCCCAGTTGTGGCTGATAATTTCCCGATCGGGAAACCAATCGAGCCATGACTTCCATTCAATCACCTCAGCAACTTGGTGCTGCACTTCGTGCCGCTCGCAAGCAGCTCGGGCTGACACAGCCCCAGTTGGCGCTGGCGGCAGGGGTGGGCGTGCGCTTCATTGTTGACCTTGAGGCTGGCAAGCCCACTTTGCGGCTGGAAAACGTGTTGCGGGTCATTGATGCGTTGGGGGGAGCGATCCGGTTGATCGGCTTGCCATCGGTTGCGGCTGACGATAACCGTAAGGGCGATGACCATGGCGCATGAACTCGACGTCTGGCTTTTCGCCGATCGTGTCGGCACACTGGCACTGATTGATGGGCGATTGAACTTTTGCTACACGCCAGATTGGCTTTCGAACCAAAACGCAGTCGCCTTGTCCGCCTCGCTGCCCCTGCAAGCAGAACCGTTCGACGATCGTCAAACGCGCCCGTTTTTTGCGGGTCTGCTGCCTGAGGGGCAGATGCGTCGACTGATTGCACAGCAATTCCAGGTGTCGGGCCAGAACGACTTTGCCTTGCTGGACCACATTGGCGGCGAGTGCGCCGGAGCCGTGACCTTCCTCGAGCCCGGGCAGTCATTGTCTACGGCTACTGGCAACGATGACGTTCAATGGTTGAGTGACGACGAAGTCATTGCCATCCTGGATGAACTACCTCGCCGCCCCATGCTGGCGGGTAAAGACGGGTTGCGACTTTCACTGGCTGGCGCTCAAGACAAGCTGCCGGTAGTTTTAGATGGTGCCCGCATCGGACTGCCCCGGGGCAGCACGCCCAGCTCTCACATCCTGAAGCCCGCCATTCACGCTGTTCAAGACAGCGTGATAAACGAGAGGTTCTGCATGGCGCTGGCTGAGGCCATGCAGCTCAAGCCAGCAAAATCAAAAGTTCACCGAGTGCAGGATCGCTCATTTCTACTGGTCGAACGCTACGACCGGCTGGTCGATGCCCTGGGGCGCCGACAACGCCTTCATCAAGAGGATTTCTGCCAGGCACTGGGGGTGGTGCCGGAAATGAAATACCAGAATGAAGGTGGCCCGGACTTGGCCCAGTGCTTTGATCTTGTGCGCCGAGCGACGCGGCCCAGTGCGCCTCAGGTCCTGCGAATGCTCGACTACGTTATTTTCAATGCGCTGATCGGCAATCATGATGCGCACGCTAAAAACTTCTCGCTTCTGTATTCAGGTAAAACCCCCGTTCTGGCACCGTTCTACGACACACTCTCGACGGCGGTATATCCAACGCTGACGCCCAAGATGGCGATGAAGATCGGGAGCAAATACAATTTCAGCGAAGTCCAGGCCAGACATTGGGAGCAGTTCGCTGCAAGCGTTGGGCTTACCAAAGCGCAGGCCAGAAGGCGTATTTTGGAGATTGCCAGATCACTGCCTGCCACTGCCCGCAAACTCCAGGCTGAACCCGGGCACGGTTATGCCGGCAAGGCTGTGATTGAGCAAATCAATGTCTTGATTGAGCAGCGCTGCGCTTTGACGATTCGGCGGCTCACCGATCCGACAGACGAGGCACATACTGCTCTCGACTGATTGCGGACGCGGGGTTGATTCCGCCAGCGGGAATTGAATCGGGCACGGTTTTATGGCGATATTGCCAACCAATATGAGATGACAACGGCATCGAGCGACCGCAGATTTTGGCCTGTCAACCCCCGGTTTTTGCTTGTTTTCGTAGGCTTCCGCAACTTGCCAAAATCTCGGTATTGCGTACTTTCAATGGTCGTTGCGTGCCGGGTGCCACCCCACCTTCAAGGGACAAATGGCTGAAACGGTGGACTTTTGGCCAAAAGAGGGGATATCTGTTCAGGCTACCGAACGGAAGTGAACCGTTCACCGTCCTGCTCCCTCACGAGTTCATGCCAGCTGTTACGTCCGTCAACCGTTGAGGTTCAGGGGGCAGATTGTCCCGGTAACGGCGAGGGCGTCTGAAGGATCGGTCCCTGCCGAAGTGGGGGACGCGGTGGGCGAGAGGAAGGTCGCGCCAACCCGCGGGTGAGGACCCGCCTACGCGACGCGCTTGACCTGCTGGTTGCGCAGTCAGGACGTGGCGCGGACAGGCAAGACTGATGTGGATCTGCTTCCTTCGCTCAAGGCAGTCATCGCCCCGGCGGCGGCCGATGGCCAGCCCTACACCGAAACCGGCGGCAATGGAGTCTACGAGCGCCGGCATGAACTGCCGGAGGGCTTCTACGCGATTGGCAAGCACCGCCTGGCCGATTAGGTCGGCACGGCTGCGCGACCTCGAGGAACTGGTGATGGCGATGGCCCAGGGCTCGAAGCTGGTCAAGTGGCTGGACTTACCTGGCGGTCCCGTCGCCAGCGGGCAGGCGGTGTTCGTCACCGGGCACCTACGCCGGTCCAGTCCGGGGCGGGCGGATGGCGATTGAGCGTTCCCGGCTTCCCGGTCGCTGGTCTCTCTAGAAAGGGGGAGCATCGGGAATGCTCACCTCCCTCCCGTCTGGCAGTGGGCTCATCGGAGATGGTTTTGCCAAATTTTGCCAAACCATCTAAGCTCTGAGTATGAGCACGATGAATATTTCCCTGCCCGATACCCTGAAGTCCTTCGTCGACGAACAGGTCAGCCAGCGTGGCTACGGGACCAGCAGCGAGTACGTGCGCGAATTGATTCGCAAGGATCAGGATCGTCTGCAACTGCGTGGGCTGCTTCTGGCCGGCGCCGCAACCGAATCGTCTGCGCCGGCTGACGGCGCCTACTTTGAAGGTCTGCGAAACCGAGTGCGAAAAGGCGCCAAGGCTGGCGCTCGAGGGTGAAGGCCCAGGCAGTCGTCCCGCGCGAGCAGGCCAACCGGGACGTTGACGAGGCCATTGCCTACTACCTGGGCGAGGAGGCCGAACGAGCGGCGCTCGGCTTCATCGACGCGCTGGAGCGGGCCTACACCCACATCGGCCGCCGTCCTGCGACTGGATCAACGCGCTACGCCCATGAACTGAACTTGCCGGGCCTGCGCTCCTGGCCGCTCACCCGCTACCCCTACCTCGTCTTCTACGTCGAGCGCTCGGACCACATCGATGTCTGGCGCGTGCTACACGGGCAGCGCGACATCCCTGCGTGGATGCAGGAGCCCGAGAACATTTAAGCCTTGCCCCAGGCGAGAGGGGTCTTTCCTGGCAATATTCCAATACGGGACGCGCGAGCGCGGCGCTTTGCTACCGTCCGATCAGAAAACAAGGTTTGCAGGGTTTGCAGTTCGCGCTAGGCGGCGCTGGCCCGGGAGGGGCATTGAGCGTCGGCACTGGCCCGTGCGGGATCGCGTTTAAAACGCGAAGGTGCGAGCCACGGTGCGTACCCGGTTCGCGGGTTTCCGCTACGACGTAACGAAGACGGACGGGGACGGAAACTCAATGCTGGCGCGGGGTTTCGGGCGGACCGGGATGCCCTCCAGGAGCTGGAGGTCGCCGATGGTGACCAGATTCTGGACGGCATCCGGCGGGACCGGTCGCTGTCGGCCAACGGTGGCGTAGCCAATGTCCGTGATCATGTGCCCGTCGGCGGCAGACTCGATCCAGCCACATTGCCGCAGGCCGGTGAGCGTGTTGGTCCGGGCGGCGGCACGCAGTAGAACGGCCTGGGTCGGGGTGAGCTTCGGCAAGGGCTTAGTTGCGGCGTTCATTGCGGGGCTCCGTGGCCAGCACCAGGCAGCGCTCGCAGGCGGCCTCCAGGCGCTCGGGACCGTAGCGGCGCTGCAGTCGCATGAGCCCGAGGCAGGCGCGGTAGCCGTGCTCGGGGTGGGGCCGCGCCTTGAGCAGGCGTTCGATGAGTCGCTCGGTGCACGCGCCCACGCCCGCCCGCCAACGGTGCAGCCCCCGCGGAGGCCACTGGGCGTGGGCGCGGTAGGACTTGGGCACGTGCTGGGCGACGATGGTGAACTTGCCCAGGGCGAAGCTGCGCACGTGCAGGGCCACGCGCCGGGCGCGGGCGAACAGCTCCACCGTGGTGGCGCTCACCCGTATGTCGAGCTTCTCGCGGACCTGCGGGTGCGGAACGCCGTAGCAATGCCGGTACACCTCCATGTGGAGGTCAACGTTGACCGTGATGCAGAGCCACGCGGCGTGCTCGAAGCCGGAGGCTGGCAGTGCCCGCAGCACCGGCCGGTCCAGCCGCTCGAAGGCGGCGCGACGGTTGCCGGCGAGCTTCTTAAAGGGGCACTCGTTGAGCCGCTCGACCACCTCGGCGATGGCGGCGCTGAACTTGGCGAAGCTGAAGAACTGGCGGTTGCGCAGGCTCGCACCCATGAAGCGTTGGCTGAGCAGTACACCTTGCTCGACCTTTGCCTTGTTCCGGGGGCGGCGCGCACGCGCGGGCAGCATGGCCGTGTGGTAATGGGCCAGGAACTCCTCGCCGGTGCGGTTGAGAGCTTGGGGTTATCCGAGATGAGTAGCTCGGGCACGCCCTTGATGAAGTGCAGGGCACGCTCGAAGCCCTGCAGCCAGTCGGCCTGGGTCTCGCCCCAAATGGCGTGGGCAAAGGTGTAGTTCGAGGCGCCCAGCACAGCGACGAACACGTGCGCCTAGCGCAGCTCCCCGCCTTAGCCGTCGAACACGCCTAGGGTATCGCCGGAGTAGTCCGCGACCAGCTTCTCGCCGGCGCGGCGCACTGGGCGCATGCATATGCCCAGGCGGGCGGCAAACTCCCGGTAGAGCTCGCAGAAGCACGAGGAGCGATAACAGCGGCCCTGGGCCTGGTTCTGCTCCCACAGCAGCTGCAGGGTCGCGCCCTTGCGCTCCTGACGGATGGAGGCCCTGTCGGGCTGGACGAACACCTCGCCGCGGCGCGGCGCGGGCGCTGCCGGGTTGAGGCGCTCGTGCAGCGCCGCATCCTCACACTCCCGGGCCTGCTTCCAGCTCAACCCGGCGCTCTCGGCCAAGGCCAGGTACTTGGTCACCGCGGTCTTGGACACCCGCATCGCGCGGGCGATCTCCTGATGGCTCAGCCTGCACTCCTGGCGCAGGCGCAACAATTCCTTGATTTGACGGCAAGTGACTCCCGTGGCATCGGGCTCTTCTGGCGAAATGCCGGGAGGGTAACCGCTGCTCGGTTCGAGCTTGCCACGCAGCGCGCAGGATTCGCAGGACCGCGACCACCGATCCCAACCGGGCGCCTAAAGGGGTCGCGACGAGCCTGGAATCAGTGGTCGCGATCACATGGACCGGCTGGTCGCGTTACCCCGGGATACGCACCTTTTCGTGGACGGGCCGGGCAAGAGAGCGAAGCTTTATGCTCGGAACAAATGCAGGAATACCGAGCTGCTTCATGCGTTTTTTAATCTGGCTAGTCGGCCGCTCGAGGCGGGGGGGCGAGCGTGAGCAGCCTGTCGGTGCCAAGCAGCGCTTCCTCTTCTGGCGGCCAGATGACGAAATCGGATCGTGTTTTCATGCTTTCCGTTCACTCGCTTTCGTCACAAAAGGCGGGTTGATAGCCCTTGGGCGCCGAGCAGTGCTACCGCCTCCTTATCGAAGGAAACGAAGGTTTCCCCGCCGAGCCACTTACCTTCGTAGGCAATGACGCCATCGGCAAAGTCTCCACCTGCGTCGAGCACCAGCAAACCGGCCTCCACGGCTGGTCGGTTCACCTCCACGTTGGCGGCGGCCAGTAGCGCCCGGATCGCGCTGGCCGCGTCGGCTTGGTGGAAGCCATACACGCGGAGCAGAACCCAAACAAATTCGCATAGGCACGGCAGCGCGATCGCGATCAATTCCGCCTCGGTCAAGACTGCGGCGGCGACAGTCGCTTGTGCCGGATCGTCACTTGTAACAGCACGCACAAGGACGTTGGTATCGACTGCGACCTTCATTTCTGGCGTGCCCATCCTTGCGCGGTCGCCTCGTGGATTTCTTCGATGGTGGCAACCTTCTGCGTCCTGCCCGCGAGCAGGCCGACAAAGCTGGCTATCGTCCCGGCGGGCCGTGCCGCCTTGAGTACGCCCCGACCATCTGGCAGTAAGTCCAGTTCGATCTTTTCACCTGGCTTGATGCCAAGATGTTGCAGTACGTCTTTCCGAAACGTCACTTGCCCCCGTGCGGTAACGGTCAAGATAGTCATGTTGTGCTCGCAATCTCTGGAGATAATTTTGGCATGGTAATGCAAAAACGCATTACTGACAATGTCGGCCAAACGGTCACTAGACGACCAAACCGGACATTGTCGGTCAACGCGCTTCCATAACGGGTCCTCGGACATTCAGGCTGGCGGACGGCATGCCGGCCAACGAAAAGGTAATGGCACTCATCGGCTATGCGCGGGTATCGACGGCGGAACAGGACGTCGCATTGCAGACGAACGCCTTGCCCACGGCGGGCTGCGGGCGCGTTTTCGAAGACACAGCTTCCGGGGTCAAGGCCGACCGGCGCGGCTTGGCCACCGCGCTGGCCTATCTGCACGACGGCGACGTGCTGACCAACTAGCGGTTGGATCGGCTTGGGCGCTCGATGCCACAGCTGATCGAAACGATAGTCACTCTGGAAGCGCGTGGCGTCGGGTTCCAGTCCCTGACTGAAAGCATCGACATCACAACGCCTGGCGGACGGCTCATCTTCCATGTGTTTGGCGCGCTAGGCCAGTTCGAGCGCGATCTGATCCGCGATCACACCAAAGCCGGCTGGACCGCTGCCGCTGCACGCGGGCGGAAAAAGGGGCCGCAAGCCGGTCATGACCGCCGACAAGTTGCAGCGGGCGCGGGAACATATCGCCAACGGGCTGCACGTCCGGGAGGCTGCGACGCTGCTCAAAGTGGGCAAGACAGCCCTGTACGCTCCAATGGGTAAGCGGCTACCGGAATCCGCGTAACTCTGGCTTTTTACGCGCAAAGTCGCCGGGATCGTGATTCCGCCTCATGCCGGCGCTCAATGCGCGGCAGGCCCTCGGGCAGAGGCTGGCGGCGAGCACGGGAGCGGTGAGCGCGCGGCGGCGCTGGCGTGGATCATGACCGGCAAGTTCGTGCATCACCTCGCCCCCGATAGGCTCGAGCGGTTCTCCTTGCGGATGGGTTGGCATGGGCCCATGAATGCTTCGTTCGGCGCATGAGTCAAGTTGCAAGAGACATGCGTTCCTGTGGCATCCTTCACCGAAAAAAATCCGGCGACTGGCTGCCGCATTCGCCGCAGACCGTTTGATGCAGGTCTGGAAGCCTCGCCACCCCGGGTGTAAGTTGAACTCGTTAGTCGGAATTATTTCCCGCTCGAGACATTTATAGCTCATCCACACCCTGCTCGGCACAGCTTTCCCGATCGGGAAACTTAGAAAGCCATGACAGCCATCCAATCACCCGACAACAGCGAACTCCAGGCGCGGCACTGGGAGCAGTTTTCCGAGAACCTTGGGCTTACCAAAGCGCAGGGGGAAAAGGCGCATTTTGGAGTTGGCAAAGTTACTGCCAGCCACGGCACGGAAGCTCCAATCTGACCCCGGACACGGTTTTTCCGGCAATTCCGTGGTTGAGCAAATTAATGCCTTGATTGAACAGCGCTGCGCTTTGACGATTCGACGGCTGAGCCATCCGACGGACGACGCCAATGATGCTTCTGACGGGGCGCGGACGCGGGTTCGATCTAGGCGGCCAGCCCAGTCATCTTCCAATTCCTGATACGGGCTCGCAGGCTCCCTGGTTTTTTCCTGGAAGGTGCGGATGGACCGCTAGACTCAACGGCCTCGAGCCCTATGCTTGGATCAAGGACACCCTCGAAAAGCTGCCGGTGTGGCCGAACAGCCGCATCGACGAACTCCTGCCGCTGCGCCGGCCGAAGCCAACCTGATCCCGATCGCCGCCGCAAGGTGCCTGGACCGGACGCTCACGCCGCAATGCCCGCACCAGAGATTGGAGAGCAGCCGCTTGCGGATCTCAGCGGGGATAGATTCCCAGTGCTGGCGCCCGGGCTTGGTGAATGTCCGCAGGCTTTTGACGCGTGTAATCGGATCGTCAAGCTTCGTCATCCAATCCATCGCCATCTTCCGTGCCTCTGTCATTGCAGCCTGAGTCAGTGTGTTTGCTGATTTCGTGTTCATTGCATCATTCCGCAGTGACCGCGAATGCCCGCAACCACGGCTCAACGTGGGCAACATAAAAAGTCCCCGAGTCGAACATCTGGATCATTTCCGCGTGGATTAGCACTGGCGCGCGCTGCAGGCGCCAGCCATGGATGCGCAAAAAAACATCGGCAGCGGCAAAAGCAATCCGCTTGTTGCCGTCCACGAACGGATGGGTGATGGCCAAGCTCTCCAGCAACGCTGCGGCTTCTGCCAGGATGTCTTTGTAGTAGCCCGTTTGCGGACGGAAAAGCGCCGCCTCCAGTGCCCCAGGCTCGCGCACGCCCATTGCCCCCCCGTAGCGCTGCATCAACACCGTGTGCATGCCGAGCACATCGGCCACGGTCAAGTAATCGTGTGCCACGGATTATTTGGCCAATTCGCGGTAGAGACTGTCGAATTCTTCCAGGCTAGACGCGAACGCAGCCATCGCATGCCGGCGAGGTCGTTCTTTATGCTGCCGATCAATATAGTCTCGCAGTGCCTCATCGAGCACCGCCTGGAACTGGCGACCCTGGTTTTTGGCGATCTGGCGCAGGGCAGCCAGCACATCCGGTGCGGCCTGAGAGGAAAACTTTTCGCGAACAACAGTAGTCATGGCCAATCCCATCATGATAGAAAATGATGTTTCATGATAAAGAAAGATGAGACTGTGCGCCACCATCCCGGTGACGTTTGACGCGCTACCGGTGGCCGTGGTTGACGACGAACCGGAGCGAGTAACTTGTGGATTTTGCAAGGAGACCATCTGCGCATACCCGCAGGCGAAACAGAGGAAAGAGACAGGTCTGGCGCTATTGGCGGTCAATTTGAAGCGTTTTGGCCAATTGGCACCCGCAGCACCGTTGGCCGAAGCCCCGCGACACGCGGGGATTTCTGGCATAAAAATAGGGCCCGGAGATTTTCCGAGCCCTTGTGAATGGTGGTGGGATGCACCCCGTGCCAAACCGGGTTGAAAGTACGCAATGCAAGTCTTGCGGGCTGGCGCGAACTTCTGCGGAAACGAGCGAATCCCCACTCCAGTGCGCGGACGTTCAAGCGGTTTTGTTGCCTGACTGGCTGCCAATGTCGGCAGCTCAACTCTGCCGAGGATGCGATCAGTTTAATTCGCATTCACGGAATCGAACCGGCGCCCGCACAGGTAGCGATGCGGCGAAAAAGCCGCCATATCGCCGCACAATCTGCGGCGAATAACTTGCACTTGCGGATCATACGACCCATAATCGCCGCATGAATAGCGGAGATTACATTTATATCTGGCAGGCCAACGACTGGCCAAGTTGGCGCTACGACATCGCTGCCTTGGCCCAGTCGCTGGCCGACGTCAGCCGCGCCCAGGGTCTGTTGATAGGACGACTGGCCGATGTCGGAATGGCTCTTCGCGATCAGGCCAGCCTGTTGGCGCTGACCGAAGACGTCGTCAAGACCAGCGAGATCGAGGGCGAACAGCTCAACGTCGAGTCTGTGCGCTCCTCCCTCGCTCGGCGACTCGGCGTCGACATCGGGGCCCTGGCCCCGGTGGACCGGCACGTCGAGGGCGTGGTCGAAATGGTGCTCGACGCCACCGCAAACTGTAACGCCGGGGTCACCCGGGATCGCTTGTTCGGGTGGCACGCAGCACTCTTCCCCACCGGCTACTCGGGCCTTGTTCGGATCCATGTGGGCCGCTGGCGTGACGATTCCACCGGTCCGATGCAGGTGGTCTCGGGCCCGCTGGGGCGCCAACGCGTCCATTTCGAAGCGCCGCCGGCTAATCGACTTCAATCCGAATCCGACCGCTTTATCAACTGGGCCAACAGCGCGTCGAACGAGCCGCCGCTGATTAAGGCTGGCCTTGCGCACTTGTGGTTTGTCACCCTGCACCCGTTCGACGACGGCAACGGCCGCATCGCACGCGCTGTCGGCGACCTGTTCCTGGCCCGCGCTGATGGCAGCCCCCAGCGCTTCTACAGCCTGTCGGCGCAGATCCAGCGGGAGCGCAAGGCCTACTACGACATCCTGGAACGCACGCAGAAGCGATCACTCGCTGTCACCGAGTGGCTCGCCTGGTTTCTCGAAACCCTGCACCGCGCCGTCGATCAGGCACAGCACACCCTCGACGCCGTGCTGGCTAAGACGCGGTTTTGGCAGCGCTGGGCGACAACGCCGCTGAACGAGCGACAGGTGAAACTGATCAATCGGCTACTTGATGGCTTCGAGGGCAAGCTCACCAGCAGCAAATGGGCGGCGATCGCCAAGTGTTCGCCGGACACCGCGCTGCGCGACATCACGGATTTGCTGGCCCATGGCGTCCTGCGCAAATCGGACGCGGGTGGCCGCAGCACCAGCTACGAGCTGAACGACTCACCAGGGTAGGCCGACCTTTGGGAATTGCCTTGGCTTGCCGGCGGAACAGCGGCTTCATGGACTCCTGCCACTCGTTCGGAAGGAGACCAAGATGGAAATCGTGCATTTCAATCAACGCCAGCTCGCCGCCCGCTGGGCCATCAGCAAGGCAACCCTTCAACGATGGCGCAGCGAGGGCATCGATCCCAGTTTCTGAAGCTCTGCGGCCGCGCCCTCTGCCGCCAGGTCGACATTGAAGCCTACGAGGAATCGTGTCTGGCGACTTCGACCAAAACCACCACCCCAGTTGCCCACGTCAGCGGACGATGAGCCGCATCGCGGACCTGTCACTGTCAAAAGTCCACAGCCTACAGGCGCGGACCGCGCAATAAGGTCCCTTCAAAATCAGGCGCCTCGGCGGAATCTGTGGGTGGTTTTGGGGCTATAGAGCAGGTGCTGAAGTGGAGTGTAGGTACTTGTAGAGCTTGCGGCAGGTGGTGTCTAAGGAGTCCTGTTCCTCTTCGGTGATCCGTGGCCAGATCAGCGGACCGCCATCGGGGGCGAGCGACTCCTCGATGGATCGGCGGGCAGACATCTTCTTCAGCTTCGGGTCCTCGTAGCGCTGGCGGATGATCTCACCGC
>JANXRW010000053.1 GCA_025356655.1 Betaproteobacteria bacterium | reverse complement strand
ACAGTGAAACGGAGTCGCGCCGATGATAGTGCGGGGTATACCGCGCGAAAGTAGGTCATCGTCAGGGCCCTACCCCGAACGCCCCTGCAGGCGCTGCCCGCAGGGGCGTTCCCACTTCCGCTCCCAGTGAAGAACTGGCGCCGCCGGGCGCCGATGGGCTAGGATGAAGCCTTGTCTGAGGAACCTTCCCATTGTGCTCGATTCCTACAGCCTGCTCGATGCCCTGCAGGGATATTTGGCCCGGCGCGGCCTGGACCCTACGTCGCTCAATCTGGAGATGGCCCTGGTCGTCATGGTGGACTGGTATCGGCTGGTGCCGCAGGGCGCCTTGGGAGGCGTCGCCCCCCCAGGCCGCTCGGATCACCTGCTGTTCCGCTATGGCGCCTGGTCCGAGGGCTGTGCCACCGGCTTTAACGTGAGCATCCTGCGGCGCGTGCGGCAGGCCAACATCGGGTCCGGTCACACTAACTGGTTGGCGGGCCTCACGCTGATCTTTGAGCCGAGTGCGTACCGGCACCTGGACGTGTTCAGCCTCCTGTCATCGGAGCGCGACAGCCTGGAAGCATTCCTTGACGCCGTGGAGAACGCTCCCGGTTATCGCGCCTGTGCCCGGGTGACGCCGATGACCGTGGCCGTGGAGAATGGGGCATTGCGCTAGGCTAAGGGATCACGGTCAGGGGCGAGTCGGCGAGCCCAGGTCAGCCCCGCTAGTTCGGGCGGCAACGTGCCAGCGTTTAGCGAATCAATGAAAAAGAACTGTCAACCGCGAGGGTTTCGTTCTTGACCTTAAAAACCAGCGTCGATATCCTCGTGGCTGCGACGACAAACGGTATCGCTATCCCGCTACCCTCCGCGTCTTAACTAGGCTAATGAGCCGGGTTATTCGCTCGCTGTTCCAGGAGTCCTACGGGGTGCTATGGGGGACCGGGCTCCCAAGCCGTTGGCACGCGCTACGACCTAGGATTAGCTTGTGCCGGATCACCCGCCGGGTCGGCGTTGCTTTCGCTCGGCGCCGCGCCAGGACATTCAACCCGAAAAGGAAGACCTGACATGAATAAGAACCCCGGCGCTCGTATACAGACGCTGCGCTCTCTGGCCCTTTCAGCTGGCCTGTTGCTCGCAAGCGCAACGCACGCCGCTACCGACGTCTACAACGCTCAGGGTACGCTGCTCGGTGTCGACGGCGTTCAGGTGAATGGGGCGCGCTACGACGTTCGTTTCTCGGCCGGCACCTGCATCAGTGTCTTTGCGGGTTGTAGCAAGCAGTCGGCCTTCGCTTTCTCGAGCCAGGCCGACGCACTGACCGCCTCGCAAGACCTGCTCCAGCAAGGTTTCTTGCAACCCGCGGGTAACCCCATTGGATCGGACCCGTTTCACATCGCTGGCATCCAGACGAATGGCGCCGGGCGTGCTTGGCTCATCACACCTTATGCGCTCAACGGCAAGGGATACCCGCACTTGGTCCTGGCGCAGGTGGCACTGTTGCAAACCACGGGAGTCGATTCCGCGACCCTGTGCGACTGTGGCTACTGGGATTATCAGCAGACCCAAGCGATCGAGACTTATGCTGTCTGGTCGCCCGCGGCTGTGCCTGAACCCGGCACCGAAGCCCTGCTGGGCGCCGGCTTCGCTGGGCTGGTAGGGCTCGCCGCGCGCCGCCGCAACGCCAGGGTTGCCTGAATCGCGGGTTACACCCCCTACGGAAACCCCGGTGAGGCGGGGTTTTATTTGGGGTTGGGGGAGTGGCTGCTGGTAGCGCGGGGCCGGGCCCATTGCTTCGACGCCGCTCCGCGCCGCTTGATCGATCCATGAGTCGTACGAGTGGGCTTACCAGAATGAAAGGCGGGTTGCCGTGGCAGCCCCCTTTTGCTTTTTGCCGATGTCTGGCCCGGTCAGGCAGCCTTCAGGATCTCGCGTAGCACGTAGGGCAGGATGCCCCCGTGGAGGTAGTAATCGACCTCGATGGGTGTGTCGATGCGCAGCAGCACGGCAACCTCTCGTTGGGCCCCGTCTGCGCCGGTGATCACCAGCGTCACGTCCTGCTGGGGTTTGATCTCCCCTTCCAGACCCTTGAGCGTGAAGGTCTCGATACCCGTGATACCGAGGGACTGAGGGCTGTCCTGCCCGCGGAACTGCAGCGGGAGAACGCCCATTCCCACCAGATTCGACCGATGGATGCGTTCGAAGCTGCGTGCGATCACGGCCTTTACGCCGAGGAGTTGGGTGCCTTTCGCGGCCCAGTCTCGGGACGATCCGGTGCCGTATTCCTCGCCCCCGAAGACCACACTGGCAACGCCTTCGGCCTGATACCGCATGGCCGCATCGTAGATGGACAATTGCTCGCCACTGGGCTGATGGAGCGTTAAGCCGCCCTCCACCGGACGTCCGTCCGCCCCCGCGGGCAGCATCAGGTTGCGGATGCGTACGTTGGCGAAGGTGCCACGAAGCATGACCTCATGGTTGCCACGACGGGCGCCGTAGCTATTGAAGTCCACCTTGCCCACGCCATGCGCTACCAGATACTTGCCGGCCGGTGCACTTTCCTTGATGGAGCCGGCAGGACTGATGTGGTCGGTCGTGACCGAGTCCCCAAAAATGCCCAGGGCGCGGGCCCCGACGATGCTGGAAACCTTCGCGGGAGTCAGCTCGAAGCCAGCGAAGAAGGGCGGCTCCGCAATGTAGGTGGAGGTGGGCCAGTCGTAGACTTGACCGCTGCTCGAGGACACCTTTTGCCAAAGGGGATTATCCGCGCCAGGCGCCTTATAGAGGCGGCGGAACATTTTAGCGTTCGTGGCGTGCTTCATGAGTTTGTGCACTTCGGCACTGCTCGGCCACACGTCGCCAATCCACACTGGCGTGCCGTCCTTGCCCGTGCCGAGGGGCTCGGTCATCAGGTCCTTGAGCACCGTGCCAGCGATCGCGTAGGCTACGACGAGCGGCGGCGAGGCGAGGAAGTTAGCGCGCAAGTTCGGATGGATCCGCGCTTCGAAGTTCCGGTTGCCGGAGAGCACCGCGCAGCAAACCAGATCGTTCTGCTCAATGGCTTCTTCGATATCAGCTGCCAGGGGACCGGCGTTCCCGATGCAGGTCGTGCAGCCGTAGGCGGCTACCGCGAAGCCCAGCTTTTCCAGATAGGGCAGCAGACCCGCGGCCTCCAGGTACTCGGTCACCACGCGCGAGCCGGGGGCCAGCGAGGTTTTGATGTGGGGGGCCACGGTGAGCCCCTTCTCCACCGCCTTCTTGGCCAGCAGGCCAGCGGCAAGCAACACCCCGGGGTTCGAGGTGTTGGTGCAGGAGGTGATGGCGGCGATGAGCACGTCGCCCGATCCGATTTCTGTGCCCTCGCGGGTGTGGGCCCGGCGCGAAGCTGCCTCCGGGCTGCGGCCGAAGCCGTCGGCGCTGCTGGGCGCCGTGAGCTGGTCCCCGAACTGCTTTTTAAGGGCGCCGATCTCGATGCGGTCCTGGGGACGCTTGGGCCCCGCCAGGGACGGCGCGATCGTGCTGAGGTCCAGGCTCAGCACCGTGCTGTAGTCGATATCCCCCGCCTGCGGAATACCGAACAGGCCCTGGGCTTTGAAGTAAGCCTCGAAGGCGCGGATCTCGGCGTCGGTGCGCCCACTGCCCTGGAAATAGTCGACGGTCGTCTCATCCACCGGGAAAAAGCCCATGGTGGCCCCATATTCGGGCGCCATGTTGGCGATGGTGGCGCGGTCGGGTAAGCCGAGCGTGCGCGTGCCCTCGCCGAAGAATTCCACGAATTTACCGACCACCTTAGCCTTGCGCAGCATTTCCGTGACCGTGAGCACCAAGTCCGTCGCGGTGACGCCCTCGCGCAGTTGCCCAGTGAACTCCACGCCCACGACGTCGGGAGTCAAGAAATACACGGGCTGGCCCAACATCCCGGCCTCGGCCTCGATACCGCCGACGCCCCAGCCCACCACGCCGATGCCGTTAATCATGGTGGTGTGGGAGTCGGTTCCAACTAGCGTGTCCGGGTAATAGACCCCAGCCTTCTCATGGACGCCGCGAGCCAAGTATTCCAGGTTCACTTGGTGCACGATGCCCACGCCTGGGGGGATCACCCGGAAGGTGTCGAAGGCTTGCATACCCCATTTCATGAACTGATAGCGTTCAGCGTTGCGCTCGAACTCCAGGGCCATGTTCTGGTCCAGTGCGGCCTTGCTGCCATAGTGATCGATCTGCACCGAGTGGTCCACTACCAGGTCCACGGGAACCAGGGGCTCGATCAGTTTGGGGTCGCGCCCCATGGCCTTGGCCACGCCGCGCATTGCGGCGAGATCCGCCAGCAGTGGCACGCCAGTAAAGTCTTGCAGGACGATGCGCGCCACGACGAAGGGAATCTCGTCGACCCGCTCCGCCTTGGGCTGCCAGTTGGCGAGCCGGCGCACGTGCTCCTGCGTGATGCGCGTGCCGTCGCAGTTGCGCAGCACGGACTCCAGCACGATCCGGATGGAAACCGGGAGCCGGGACAGGGGGCCTACGCCGGCGGCTTCCAGTGCAGGCAGGGAGTAGAACTTCCCCGCTTTACGCGCTGTGGCGGGGAAACTCCGAAGGACGTTAAAGGGATCGTGCTTCATTGGAAACTCCTGGCGAAGCAGCGCGTTGTGCGCGCGCACTCAGATGACAAAAAAATCCACGAACTCGTTGACCGGCGTCGCCTCGAGCCTAGCGGGCTGGCTGCACAGTTCCAAGATGGCCTGGCTTTGCCGGGCGGCGAAGCGGCGGGCGAGGTTGATGCGGAACTTATCCTCCAGGAGCGGGATACCCTCGGCGCGGCGGCGCCGATGTCCCACGGGGTATTCAACGGCGATTTCCTGGGACTTGCTTCCATCCTTGAAGTGGACCTGCAGCGCGTTGGCAATGGAACGCTTCTGCGGATCGTGATAGTCCGTACTGTAGGTCGTGTTCTCCACGCACTCCATGCGCTCGCGCAGAGCGTCGATGCGCGGGTCCGCAGCCACGTCATCCTCGTAATCACGGGCGGTGAGATTCCCTTTGAGCAGCGCCACCGCCACCATGTACTGGATGCAATGGTCACGGTCCGCAGGGTTGTTTAGCGGGCCCTTCTTGTCGATGATCCGGATGGCCGACTCGTGCGTGGTGATCGTGATTCGCTCGATCTGGTCGATCTTGCCAGCGAGCTCCGCGTGCAAGCGGACGGCGGCCTCGACGGCGGTCTGGGCGTGAAACTCGGCGGGGAAGGAGATCTTGAACAGCACGTGCTCCATCACATAGGAGCCGTAGGGCCGTTGCATGCGGAACTCCTGGCCCTTGAACAGCACGTCATAGAAGCCCCAGGTCTTGGCACTGAGGACCGAGGGATAGCCCATCTCGCCCTTGAGGGTGATCAGCGCGAGGCGCACGGCACGGCTGGTGGCGTCGCCCGCGGCCCAGCTCTTGCGCGAGCCGGTGTTGGGGGCGTGCCGGTAGGTGCGCAGTGACTGACCATCGACCCAGGCCTGGGAGACGGCGTCGATCACCGCCTCTCGATTCCCGCCCAGCAAGGCCGTGACCACGGCGGTGCTGGCTACCTTAACCAGGACGACATGATCCAGACCCACGCGGTTAAAGCTGTTCTCCAGCGCCAGAACGCCTTGAATCTCGTGCGCCTTGATCATGGCCGTGAGCACGTCACGCATGGTGAGCGGCGTCTTGCCGGCGGCCACCGCGTTGCGCGACACCCAGTCGGCAACGGCCAGGATGCCGCCCAAGTTGTCCGAGGGGTGGCCCCACTCGGCAGCGAGCCAAGTGTCATTGAAATCCAGCCAGCGGATCATGGCGCCGATATTGAAGGCGGCTTGGATGGGGTCGAGCTGGAATTGGGTGCCTGGCACTTTGGCGCCATTGGGCACCACGGTGCCTGGAACCACCGGCCCGAGCAGCTTGGTGCAAGCAGGGTAGGACAGGGCCTCGAGGCCACAGCCCAGCGTGTCCATGAGGCAGAGGCGGGCCGTATCGTACGCCTCGGCGCTATCGACGGGGAAATCGGTCACGAAGTCGGCAATATCCGTGAGGACTTTATCGGGGGCGGGGCGGACGTTGGAAATATGGGCGGACATGGGATCTCCCGGGCTCGTTTTGGGGATAGGGGTTGTCAGGCGCGGTCTTCGAGTGGCACCCAGGTGCGGCTCTCCGGGCCGGTATAGTTGGCGGTGGGACGGATGATCTTGCCGTCGGCCCGCTGCTCGATAACGTGGGCGGCCCACCCGGCGGTGCGCGCGATGACGAAGATCGGCGTGAACATGGCCGTGGGAATGTTCATCTGGTGATAGCTGACGGCCGAGAACCAGTCGAGGTTTGGGAACATCCGCTTTTCGTTCCACATGATCGACTCGATGCGCTCGGCGATCTCGAACATGCGGCGGTTTCCACTCTCGCTCGCCAGTTCCCGAGCCACCGCCTTAATCACTTCGTTGCGCGGGTCGGACACCGTATACACGGGGTGGCCGAAGCCGATGACGATCTCGCGCTCGGCGACCCGGCGGCGGATGTCGGCCTCGGCCTCATCTGGATCGGTGTAGCGTTGTTGAATTTCGAAAGCCACCTCGTTGGCGCCGCCGTGCTTCGGCCCGCGCAAGGCGCCGATCGCACCCGTGACCGCGGAATGCATGTCCGAGCCTGTGCCGGCGATCACGCGCGCGGTGAAGGTCGACGCGTTGAACTCGTGCTCAGCGTAGAGGATCAGCGACGTGTGCATGGCGCGCTCCCAGGAGGCGCTCGGCGGCTTGCCATGCAGCAGGTGGAGGAAGTGCGCACCGACGGAGTCGTCGTCGGTTTGCGTCTCGATCCGTTGCCCATGGTGGCTGAAGTGGTACCAATAGAGGAGCATGGAGCCGAAGGAGGCCATTAGGCGGTCGGCAATGTGCCGGGCGCCCGCGGCGCGGTGGTCCTCGCGCTCGGGCAGCAGGGACCCGAGAACCGAGCAGCCGGTACGCAGGATGTCCATGGGATGCGCGCTGGGCGGGAGTTGCTCCAGGCTCGCTCGCAGGCTGGCGGGCAGGCCCCGCAGTGCCTTCAACTCCGTTTTGTAGCTGGCGAGCTCCTGGCGGTTGGGCAGGCGTTCATGCACGAGCAGGTAGGCGATCTCTTCGAACTGCGCGTGGCCGGCGAATTCAAGAATGTCATAGCCGCGGTAGTGCAGGTCGTTACCGTTGAGCCCTACGGTGCAGAGGGCGGTGTTTCCTGCGACAACGCCAGAGAGGGCGACCGACTTCTTCGGCTTCGGGGTAGCCCCCGTTGTCTCATTGGTCATTGTTTGGCTTCCTTGAGGTGTTAACGCCCCCGAGGGCATTCGGTTGATTCAGGCGCGTAGGCGGGATCTGCGTGGCACGACCAAGTGGCGGCCGGGCAGTTGCCAGCCTGCTGGCGCCCGAGCGGGGCGTGTCGCGTCCGTATGCCCCGGGGAGGGCGGCGCTGCGGGCGGGAGCCGTGGCGGTCCCTAGCCCAGGAGGTGCGCGACGCCGGAGCGCTCCTCGAGCAGTTCGTCGTGGGTTGCCTGCATCCGGGCGCGACTGAAATCGCTCAAATCGATCCCCTTGACGATCTCGTAACGGCCGCCTTGGCAGGTCACCGGGTAGCCATAAAGCACGCCCTCCGGGATGCCGTAGCTTCCGTCGGCGGGGATACCCATGGTCACCCAGTCGCCGGCAGGAGTGCCCAGGACCCAGTCGCGGACGTGGTCGATGGCGGCATTGGCTGCACTGGCCGCACTGGAGAGTCCGCGCGCCTCGATGATCGCCGCACCGCGCTTCTGCACCGTGGGGATCAGCGTGCCGGTGAGCCAAGCCTCGTCGTTGATGAGCGGCCAGAGCCGTTGTCCGCCTACCTCAGCCTGGAAGACGTCAGGGTACTGGGTAGCGGAATGGTTGCCCCATACAGTGACTTTGCGCAGGTCCGCCACCGGCTTGCCCAGCCGCGTGCTCAACTGCGACAGCGTTCGGTTGTGGTCCAAGCGCATCATGGCGGTGAAGTTCTGCGGCGGCAACGAGGGGGCATTGCAGAGCGCGATGTAGGCATTAGTGTTGGCCGGGTTGCCAACCACCAGGACCCGTACGTCACGGCTGGCCACCTCGTTAAGGGCGTTGCCCTGGGCCGTAAAAATAGCGCCGTTGGCCTCCAGGAGGTCCTTGCGCTCCATGCCTTTGCTGCGCGGCCTAGCACCCACAAGGAGCGCCACCGAGACGTCACGGAAAGCGACCTGGGGGTCGTCGCTGATCTCCACCCCCGCGAGCAGCGGGAAGGCACAGTCATCGAGTTCCATGACCACGCCGCGCAGCGCGGTCATGGCCGGGGTGATGTCGAGTAGGCTCAAGACGACGGGCTGATCCGCGCCCAGCATGGCGCCGGAGGCGATTCTGAAGAGGAGGCTGTATCCGATCTGACCGGCAGCACCGGTCACGGCAATGCGCACGGGGGGTTTCATGCCTTTGGCTGGGCTCCTGACAAGGGTCTGTGGCCGCGGCTACGTGCTTTTGTGGCCGTCCGGCTTCGCTGGTAGCCGAGAATCATAGCGAAGCGCGCGCCGCGCTGTCAAACGAGTCCTTTAGGTCTTGTATAAGATAGCTTAGCGGCTGGACGGATTGCGTCGCCTGTGCTAGAAAGGCGGCGCCATGAATATCGGATCCGATGTACCCGCCTTACCAGCCGCTCTACCGCCGGATAGAGGCTCTGATCACCCAGGCCTTGGTCGCCGGCGAGTGGCGCCCAGGGGAACCCATTCCCAGCGAGGCCGAACTCGCCGCGCACTTTGGCGTGAGTCAGGGCACCGTGCGCAAGGCGGTCGGGGAACTCGCCGCCGAAATCCTGCTCATCCGCGTGGAAGGCAAGGGCACCTTCGTCGCCTCCCACGCCGAGGAAGGCCGGCGGCTACATTTTCTGCGCATTACCCCAGACGAAGGCGCTGCAGAGGATCTCTCAGCACGCCTGCTGGGTCTTCGCCGGGCGCGCGCCGAGGCTGCTGTGGCGCGCGCGCTGGGCTTGGCGAGCGGCGCGGGAGTGTTCCGTGTGGAGCGCCTGCTTCTGCTCTCCGGTGCGCCGGTGTGCTTGGATGAGGTCTGGCTGCCCGCCGTGCGTTTTCGCGGGCTGACGTCGGAGGTGATCGAGCGGCACGAGTGTATGCTGTACAGTTTGTACGAGTCGGCCTTCGGGCTGCGCGTGCTCACGGCTGAGGAGCGCCCCAAAGCCGTTGCTCTGGCGCCCGCACAGGCCCATGCACTCGGGCGCGAGCCAGGGGCTCCGTGCCTGCGCGTGGAGCGAATCGCCTACACTTACGGCCGCGAACCGGCTGAACTTCGGCGCAGTTATGTCGATACTCGTAGTCATCATTATCGAAACCAGATCAGCGGGTGAGTTCGCCGCTGGCCTACGCCGTCCCGATGGGGCCCAGGCCCTGTCCCACAAGGAGTCGAGAACCTGAAATGGATCCCAGGAAACGCCCGAAGCACCTAGACCTCACCAAAATACGGCTGCCACTGCCTGGCGTGCTATCGATCCTACATCGCGTGAGCGGAGCGGGAATGTTCCTGATGCTGCCGCTGATACTCTCCCTATTTCAGCAGACCCTGCGCTCGGCCGAGAGTTACGCACAACTGCGCGAAACCCTCGCTCAACCACTGGTCAAATTGGTGCTGATTGGCCTGCTCTGGGCGCTACTGCACCATCTCTTCGCTGGCCTGCGTTTCCTCGCACTGGATTTCCATCGCGGCACCAGTTTGCCCGTCGCCCGTGCCACCGCCCGACTCTGCCTCGCTGCTGGTGTGATCCTCACCGCCGCGCTTGGAGCCTGGTTATGGTGAAGCGCGTTGTGGTCGGAGCCCACTACGGCTTGCGTGACTGGCTGGGGCAGCGAGTAACCGCCATTTTTATGGCCCTGTACCTCCTGCTTTTGGTCATCGTGCTCCTCGCGGTGCAGCCCCAGGGCTACGAAGGGTGGCGGGCGATCTTCACCCTGCAGGGGATGCGCGTGCTCACCGCGCTCTTCTTCACCGCGCTTTTCTATCACGCGTGGGTGGGCATGCGCGACATCCTGATGGACTACATCCAGGCGACGATTCTGCGCCTCTCCCTGGAGGTGCTGGTCATCGTCTGCCTAGCGGCCTATGCGCTCTGGGCCTTGGAAATTCTGTGGAGCGCCTGAAGCGATGAATTTTTCCGTGCGGAAATTTGATGCAGTAATCGTGGGGGCGGGCGGCGCTGGCATGCGGGCGTCCCTACAACTGGCCGAGGCCGGCTTCAAGGTGGCGGTCCTGTCCAAGGTGTTTCCCACCCGTTCCCACACCGTAGCAGCCCAGGGGGGGATCGGCGCTGCGCTGGGCAACATGGGCGAGGACAACTGGCTCTGGCACATGTACGACACCATCAAAGGTTCGGACTACTTGGGGGACCAGGACGCCATCGAGTTCCTGTGCCGCAAGGCGCCCGAGGGCGTCTACGAACTCGAGCACTATGGCATGCCCTTCGACCGCAATGAAGACGGGACCGTGTACCAGCGTCCCTTCGGCGGGCATTCGCAAAATTTCGGGGAGCGGCCCGTGCAGCGCAGTTGTTGCGCCGCCGACCGCACCGGGCACGCCATGCTCCACACGCTATACCAGCGCAATGTGCGGGCCCATACCCACTTTCTCGTGGAGTGGATGGCCCTGGACCTGGTGCGCGGTCCGGGTGGTGAGGTACTGGGTGTGACCGCCCTGGAGATGGAAACAGGAGAGGTGTCCCTGTTCCAGGCGCGCGCCACGCTCTTCGCCACCGGCGGGGCAGGGCGGATCTACGCAGCGAGCACCAATGCCTACATCAATACCGGGGACGGTCTCGGAATGGCAGCGCGTGCTGGGATTCCGCTCGAGGACATGGAGTTCTGGCAGTTTCACCCCACCGGCGTGGCCGGCGCCGGCGTGCTGATCACCGAGGGTGTGCGTGGGGAGGGCGGTTACCTGCTCAACGAGCGCGGCGAGCGTTTCATGGAGCGCTACGCGCCCACCATGAAAGATCTGGCCAGCCGGGATGTGGTCTCGCGGGCCATGGCTACGGAAATCAAGGAGGGCCGTGGCGCGGGCAAGGACAAGGATTACATCCTGCTCAAACTCGACCACCTGGGCGAGGACGTCATCGAGAAGCGCTTGCCGGGCATCCGGGAGATCGCGCGCAAGTTCGCCAACGTGGACCCCGTCAAGGAGCCCATCCCCGTCGTACCCACCTGCCACTACCAGATGGGGGGCATACCCACGAATTACCACGGCGAGGTGGTCGCTCCCCGGGATGGCAAACCAGAGGTGGTAGTGGAGGGGTTCTACGCGGCTGGGGAATGCGCCTGTGCCTCGGTCCACGGTGCGAACCGCCTCGGCACCAACTCGCTCACCGACTTGCTCGTTTTTGGCAAGGCTAGCGGCGAGCGGATGGTCCAGTACCTGCGCGCGAACCTCGGCCACCGCGAACTCCCCGGTGACGCCAGCGAACTTACGCGCTCGCGGCTCGCCCGGCTGGAGAGCCAGACCTCCGGCGAGAGCGTGTACGAGGTGGGCGGGGAGATGCGCCGCGTGATGCAGGCGCACGCCGGGGTCTTCCGATTCCCGGACATGCTCGTCGAAGGGGTCCGGCGCATCCGCGAGGTCTCCGAGCGGGCGAAGCATACGGGGATCAAGGACAAGAGCAAGACCTTCAACACCGCGCGCATTGAGGCGCTGGAGTTGGATAACTTGATCGAGGTGGCCCGATCCACCATGGTTTCGGCGGAGGCCCGCAAGGAGACCCGCGGCGCCCATGACCGCGCCGACTTCCACCAGCGCGATGACGTGAACTGGCTCAAGCATAGCCTCTGGTACCAGGACGGTGACCGGATGGAGTACAAGCCGGTTCATCTCAAGCCGCTGACGGCTGCCAGCTTCGAGCCCAAGGTGCGGACCTACTAGAACCCATCGCCATCGGACTGGCCGCGGCCGGTCCGCCTGACAAATAAGCCAAGCAAAGGTCACCATGCGATTCCGAATCTTCCGCTACGACCCGGACGTCGACGAAAAGCCCTACATGAAGGACTACGAACTCGCGCTCGAGCCCACGGATCGAATGCTGCTCGATGCGCTTATACGGATCAAGGCCCAGGACGATTCGCTGGCGCTGCGCCGCTCCTGTCGCGAGGGCGTGTGCGGGTCCGATGCCATGAACATCAATGGCCGTAACGGCCTCGCCTGCGTCACCCGGCTCTCCGACCTGAAGGAACCGGTGGAACTGCGCCCCCTGCCTGGCTTGCCGGTGATCCGCGACCTGATCGTCGACATGACGCAGTTCTTCAAACAATACCACTCGGTGAAGCCTTACCTGGACAACAGCGAGGCACCGCCGGAAAAGGAACGGCTGCAGACCCCCGCCCAGCGCGCGGAACTCGATGGCTTGTACGAGTGCATCCTGTGCGCTTGCTGCAGCACCTCCTGCCCTTCTTTCTGGTGGAATCCGGACAAGTTCGTCGGCCCCGCAGGACTGCTTCAAGCCTATCGGTTTCTCGCCGATAGTAGAGATCAGACCACCTCGGAACGCTTGGATAACTTGGAGGACCCCTACCGTTTGTTCCGCTGCCACTCCATCATGAACTGCGTGGACGTCTGCCCCAAGGGTCTGAATCCCACGCTAGCCATCGGCCGCATCAAGGAGCTGATGGTGCGTCGCACCGTTTAGGCCCGGCTCCGTGCCTGGGGGCGACGCAGATGAAGATCGCGTGCGGCGCGAGCGCATCCGCTGGCATTGCCGGCGGGGGTTGCTCGAACTCGACTTGATCCTGGGTCGCTTCCTAGCCCAGCACCTGAGCGGGATGGGCGAGGCACAACTCGGGGCTTTTGAGGCGCTACTCGGTCACACCGACAACGACCTGTGGGATCTGGTCTCCGGCAGAGGCGAGGTGCTGGCGGACGACCAGCGGTGCCTACTGAACCTGATTCGGAAGGCCTGATATGCCCCTGGGCTGTGTTTTTGCGCGGCGCAAGGTAAAATCCAGCGCATTGGATGATGAACGCTCCCGAGGACGCCATGGATCAGCAGCAGAAGGTAACGCTCACTTTCAGCGACGCAACCCCCGCACTGGATCTGCCGATCTTGACCGGGAGCGTGGGACCTGATGTCATCGATATCCGTCCGCTCTATGGCAAGACCGGCAAGTTCACCTACGATCCAGGCTTCATGTCCACGGCGGCTTGCCGCTCCGGCATCACGTACATCGATGGGGATGCCGGGATTTTGCTCTACCGCGGTTACCCCATCGAGCAATTGGCGCGTTCGTGCAGCTTCCTCGAGGTGGCCTACCTGCTGCTCAAGGGCGAGTTGCCCAACGCCGCTGCCAAGGACGACTGGGTGGGGCGCATCACCCAGCACACGATGGTCCACGAGCAACTTGCCCGCTTCTACTCCGGTTTCCGACGCGACGCGCATCCCATGGCGGTTATGGTGGGCGTTGTGGGGGCGTTGTCGGCTTTCTACCACGACTCACTGGACATCAACAACGCCGAGCACCGGGAGATATCGGCCATCCGGCTGATCGCGAAGGTCCCGACCATCGCCGCCATGTGCTACAAATACACCGTGGGGCAGCCCTTTATGTATCCGCGCAACAGCTTGGGCTACGCGGAGAACTTTCTGCACATGATGTTCGGTACCCCGGCCGAAGCCTATGTCCCGAACCCCATCCTGGCTCGGGCCCTGGATCGCATTTTGATCCTGCACGCGGATCACGAACAGAACGCCTCGACCTCCACGGTGCGGCTTGCCGGGTCGAGCGGAGCCAACCCCTTCGCTTGTATCGCCGCCGGCATCGCCTGCCTCTGGGGGCCTGCTCACGGCGGGGCCAACGAAGCCTGCCTTAACATGCTCGAAGAGATCGGTGACGTGAGCCGCATCGGTCATTACATCGAGCGTGCCAAGGACAAGAATGACGAGTTCCGCCTGATGGGATTTGGCCACCGCGTCTACAAGAGCTTCGATCCGCGAGCCACTCTCATGCGCGAGACCTGCCACGAGGTCCTGGGGGAACTGGGTCTGCATAACGACCCGCTCTTCAAACTGGCGCTCGCACTGGAGAAGATTGCGCTGGAGGACGAGTACTTCGTCGACAAGAAGCTCTATCCCAATGTGGATTTCTACTCCGGCATCGTGCAGCGTGCGCTGGGTATTCCCACGAGCATGTTCACCGCTATCTTCGCGGTGGCGCGGACGGTTGGCTGGATCGCGCAGTGGAACGAGATGATCGGCGATCCCGAGCAAAAGATCGGGCGTCCCCGCCAACTCTTCACCGGGGCTCCCGCACGGGAATTCCTGCCGCTGCCACGGCGCGGCTGATCCAGAACGCAGGCCCAGGGGCCCGCCATACGGCGCAGGCCCGCCCCGACCAACGAATCGAAGGAGCGGCAGATGGCGGCGCTGATGAAGGAGTACCTTTCCAGTTCGCACCTGTTCGGGGGCAACGCCCCGTTCATCGAGGAACTCTACGAGGTCTATCTAGACAGCCCCGAGTCGGTGCCGCAGCAGTGGCGCGCCTACTTTGATCAACTCCAAGGCGGTCCTGCTCCCCGGGACGTGGCGCACGCACCGGTGCGCGACGCTTTCGTGCGCTTGGCCTCCCGGCGTCCGGACGCCGCTGCCCACGCGCCCGCGGCCGGCGCTCGAGCCGAACACGACCGCAAGCAAGTCGCGGTTCTTCAACTGATCAACGCCTACCGGTTCCTTGGGTTGCGCCTGGCCAACCTAGACCCGCTCAAGCGCGCAACGCGGGTAGAGATTCCCGAACTAGAGCCGGGACACTATGGATTGGGCGAGTCGGATTTGGGGCTCGTGTTCGGAACGGGATTCCTCTCCGGATCGGCGCAACTGCCCCTGCGCGAAATCCTGCGCGCGTTGCGCGATACCTACTGCGGGTCCATCGGCATCGAGTACATGTACATCAGTGATGGTGAGCAGAAGCGCTGGATCCAGTCGCGCTTTGAATCGGTGCGCTCGCAGCCGTCGTTCTCGCCCGATGTACGCCGCCACATCCTGGAGCGCCTGACGGCGGCGGAGACTTTGGAGAAGTATCTGCACACGCGCTATGTGGGACAAAAGCGCTTCTCCTTGGAAGGCGGTGACACGCTGATCCCACTGCTAGACACGCTGCTGCAGCGCGCTGGCCAGCAGGGTATCCAGGAGACGGTAATCGGCATGGCTCACCGGGGGCGGTTGAATGTCCTGGTGAACACCATGGGCAAGATGCCCAAGGACCTATTCTCGGAATTCGAAGGCAAGGGGCACAAAGACGCCGTCGCCATGCCCTCGGGCGACGTGAAGTACCACCAGGGCTTCTCCTCGGACATCATCACCCCTGGCGGTCCGATGCACCTGGCGTTGGCCTTCAATCCCTCGCATTTGGAAATCGTCAATCCGGTGGTCGAGGGGTCGGTACGCGCCCGCCAGCACCGTCGCCGCGACCGTGACGGCACCCAAGTGCTGCCGGTGCTGATCCACGGCGATGCCGCCTTCGCGGGCCAGGGCGTCGTGATGGAGACGCTGAACCTGTCGCAGACGCGTGGTTATCGCACCGGCGGCAGCATCCACGTGATCGTGAACAACCAGATCGGGTTCACCACGTCGGACACTCGCGACGTGCGCTCAACCATCTATTGCACGGACATCGTCAAGATGATCGAGGCGCCCGTGTTCCACGTGAACGCCGATGATCCGGAGGCCGTCCTCTTGGTGACCGAGATCGCCGTGGACTTCCGCAACCAGTTTCACAAGGACGTGGTGGTTGACCTCGTATGCTTTCGGCGGCACGGTCACAACGAGCAGGACGAGCCGCTCGTGACCCAGCCCCTCATGTACAAGTCGGTCAACCAGCACCCGGGAACGCGCAAGCTCTACGCGGACCGCTTGGTCGACCAGGGGGTGATCAGCGCTGAGGATGCGCAGGAACTCGACCGAGCCTACCGCGCCGCGATGGATGCAGGCTATCACACCAACAAAACGATTCTCTCCAACTACCACCCCCCTTACGCGCCGGATTGGGAGAAGTACCGCGGGACACCGTGGACGCAGGCGGCAGACACCTCAGTGCCGCTGGCGGAGTTGAAGCAACTGGCAGAAAAGCTGAGCACACTACCGCCTAACTTCAAGCTGCACTCCCGGGTAGAGAAAGTCATCGCCGACCGCCGTCAGATGGGGCTTGGGCAGTTGCCGCTCGATTGGGGCATGGCAGAGAACCTGGCCTACGCCGCACTGCTCAAGGATGGCTATCCGGTGCGGGTGTCTGGCCAGGACAGCGGGCGTGGGACCTTCTTCCATCGCCATGCCGTCCTGCATGACCAGGCCCGTGAGCGTTGGGACGCGGGCACCTATACGCCCCTTCAGCACATCGCCGAAAACCAGCCGGATTTTCTCGTCATCGACTCCGTGCTGTCCGAGGAAGCCGTGTTGGGGTTCGAGTATGGCTATTCAACGGCCGGCCCCAACGAGTTGGTGATATGGGAAGGGCAATTTGGCGATTTCGTCAACGGTGCCCAGGTCGTGATCGATCAGTTCATCGCCTCAGGAGAGGTGAAGTGGGGGCGCATGTGCGGCTTGGTTCTGATGCTGCCGCATGGGTACGAGGGGCAGGGCCCTGAGCACTCCTCCGCGCGCCTCGAGCGCTTCATGCAACTGTGTGCGGACTACAACATGCAAGTGGTGGTCCCTTCAACCCCAGCGCAGATGTTCCACCTGTTGCGCCGACAGATGCTTCGAGCCTACCGCAAGCCGCTCATCATCATGAGCCCGAAGAGCATGCTCCGCCACAAGGAGTCCGTCTCGAGCCTCGAGGAGCTTGCCACCGGGGGGTTCGCGCCGGTGATCGACGAAACCGACGATCTCGACGCGACGAAGGTTACCCGCGTCGTGTGTTGCAGCGGCAAGGTCTACTACGACGTGCGCGCGGCGCGACGCGATCAGGGCATCGACGACATTGCCATCGTGCGCATCGAGCAGCTCTATCCCTTCCCCCACGACGCTTTCAAGGCTTGCCTGGCCATCTATCCCAACGCACGCGAGGTCGTTTGGTGCCAGGAGGAACCCGGGAACCAGGGGGCTTGGCACCGGATCCAACACTATCTGCTGCGCCATCTGAGTGCTGGCCAGAAGCTCTCCTACGCGCTGCGGCCCTCATCGGCGTCCCCGGCCGTGGGTTACCTGTCTCTTCACAACGAGCAGCAGAAGGCCGTGGTGCTAGCGGCGCTCACCCACGGTGTCTGACGCTCCCACTGGCGCCTGGGCGCGCCGGTCCATGATCCAGGAGAAACCATGCGTGTCGAGGTGAAAGTACCTCAGTTGTCCGAGTCCGTGGCCGAGGCCACCTTGCTGGGATGGCAGAAAAAGCCCGGGGACTTTGTCCAGCGAGACGAGAACCTGATCCAGATCGAGACCGACAAGGTGGTGCTGGACCTTCCGGCGCCCGCGGCCGGTGTCATTACGGAAATCCTCAAGGCCGATGGCGCGACGGTGACCAGCGGTGACCTGCTTGCCACGATCGACACTGAGGCCACGGCGACGGCCGGTGCCGCCCCCGTGGTTTCCGCGACCGTCGCCGCACCGGCAGCCGCGCTCGCCACCCAAGCGACGGCCGAGGTGGTCTTGATGCCGGCGGCGCGCAAGATTGCGGCCGAGCGCGGGATCGATCCGGCGTCGCTCACGGGCACCGGCCGGGGTGGGCGTGTCACCAAGGAGGACGTTCTTGCACGGGCCGCCGCCACTCCTCCCCCGGTCGCGCTGCCGGCCGTCGCGGTTCCGTTGGCCGCCGCCGTGGGCGGCGAGCGACCCGAGCAACGGGTGCCCATGTCGCGGTTGCGCATGCGCGTGGCCGAGCGGCTCCTGCAGTCTCAGGCCAGTGCCGCGATACTGACCACCTTCAACGAGGTGAACATGCAGGCCGTGATGGACCTGCGTGCGCGCTACAAGGATAAGTTCGAGAAGGACCACGGTGTGCGTCTGGGGTTCATGTCCTTTTTCGTCAAGGCCGCGGTCCAGGCGCTCAAACGCTATCCCGTGGTCAACGCCTCGGTGGACGGCAATGACGTGGTCTACCACGGCTACTTCGATATCGGCATCGCGGTGGCGAGCCCGCGCGGGCTGGTCGTACCGATCCTGCGCGACGTCGATCAGATGTCCATCGCCGACATCGAGAAGCAGATCGCCGAGTACGGCAAGCGGGCCCAGGCGGGTAAACTCACCATCGAGGAACTCTCCGGCGGGACTTTCTCCATTTCCAATGGCGGTGTGTTCGGGTCGATGCTCTCGACCCCCATCATCAACCCGCCGCAGAGCGCCATCCTGGGTGTGCACGCGACCAAGGATCGCCCAGTGGCGGAAAACGGCCAAGTCGTGGTTCGGCCCATGAACTACCTGGCCATGTCCTACGACCACCGCATTATCGACGGGCGCGAGGCGGTGCTCAGCCTAGTGGCCATCAAGGACGCGCTCGAGGATCCGGCGCGGCTGCTCCTGGACCTCTAGGGCGCTTTACCAGGCGGGGTTGGGACGCAGTCTTCCAAGGGGGAACAGAAGAACATGGGTGAGCTCTACGATGTGGCCGTCATAGGCGCCGGACCCGGTGGCTATGTGGCGGCAATACGCGCGGCGCAACTCGGCCTGCGCACGGTGTGCATCGATGACTGGGAAAAGCCCGACGGCAGGCCCAGCCTGGGGGGGACCTGTCTGAATGTGGGCTGCATCCCATCGAAGGCCTTGCTGGAGTCCTCCGAGAATGTGTACCGCGCCCAGCACAGTTTTGCCGATCACGGGATCACCGTCTCCGGCCTGAGCATCGATGTGCCGGCTATGATCGCGCGCAAGGACCGCATCGTCGACCGGTTCACCGGTGGCATCTCCCTGCTGTTCAAGAAAAACAAAGTGGATTCCCTGCACGGCCGGGGTCGCTTCCTCTCCGCTGGCCCGCCCTACGTCCTGGAGGTACAGGGCGGAGAGCGCACACGGCAGATCGAGGCCACCCACGTGATCATCGCCACGGGCTCCTCCGCTCGACAACTTCCGGGCGCACCGGTAGACGGCCGACGCATCTTCGACAATGTCGGCGCGCTCTCCTTCACAGAGGTGCCCAAACGCCTAGGCGTGATTGGGGCAGGGGTCATCGGCCTGGAAATGGGCAGCGTGTGGCGCCGCCTGGGCGCACAGGTCACCATCCTGGAGGCGATGTCCGGCTTCCTGCAGGCGGCTGATGAGCAGGTATCGCGCGAGGCGTTCCGGGTGTTCACCCGGGTCGTGGGGCTGGACATTCGCGTTGGCGTGAAGGTCGAGGCGGTGGTGCCGGGGGCCGACGAGGTCACCGTGACCTATGAAGAGGCGGGCGAGCGCAAGCACGTCGCCTTCGACCGGCTCATCGTCGCCGTTGGGCGGGCGCCTAACACCGGCGGCCTTGGCGTGGAGGCGGTTGGGCTGAAGCTCGACCCGCGCGGTCACGTCGAGGTCGACAGCCATTGTCGCTCGAACCTGCCCAACGTTTATGCTGTGGGCGATGTGGTCCGCGGTCCTATGCTGGCACACAAGTCCTCGGAAGAGGGCGTGGCCGTGGCTGAGACCATCGCCGGCCAGGCCTCCCACGTGAATCTGGACACCATTCCTTGGGTCATCTACACCTGGCCGGAAATCGCCTGGGTGGGCAAGACAGAGCAGCAGTTGAAGGCTGAGGGAGTGGCCTATGCAGTCGGCCAGTTTCCCTTCGTGGTCAATGGCCGCGCCCAGGCGCTGGGCGAGACCGCCGGCTTCGTAAAGATGCTCGCTGACGCTCGCACCGACCGTGTGCTAGGCGTGCACGCCCTGGGCGCCTACGCGTCCGAACTCATTGCGGAGGCTGTCTTGGCTATCGAATTCGGCGCTTCCTCCGAGGATATCGCGCGCGTGGTGCACGCGCACCCCACTCTGTCCGAAGCGATGCACGAGGCGGCACTGGCCATTCACAAGCGCACCCTTAGCCTTTGACGGTGTCCGGTTGAGCACTTCCTCTGCCGCGGCGCGTCCCGCGAGCGTCCGGCCGGGCAGTGCGTGGCCCACATTCCAGGCCGCTGCCGCGCGCCTGGGCTTCGAGCTCGACGACGCCCAACGCGAAGCCATTGGTGCTTTTGAGCGCCTGCTTAAGGACCTGGAGCGTCCCGAGCCGCGCCTCCTTGGGCTGCTTGCGCGCCGCCGCCGCAACATCACCGGGCTCTACCTCTGGGGCTCGGTGGGCCGCGGCAAGAGCTTCCTCATGGATGAGTTCTTCCGTCAAGCCCCCGTGGCGCGCAAGCGGCGTGTACATTTCCACCGGTTCATGCAGGAACTGCACGCGGGGCTGCGCGGCGCGGCGGGCCACGCGGAGCCGCTTCGCCTAGTGGCCGATCAGATCGTGCGCGAGGCCCGCCTGTTGTGCCTGGACGAACTTCAGATCACCGACATCGGCGATGCGATGCTCATGCGTGGATTGCTCGAGGCGCTCTTCGAGCGTGGCGTTACCCTGGTGGTGACCTCCAACGAACCGCCCGAAGGCCTCTACCGGGACGGTCTGCAGCGTAGCCAGTTTCTGCCGGCCATCGCGCTCATGCAGCAGCAGTTGCAGGTGCACCACCTGGATGCTGGGCGGGATTACCGATTGGCCGCACTGGCCCAAAGCGGCGTGTGGCACTGGCCGCTCGGAGACAGCGCACGCATGTCGATGGCAGGCAGCTTCGTGCGCCTAGCCGGCGAGGATTACGGGCCGGGCGGCACGCTACATATCGAAGGCCGTGGGTTGCCCGCATTTCGCCTAGGCGAGCGGGCCGCTTGGTTCGACTTCGATGTGCTGTGCGGCGGTCCGCGCGGCACCGCCGATTACATCGAACTCGCTCGCCGCTATGCCGGGGTGCTGGTTTACGGGGTCCCGCAGTTCGACATCACGAGCGTCGAGGCCATGCGCCGATTCACTTGGATGATCGACGAGTTCTATGACCGCCATGTCAAACTGGTAGCGGCAGCCCAGTCGAGCGTGGAGGAACTCTATGCGCGCGTTCCAGCGCGCGTGGAACTGGAACGAACTCGTAGCCGCCTCGTAGAGATGCGGGGCGCTGACTTCCTCGCCAGCGCTCATCTGGGCTAACCCGTGCAGGCAGGGCCCTGGGCCAGTGGATCCAGAGGCTGTAAGCTTGCACCTTGTGCCGGGGGCACTGTGCGTGCTGGCGTCTCGCCCACCTTCGAGTTGAGTCGGCCAGCGAGCAGGCCGAAGACGCCTTTCTAATTCGCCCGCGCAGCCAATCCAGGGCGACGATAGGGCGTGGGCCGCGGAACAACGGGGGGATGACGGATTGGAGAAATTCACCGCACTTAGGATTTTCAACGAGGCCGGGAAGGTTCATTCGCGTCTGGTAGAACTGGGCATCGACGACCTGGACGCGGGCGAGGTCGTTATCCGTGCTGCCTACTCCAGCGTTAACTACAAAGATGCCTTGGCGGCAACGGGCGCGGGCCGGATCATCCGGCGCTTCCCCTGTGTCGGCGGCATCGACTGCGCGGGCTGGGTGGTGTCCTCAAGTGATGCGCGCTTTCGGGAGGGTGACCCGGTCATCTGCACGAGTTACGACCTCGGGGTGGCGCACGATGGGGGCTACAGCGGCTATCTACGCGTTCCCGCGGACTGGGTGGTGCCGCTTCCCGCCGGGCTGAGCCTGTTCGAGGCCATGGCGCTGGGCACGGCGGGTTACACCGCAGGCTTGGGCATTCATCTAATGGAGCACGATGGCCTTCGGCCCGAGGGAGGCAAGGTGCTGGTCAATGGCGCTACGGGCGGCGTCGCAAGTATCGCCATAGACCTGCTCGCTGGACGCGGTTATGAGGTGAGCGCACTCACCGGAAAGATGACCGAGGAAGCGTACCTGCGCCAATTGGGCGCCACCGAAGTACTTGACCGCAATGGCCTGGAGATGGGCACGAAGCCACTGGAGAGGGCATTGTGGGCCGGGGCCGTGGATTCGGTGGGCGGAGAGCAACTCGCTTGGCTCACGCGTACGGTCAAAGAGTGGGGGGTCATCGCCAGCATCGGGCTCGCGGGGGGGGTCAAGCTCGAGACAACAGTGATGCCCTTCATCCTACGCGGGATCAAGCTATTGGGCGTGGATTCGGCTACCACGCCCATGGCGCTGCGTGCCCACATTTGGGGGCGCCTGGCCACGGACCTGCGCCCCAGGCATCTCTCGGCCATGACCCGGGCGGTGGGCCTGCAGGAACTGGGCCCAGTGTTCGAGGGGATCGTCGCGGGGAACCAACGCGGTAGGACCGTGGTTCAGCTAGCCGGGGAATAAGTGTGGTTGGAGCAGACCAAAACCGAGGGGAAAGCGGTGTCCGAAACCTACAGCAGTTTTTACCAGCGTTCCGTTGAGCAACCGGAGGCGTTCTGGGCCGAACAGGCCGGATTGATTCACTGGGAGCGATTGTTCTCGCGGGTGCTGAATTTTGATCGGCCGCCCTTCGCGCGATGGTTCGAGGGGGGGCTGACCAACCTCTGCTACAACGCGGTGGACCGCCACCTGCCCTTGCGCGCAACCCAAGCCGCCTTGATCTACCGGTCCTCGGAAACCGGCGAGGAGCGCGACTACACCTACGCGCAACTGCACCGAGAGGTGAACCGTTGCGCGGCCATGTTGCAGCATCTTGGCGTCGGCGCGGGCGACCGCGTACTCATCTACTTGCCGATGATCCCGCAAGCGGTGTTCGCGATGCTGGCCTGTGCCCGCATCGGTGCGATCCATTCCGTTGTGTTTGGAGGCTTTGCCGCGCACAGCCTCGCGACGCGCATCGACGATGCCCAGCCCAAGGTCCTGATTTGCGCCGACGCGGGCATGCGTGCGGGGCGCAGCATCCCCTATAAGCCGCTCGTAGACGAAGCCATCGCCCTGTCGACGCAGCCGCCCGCGAAGGTCCTGCTCGTCGACCGCGGGCTCGATCCTGCTCACGCCGTCGTGCCTGGGCGCGATCTGGACTATGCGAGCCTGGCTGCCGAAGTGGGCGATACCGAGGTGCCCGTTACATGGCTGGAGTCTACGCATCCTAGCTACATCCTGTACACGTCCGGCACGACGGGAAAGCCCAAGGGAGTGCAGCGCGACGTGGGCGGCTACGCCGTGGCACTCGCGGCCAGCATGAAGTACATCTTCTGCGGCGAGCCCGGGCGGACCATGTTCACCACCTCCGACATTGGCTGGGTGGTAGGGCACTCCTACATCATCTACGCCCCGCTGATCCACGGTATGAGTACTGTGCTCTACGAGGGCCTGCCCATCCGCCCGGATGCCGCCGTGTGGTGGAAGATCGTGGAACAGACGCGCGCGCAGGTCATGTTCTCGTCGCCGACCGCGATCCGGGTATTGAAGCGCCAGGATCCGGAGATGCTTACGCGCCATGACGTGAGCTCGCTACGGCATCTCTTCTTGGCGGGCGAGCCCCTCGACGAGACCACCGCGCAATGGATCTCCGGGGCGCTGAAGGTGCCCGTGATCGACAACTATTGGCAGACCGAGACCGGGTGGCCCATTCTCACCGGGCTGCCTGGCGTGGAGAATCGGCCGACGAAGCTGGGCTCGCCCAGTTTCCCCGCCTACGGTTATCAGGTGCGGCTCATGGACGAGGAAACGGGGCAGGAGGTGGGCGAGGGGGAAAAGGGCGTACTCGCCATTGTGCCGCCGCTACCGCCAGGGTGTCTTGCCACGATCTGGGGTGACGACGAGCGCTTCGTAGGGACTTACTTCGGGCAATTTCAGGGGCGGGCCTACTCGACCTTCGACTGGGCGCGCCGGGACGCGGAGGGCTACTACTTCTTGCTCGGGCGTACCGATGACGTGATCAACGTGGCCGGGCATCGGCTGGGAACTCGAGAAATCGAAGAAGCGATCTCGGCCAGCCCCCTCGTGGCCGAGGTCGCTGTGGTGGGTATCCACGATGCCCTGAAGGGACAGGTGCCGGTGGCCTTCGTCGTGTTGAAAGAAACGGCAGCCGTGCCAGAGGGAGCGCAGGCGGCAGCGCTGGAGAAGACGCTGATGGCCGTGGTGGATCAACAACTAGGCGCCATCGCGCGGCCAGCGCGGATCTACCTCGTAGCGCTTTTGCCGAAGACACGCTCAGGCAAGCTCTTGCGCCGCAGTATTCAGGCCTTGGCGGAAGGGCGCGATCCGGGCGACCTCACGACGTTGGAGGACCCCACGGCCTTGGAACAGGTGCGCGAAGCGGTGGTGCGACTAAGGGAGTAGTGTCAGCCCGCGCGGCGCCCCAGGCCGCGGCGGGCCGCCTTTCTCAGTGAGGGCGGGGATCGTCGGCGGCGTTCACGTACTCAATGGGACTGCCGCTGATCGGGCCGATGCCCATCTCCTGAACGACCACCGCAGTCTCCGCTTTCGCGAAGTGAGGTACGCCGGGTTCGGTGATATAGAAGGCACCGGGTCCAAACTTCTGCAGCTTGGCTTCGTCGTAGGTTGGTCCGGCCGCGCTCCAGTAGGTCCCCTTCAGCACAGTCACCGTACGCTGGTCCGGGTGACTATGGGCAGGTAGGCGGTAACCGGCGGGCACCATGGCGCGGAAAATATAGGGACCGGGCTTGGACGGGTCGCCGTAGATCATGATGATCTTCATACCGGCGGGGACGCTGGTGTTCATGCGCCAAGCGCGATCACCGCTGCCCGTGGATTCCACGCCATTCATAAAGAACTCGGTGCCAGCCAGGGCGGGTAGGGAGGTGGCGGCGCACAGCAGGGCAGCCGCGAGGGTGTGGCGATCAAAGCGGATCATCGAATACCTCGTTGGGGTTTCACGAAGGGCAAGGTGAGCGTGGTTCAACTCAGTTGCGCGGATCGTCGTCGGGGTTGATGTATTCGACGGGATTTTCCACTGGGCCGTTGCCCATGACCTGCAGCACCACCTCTGTGCGTGCCCAAAGGAAAGTTGGCTGCCCCGCGGGGACCACGAAGAAGGAGCCCGCCTCGTATTCCTTCATCCGAATCGGGTCATAGCGTTCGCCATCGGCGAACCAAAGGATTCCCTTGAGTAGAGTGATCGCTTGGGCATCGGGCGTCTTGTGCGGCGAGAATTTGTAGCCGGTCGCCAAGCGCATGCGATACATGTACGGTCCGGGCTGAGCCGGGTCGCCGTAAATCTGGATCATCTTGGCGCCGTAGGGGAAGGCCTTGGGATTTTTTTGCCATACCTTGTCGCTGGGAAGCACCACCATCAACCCGGCGGTGTCCTCTGCGGCGGCCGGCAAGGCACCTGCCGCCAGCACCACCGCCGCTAGCGCGAGCGGCGCGAATACAGACTTGCTTTGCATGGGATTCCTTTTTCCTTTTGGATTCTCGGGTGACCGACCGGCCGTTCTATGGCTGGTCCCCAGTCGAGCGCTGCACTGCACCTGGAGATGACTACCAGCCACTCGAGGATTGACGCCTTACTCGTTGCGTTGGAGCGATCCCCCCGCCCGAAGTTCTATGCGAAGACCGGAAAACTCTCAAATTCTTCACCCAGCACTCCCCCGGCCGAGGGTTGTCGCAGCCAGCCCTTGATGGCCGTGGCGTAGGCGCGGCGGAAATCCGTTGTGTGGAGCAGGTTGTCGCCCTCATCGAGCTTGGTGAGGCTGACCGGCTGGCCGTAGTGCCCCCCGCGTACGGGCTTGCCCAGGAAGTAGACCTGGTTGGCCGTCCCATGGTCGGTCCCGAGACTCGTGTTCTCCGGGACACGGCGGCCGAATTCCGAGAACACCATCATCGACACGCGGTCCGCCTGCCCCAGTCGTTCCACGTCACGTAGGAATCCATACACGGCGTCCGACACATAGGTGAGCAGCCGCCCGTGCAGCTCCGGCTGCTGGACGTGGGTGTCGAAGGCATTATTGCGGTAGGCCACGTAGTACACGCGAGTCGGCAGGCCGGCATTGATCAGCGACGCGACTTTCGGCAGCTGCAGTGGGGCAATGCCGTAGTCCACCGGCGTCTTGTAGTTGTGCCACGCCTCGCGAACCAGCGCGGCACCATCCTTTGCGCTGCGGGCGAGTTCCAGCAGGTGACGTTGTGCTGGATTCACAATTGCCTCGGTCGACGGGACGGCGTCAAGAAGCGGTTGCTCCTGGAACAGCGCCTCTCGACGGAATCGGTCGGGTTCGTCGAAGACCAGGGCGATATGCTTGCGGCTGCGTACGGCCAAGGATTCGCGCGCGTCGATGTTCACCAGGAAGTTTGGCGAGCCACTGGGATCCATGCCGTCAGCCAAGCGGCCCACCCAGCCGTAATCCTCACCGTGGTTCGGCGCGGCCGTCTGCCAATAGGCCATGGAGGTGAAGTGGGAGAAGGAGGGGTTGTCGTAGCCGCACCCGTGCAGCACGGCCATCCGGCCGTCCTTGTAGAGGCGTTCGAACCCCGCCATCCCTGGGCTGAATCCGTAGTGGTCGTCGATGCGCCGCAGGCGATCGGCCCGGATACCGATGCGCGGGCGGTGCCGGTAGTAGGCGTCGTCGGCGTAGGGAACCAGGGTGTTGAGTCCGTCATTGCCGCCCGAGAGTTCCAGGATGACGAGGATGCGGTCGGAGTCCGTAGTGGCGGCCTGGGCCATGGCGAGCGGCAGGCAGGAGCCGACCGCGCCGCCCAGGGCAAGGCCGCCTAAGGTGCGCAGGGCCTGCCGGCGGCCGGGGTGGGTGAGGGAAGATGTCATTAGCGTTTACCCCAACTGGTATTCGGGAAGGCTCAGGATCAGGTGCAGCAACAACCGCAAGGGCTCTTCCATGAACGAGTCGCTGGCCGCGAGCGAGGAGGTGCCGAGCTCATTGTTCAGGAACCCAACCAATTCGTTGCGCCGGGCCGGCTCGATCGGCACACTCAGGAAGCGCTGCAACAGGTAGTCCACCGCGTCACCCGTGCTCGCGAGCCCGGCGCTGCGGATCATGGCGCTTAAGTCAACCGCGGCCGTGGTGCGGGCAATGGGCTTGACCTTTTCGATGGCCATTTGCCATCCGCGGTAACTGGCGTAACGGGTGTTGAATTCCTCTTCCGCATCCGCCATACGGTTGGACATGGCCATCCCCATGCCCGTGCCATCGTCACTTTCCTTGCCTTCGGGCTTGGTGGCGGTGGTGAGGTCAAGTCCCTGCGCGACCTTCTCGCCCACGATGCGCACGGTGGGGTCACGCGGATAGCGGTCGTGGGGAATATAGGAGATGTCCGGGAAGAGGATCTGGCGCGCGAGGTTTCCGCGCTCGAGCAGCAGCCCCGGCGTAATCCAGCCCTCGCCCTGTGCCCATCCGGCGACCGTCGGTGGACGGAACAATTGCTGCCCGAGCGCACTGGTTGCGTCGTTGAAATCGGGGACGCCAGGCACTTCGTGCTGGCCCAGCTTGCGGTAGGTGGAGACCAGCAGTTCCACCGGGCCCTTGACGCGAGTGCCCATGCTGGGCGCGCTGTAGAAGTCGCGCGACAGAAAGATCGTGCGCAGCAGGGGCTTCATCTCGTAGCCGCTCTCACGGAGCATCGCGCCTAGTTGTGTGCGCAGTTCCGGGGTGAGTTCCTCGCGGGCAAAAAAGCGGTAGGTCTTGCTGGCGATGTACTCCGCGGTCACGGGTTGCGCGAGGATGATATCAACCACCTCGTCGCCATCGAAGTTCCCGGTCCGCCCCAACACTGTCTTCGGCGCTGCGTCGTGCCGTGTCGGGTCTTCGTGGAAAACGAGATTCTCCGAGTTCCACCCTGTGAAGGCCCGAGCGGCTTCGCGGATGTCTTTCTCAGAATAGTTGCCCACGCCCATGGTGAACAGTTCCATGATCTCGCGGGCGAAGTTCTCGTTGGGCGCCCCTTTCACATTCACGCCGGCGTCCAAGAAGGCCAGCATGGCCGGGTCCCGGGCAACGCCGAGCGCTAGGGTGCCGAAATTGCCCAGTCCCTCACGTTCGAAGAAGTCCAGTTGGACTCGCATCTTGCGGTAGTCACGAACCTTCTCCTCGCTGGTCGCGAAGTGGCCGTGCCAGAACAGTGCCATCTTCTCCTGCAGCGGGTTGGGGTTCGCCACCATCCGCTGCGACCACCAGTAGGCCAGCCGGTTGGTCTCGAGGGAACTTGCACGCAGCCAATAGAAGAAGCGGTTTACGATGGCCTGCATCGGCCGGTTGCCCCCAGGGCGAACTTTTACGCCCAGGGCCTCACCGGTTTTCTTGGCCAGGACCGTGGTGGCGGGACGACTTGCCGGGAACGGCTCGAGGGAAGCGTCGTAGACGGGAGACTCGTCGTAGGGCGGTAGGTCGGCCGTGGGAACGAAGTCCACGAGATTTTCCACCGCCGCGCGTGGCCCCATGGCCCGAAGGCGTTCGATCTGCTCTGGAGTACCGCCGAATCCGGCGCGCTCGAGCAGGTGGGCGGCCCGGTCGTAGGTCCAGTCTGCATCGCCGATGGGCGTGAGGTCCCCCACCCAGGGGGCGGCCAGACAAGGGGGGGCGGCGAGGGCGCCTAGGAGCGCCAGGGCTGACGACAGTGAGCGGGTAGTGGACATCCTGACTTGCCTCCCAGATCGGTTCGCTGCGTTGCGGCCCCCGGCAGAGGGTTGACGCAAGATGCAGAGCCAGCGATTATAAGCCCGAATCGGCGCCTCACGCTCGATCCCTACCCGCCGGGCGGCGGGCTTTGCCTGGAGTATACGGATGAGCCGGAGCAGGCTTTTGGCGGGCGCCGCGCTAATGCTCGGGCTCGCCGGCGTGGTGCCGAGTGTCGGCGCCTTCGAGGGCATACGTGTCACCCTGCTGGGTACCGGGGCCGATGCGCCCGATCTGCAACGCGCCGCTCCAGGAACGCTCATCGAGGCCGCCAGTGTGAGGTTGCTCGTGGACGGCGGTGTCGACGTTTCCGCCCAACTGACCAAGATCGGGCTGGGCCCTGCGGGTATTAATGTGCTACTGCTGCCCCACCTGCGACCGGAGCATACGGCGGGACTCGCCGAGCTATGGCTGCGCGGGTGGCGCGAAGGGCGGCGTGGTGCCCTGCTGGTGATCGGACCGCAGGGCACGCAGGCCTTGGTCGAGGAGCTACAGAGGGCCCGTCGTGGCGAGATCGCGGCGGACCTGCAACGTGACCCAGACGGCCTCGCCATCGAGGTGCAGGAGATTGAAGAGAACCAGGTGTTCGAGGACGGCGGCGTCGTGGTTACCGCCATCGTCGTGGAACCTGCCCCGTCGGGGCCGGCCTATGCCTTTCGCGTCGAGTACCGGGGCAGAGCAGCCGTGCTCTCGGGCGACACGCGGTACGCAAGGAACCTCGTGGGGGGCGCCCGCGGGGCATCCGTGATCCTGCATGAGGTAACGGCCAGCGGACCGGATCCGGCGGCCCAGCAGGCGGTCCGCGACAGTGGCCACAGCGCGCCGGAGGAGGCTGCAGAGGTATTCCGTGCGGCGCGACCCGGATTGGCCGTGTACACCCACATCGACTTGGGTGCGGGCAGCGAGGAGGAATTGGTTCGGCGCACACGCAAGATTTACGGAGGCCCGCTCGTGCTAGGGCGCGATCTCATGGTCATCGAAATCCAGAACGAAGTGCAGGTGCGCGGGCAGCCGAGCGAGCCACGTTGAAGGTCCAGACAAGTGAGCGAAGCCCGGGGGCATGAAAAAAAGACTCTCCCGGCAGTGCACATCAGGCCCGAGTGTCTTGCTACAATTGGGCTGCAGGGCACCCGGCGCGAGTGCAGTTGTGATTGAGGCAAGCGTATTTCGCGCCGGGCGGACGGTCTTGGGTAGCGCTTCAGTTCGGCGGATCTCCGTGCCCAAGGCGCCGATGCAGGGGGGCGCCGTGGGGCCAAGTGACGCTGCAAGAAGCTAGGTTCACGCTGCAAGAAGAATGAGGCGTGCCGTACGATGGAACCAGCCTGCAAGAAGAATGAGGCGTGCCGTACGATGGAACCAGCGCGTCGTCACGTTTTGCCACACCAGTTGCGGGTACGCTAGGTGGTCGGACTATCTTAGGAGAAAGGGGACAAATGAACAAAGCAGAATTGGTTGAGGCGATCGCTAAAAAAACAGGCGGTACCAAGGCGTCGATTGAGTCCACTCTGGACGCCTTTATGGAAACCGTCACCACGGCGCTCACCAAGGGGGACTCGGTTGCGCTGATCGGATTCGGTACCTATTCCATCTCCAAGCGCGCTGCGCGCAAGGGTCGTAACCCGGCCACTGGAGAGGAGATCAAGATCCCCGCTTCCAAAGTGGCCAAGTTCTCGGCCGGTGCGAAGTTGAAGAAGGCCGTCAACAACAAGAAATAGTTCCCAGGGGGGCGCGTGCGCTAGGCGCGCGATCCCTCCAGGGCGTCCGGGAGTGGGCGGATGACGCGAGTCGCGCCACCGGCCCTCTCGCTTGCCCCTGTCCCCAAGGCCCAGCGTTAGATGCCCAGCAGCATTCGAGGCGGATCCACGGCGCCAGTCGGGTGCTTGGCTAGGCTGTCAGCGCCCATCCTCTCGCGTGATCGCGTCGGCTTAACTTTTCTGCTGCTTCGCCGTTAACCCCTCTGTCTCCCCGCATTCGGCAGCCCAACGCGGCAGTGGCGGATCGGCATTCATCCACGCAGAGGAGCAGCAATGAGCGACACGCGAGCGGGTTTCCTGGCACGCCTCTTCGGGGCGCACGATGGTGAGGCTCTGAGCCCGGCAGGTGATCTGCGCGGACAGGCTCTGGCAATCAGCCGGTCCTGCGCCGTGGCTCAGTTTGCCCCCGACGGAAGATTTGTGAGCCTCAATGACGCGTTTTTGGCGATCTTGGGGTTTTCGCGCGAGGAACTGCGCGGAAAGGGACACCAAATCCTGTTGGACCCTGCCCTTGCGGGAGAGGCGAAGGCGCTCTGGGACAGGTTGATGCGCGGCCAATTCGATAGCGCGGTGTACCGACGCCTAGGCAAGGACGGCCGGGAACGTTGGCTTGATGGCACCTACGCACCCCTGCCCGATGCCAGCGGGCGCACGTCCGCTGTAGTCCTGGTGGCACGCGACGTCAGCGCACAGCATGTCCGAGGGCAGCGGCGCGAGCGCACGCTCGAGGCACTTTCGCGGCAGCAGGCGCTTGCGGAATTTTCACTCGACGGGGCTTTTCTCGAGGCAAGCGAGGCCTACTTGCAATTGCTGGGTTTCGCCGAGGCGGGCGTGGCGCCCAAGAAGCACGGCGACGTCATGACCCAGGCCGAACTCGCCTCGCCCACCTACCAAGCGATGTGGACCCGGCTGGCCCAGGGCGAGTCGGTTGTAGGGCGCGCACGGCGCAGGCTCACGCAGGGGCAGGAACTGGCCGTTCACGCGACCTTGATCCCGGTGCGGGACGAGCATGGCCAAACGGTCGGGGTGCTGGAACAGTTGATCGATGCGAGCGCCGAGGCGAACTCCGAAGCAGAGCGTACACGCGAGTTTGCTCTGCTCGAGGACGCTACGCTGAGTGCGGAGTTCTCCGCGCAGGGGCAGTTGCTCGGTGCAAACGAGGGGTTGCGCAACCTGCTTGGACTCGCGCCTCGGGACTTGCCGGCAAAGCCGCACACGCTGGTGTTCGATACCCACCAACTGGCGCACGTGCCGGCCTGGGACCGGTTGGCCCAGGGGCAAGCTCAGTCCGGGCTTTGGGCCTTACGGTCCAAGGCCGGAGCGGACCTGTGGATGCAGGGAACCTGTCAGCCGGTGCCTGACGCCCAAGGTGCAGTCGCGCGCGTCGCGCTACGCGGCACCGACGTCACTGCCGGAGTGCGGGCGGCGCGCGAGCGCGAGCGCGAAGCGCTGGCCCTCGCGGCGGTCGAAGCTCTATCGGAATACTCACCCGCGGGGAAGTTGCTCAGTGCGAACGCCAAGTTCCGGGATCTCCACGGGTACGCACAGGGTGAGTTGCCCGAGGTGGTTCACGCCGATCTCGTCGATCCGAAAACACGCCAGGGCGAGCCTTATCTGGCTCTTTGGACGGGGCTTGCTCGCGGTGAGGGGGGCGGGTTGCGCCACCGGCGCGTGGTGGCCAAGGTTGCGGAGCTGTGGCTCGACACCATCCTGGTGCCCGTGCTCGACGAGCAGGGCCAGCTTACCAAGGTTATGGAGTACGCCCGCGATTGCACGCAGGCGGTCATGGAGCAGGCGCTGGTGCAGGCCCAGTTGGATGGCATAAACGGCGCACGGGCCCTGGTGGAAATAAACCCGGACGGACGCATCCTGGGGGCCAACGAAATATTCCTGAAGCTGACCGGCTACACGCAGGCCGAAGTGCGCGCTAACCGCCACGCCTTCCTGGTTACGCCTAAGGAGGCGGCGTCAGCGCCCTACAAGGAACTCTGGGCCAAGCTCGGCCGCGGCGAGTACCAAGCGGGACAAGGGCGCTACCTGGCCAAGGGTGGGCGCGAGTTGTGGCTGTTGGTCAACTTTTATCCCATCATCGGCTTGGACGGACGGGTCGCTAAAATCGTCCAGTACGCCACCGACGTCACCGAGCAGCGTCGCCGTGTCGAGGACCACGAGGGCCAGATCGCGGCGATCCGCCGTGCCCAGGCGGTCATCGAATTGGCGCCCGACGGCTCCATACTCGCCGTAAATGACAACTTCCTCTCCAGCATGGGTTACACCGCGGAGGAGTTGCTCGGCAAGAATCACTCGGTCCTCATGCATCCGGCGGCGGCACGTGACCCGGAGTACCAGGAGTTTTGGGCCACGCTGCGCGCAGGCGGGGACGTCTACGGACGATTTAGCCGAGTGGCCAAAGGCGGCGCGACGCTATGGTGGGACGTGAGCTACACCCCCATACTCGATGAAGCAGGCGCACCGATCAAGGTGCTGTGCTGTTCGCGCGATGTGACTGCGGTCGCCGTTGCCGAGGAAGCGCTGCGCCACGCCGTGGCGCAGACCCAGGACGTGGTGTCGTCGGCCCAAGCCGGTGACCTGCAGCAGCGGATTCCCCTGGACGGAAAGAGTGGCGCGGTCGAGGCGCTGTGCATAGGGGTCAATGCCCTTGTGCAGAGCCTCGCGGACATGGTGTCCACCGTGAAAGAGTCCACGACGGTCATCAAGACCGCTGCCGGTGAGATTGCCGCAGGCTACAACGACCTCTCCCACCGCACCGAGGAGCAGGCAAGCAGCCTGCAACAGACAGCATCGAGTATCGAACAACTGACCGCCACCGTCCGGCAGAACGCGGACTCCGCGCGGCAGGCCAACGGCCTCGCCGTCGGGGCCTCGGATGTGGCAGTCAAGGGTGGCGAGGTGGTGGCGGAGGTCGTGACTACCATGGGCTCCATCCACGAATCCTCCAAGAAGATCGTGGACATCATCTCGGTGATCGACGGCATCGCGTTCCAGACCAACATCCTAGCCCTCAATGCTGCGGTGGAAGCTGCCCGTGCCGGCGAACAGGGCCGCGGCTTCGCCGTGGTCGCTACCGAGGTGCGAAATTTGGCCCAGCGCAGTGCGGCGGCCGCGAAGGAAATCAAGGCGCTGATCTCGGACTCGGTCGACAAGGTGGGGCAGGGCACCAAGCTGGTGGGCCAAGCGGGCGAGACCATGACCGATGTGGTGACCTCCGTGCGGCGCGTGGCCAGTATCATTGCCGAGATCGCCAGTGCGTCAGCGGAGCAAAGCGACGGTATCGACCAGGTCAACCAGGCGGTCTCGCAGATGGATACGGCGACTCAACAGAACGCCTCCCTAGTGGAACAGGCGGCGGCCTCCGCCGAGCAGTTACGTGAGCAGGCGGGTGAGTTGGCAAATCTTGTGGCGAGTTTCAGCCGCGAGACGTCCCTACCCGTCAGGGAGCGCCGCGCGCCGGATCGGGCCCAGAACGTCACCCGGCTGCCAGCGGCCAAGGCGGTTGCTGCGCCGCGCCCGGCTGAGCGCAAAGCCCTGCCCGCAGCAAAGCCCAGTCAAGCAGGTGTGCGGCCAGCAGTCCAGACGCAGCCCCGCAAGGAGCCTGCCCCGCGCGCGAGCAGGCCGGCCATTCCGGTCAATCGGACAGTCAACGGCACCTCCTCGGCGGAGCCGGAGTGGGAGGAGTTCTGAGGCGGCCGGCGCGCTAGTCTGCGGGCAGGCCCCGTAGGCGGGCCACTTCCGCCGGGCTTACCGCTTCGGCGCGGTTGCCCCAGGCCTGGCGCAGATAAGTCACGACGGCTGCGACGCCCGCGTCACTTAGGACATGCTGGAACGGAGGCATGCCATAGGGGCGCGGGTTTGATCCCGTGCTGGGCGGGAAGCCGCCCAACAGCACCATTCGCACTGTGTTGATTGTAGATTTTCCCTGCACGGAAGGGTTGCCGGCCAGCGGTGGATAGGCAGGGGGCGCCCCGCTCCCGTCGACCTGGTGACACCCCTTGCATTGGGCCTCGTAGACGCGTGCGCCGGTCTCGAAGGCGCTCCGCTCGGCATCCTCGGGTACCACCTGGACGGGTGCAAGCGACTTGAGGTACGTGGCCACAGCCAGCAGGTCAGCTTCTTCCAGGTGCTGCAAGCTGTCCTGCACGACCCTTGCCATGGGCCCGTACACTGCACCGCGGTTTGACACGCCGGTCTTCAGCAGCGCGACAAGATCCCTGAGTTCCCAGGCGCCCGACGCCGATTCGCGCCCGCCGTCGAGGGCCGGCGCGTACCAGCCTTGCCCTAGCATCGCCGCCCCGCCGAGTCCGGCGCCGCCGTCCGTGGCACCCAAGAGGTTTCGCGCGCCATGGCAGGCGTCGCAGTGTCCCAATCCCTGGACTAGGTAAGCGCCGCGATTCCACTGAGCCGAGCGCCGGCGCTCGGGCCTGAACTCCCCAGGCCTGAAATAGAGCGCCCGCCAAGCGACCAGCAGGCGTCGTTGGTCGTAGGGGAAAGACAACTCGTGCGCCTTGTTCGGGCGGTGCACGGGACGCAGGGATTTCAAGTACGCGTAGAGCGCGTCGCTGTCGGTGCGGCGGATGCGGGTGTAATTCGTGTAGGGGAAGGCGGGATAGAGCAGGGTGCCGTCGCGGGACCTGCCCTCGTGCAAGGCACGCCAGAGGTCGTCTCGGGTCCAGGCGCCGATGCCGGTCGGCGTGTCGGGTGTGATGTTGGGCCCAAAAAACGTGCCGAAGGGCGTTCGCAGAGCGGGGCCGCCAGCGAAGGCTGGACCGCCCGGCAGGGTGTGACAGGAGATGCAGTTTCCGGCTCGGGCCAGGTACTCCCCCCGCGCGATCTCGCCGCTGCGCGGTGCGCCCTGGGCCTGACCCACCCAGAGCGCCAGTAGCAAGCAGCCAAGCAGAAGGCGCTTCATGCGCCGTCGTCCGGGCCCACTCCCCCCTGGCGGGCGCAAGCGAACGCCAGGAACCAGTCCAGGGCGTCGGGATTGGCCATGGACGCGCGGTTGGCGGAACCTTCGATCGCCTTGCCAAGCAGGATTCTTTTTACCGGGACTTCCATCTTCTTTCCCGACAGGGTCCGGGGCACGGCGGGTATGACGTGGATCTCGTCGGGCACGTGGCGCGCCGACAAATCCGTGCGTAGCGCGGCCCGCAGGCGCTCATAGAGGGTCGTTCGGTCTGGGCCTGCGTCCCGACCGAGCACCACGAAGAGTGTCAGGCAGGATTCGCGGCCCAGGTATTCCAGGTCGATGACTAGGGAATCGGCCACTTCGGCGAAGCGCTCAACCACGCCATAGAACTCGCTGGTGCCCATGCGCACCCCGTGGCGGTTGACCGTGGCATCGGAGCGCCCATAGATCACCGCGGTCACCGATTCGGGCCGTTGCAGGAGTTTCAGCCAGTCGCCGTGGTGCCAAACGCCGGGGTAGGTGTCGAAATAGCTCTCCCGGTAGCGCACATCGCCAGCGTCTCCCCAGAAGCGTAGCGGCAGGGAGGGGATGGGCGCGGTACATACGAGTTCACCCACTTCACCGAGCACGGGTTGACCAACTGCATTGAAGGCGGCCGTGGCGACGCCCAGGCCCCGGCACTGGATCTCGCCCGCGTAGACTGGCAGGGTCGGACAGGCGCCCACAAAGGAGGTTCCCGGGTCAGTGCCTCCGGAGATGTTGGCGAGCAGAATGTCCGGGTGGACCTTCTCGTAGACCCAGCGATAGGCCTCCTCGGGCAGTGGCGCACCCGTCGCCCCCAGCGTGCGCAGCGCACTCAAGTCGAATTGGGCGCCAGGCGCCAGGTCGGCCTTCATGCACAGGTTGAGGAAGGCCGGACTGGTGCCGAAGAAGCTGACGCGCTCGGCTTGCGCCAGGCGCCACAGGGTCCCCAGGTCCGGGTATCCCGGATTGCCGTCGAATTGGACAACGGTAGCGCCGCAAAGCAGCGTCGAGATCAACAGATTCCACATGATCCAGTTGGTGGAGGAATACCAGAAAAAGCGGTCCTCCTCGCCAACGTCCAGGTGCAGGCAAGCACCCTTGAAGGTCTCGATGACGGTTCCTCCGTGCCCGTGCACGATGGGTTTGGGCAAACCCGTGGTTCCGGACGAGTAAACCACCCACAGCGGGTGATCAAAGGGCACCGGTTCGAAGCGCGGCGCAGTGCTTTGTGCGAGAGCCGCGGCCAAGGTCATGAGGCGCAATTCGCGCGCTGGCGGCAGTGCGCTGTTATCCAACGTGGCCTGTGCGTCCAGGTAGGGCACCAGGATGACTACCTCGACGCTGGGCAATCCGCGCAGCAACCCGAGTACGACCTCGCGGCGGTCGTAGGCTTTGCCTGCGTAGCGGTAGCCGTCCACGGCGAAGAGCACGCGGGGCTCGATTTGCCGGAACCGTTCCAGCACGCCGAGGCTCCCCATCTCCGGCGAGCAGGCAGACCATAGGGCGCCGCGGCTAGCACTTGCCAGAAGCGCCGCGGCCGCCTCTGGGATGTTTGGCATGTAGGACACCACGCGGTCGCCTGGGCGGATACCCAACTGGTCCAGTGTCCCGCCCAGCGCCGCGACCTGGGCCGCCAGCTGGGTCCAGGTCAACTCGATGCGCGCTCTGGTCTCCGATAGCGCGACGAGCGCGGGGCGCCGCGCCGCGTCAGGCCGGCTCGCCCACGCCAATGCATGCTCGGCGTAATTCAAGGTGGCACCTTCGAACCAGCGCGCGTGGGGCATCACGCGCTCCTGCAACACTCGGCGGTAGGGGCAGTGCGAGCGCACGCCGAAGTAGGTCCACTGCGACTCCCAAAATGCTTCCAAGTCCTCGACGGACCAACGCCATAGCGATTCGTAGTCCGGGAAGGTGAGCCCTCGCGTACGCTCGAGCCAGCGCAGGTAGTCTGTGATCCGGGCGTCGCGGACGCGAGTTGCGGACGGCCGCCAGAGGGGGAGGTGCTGTGCCATGGGAGACCTCAGGGTTGGAGGCTTCCGCACCGAAGCGGCGGACGAATCAGCCCCGCGCCCAGCGCTCTGGCGTCTGCCGCCCGCGGCTGAGCAGCGAGCCAGAGTGCGATGTCGGAGATTTCCTGCGCGCTCAGCAAACTAGCGACCTGCGCCATGCAATCGGGTGCGTCCGCATGCCGCACGCCGCTCTTCCAGGCTGCAAGTTGGGCGTTTATGTAGTACCCCTGCAGACCAAGCAGGCCAGGAACGCCCGGTTCGGCGCCGGCGAGCGCCTCCCCGTGGCAGGCGCTGCAGGCCGGTAGCGCGCGTCGGCGCTCACCCGACATTACCAGCGCCCGGGCGGCTTCGGCACGCGCCGGACCTAGGCGCGACGGGGTCTCCGGGGCGAGCGGCGGGTGTTGCACGGAGAAGTAGGTGGCAATTTCGTGCAGGTAGTCTTCGGACAGCGGTTGCAACAGGTGCGCCATGGGCGCGTAGCGGCGGCGCTCCGAGCGGAAGTTGCGCAACTGGCGGAAGAGGTAGTCTGCCGGCTTGCCGGCCAAACGAGGGAACGACGCGTCAGCCTGCTCCTTTCCTTCGCCCCGGCGGCCGTGGCAACTGGTGCAGGCGGCTACGCGCTCCTCGATGGTGTCCGGCGCGGGCGGGCCGGCGGCGCCCGCCGACAGCATACTGGTGAGGGCCAACGCCCCGGCCAGCAAGGACGACACCGCTCGCGCGCGGTGAGTCCGGCGCAACCGCTCCCGTCCGCTATCCTGTCCCATCCTTTGCACCATGGTAGGGTATTCTACCCGCCAAGGCGTTGAGCGGGCTTTAACGGGCCCTCGGGCGACGCCGACGGCGGGGTCGTCGGATTTTTGGGCACACGGGCGCCAAGGCTTGCCGCACAACCGGTGCAATTTTTTATTTCCAAGGCAACGGAGCGACGGCGTGTCAACGCTCTTCGCTCCGACAACGAAGCGCTCGCTTGAACCGCTAGTCGAAGTTGTGGAGGAGACCCCCCGCCTCGCCGATCAGCCGCGATGAGCCAGTGCGCACTGGACCCTGCACACGCATGCCCGACGGGCCAAGCGGGGAGCCGGTGTTCGTCGCCGGCCAGGAGCGCCAGGGTGTGTGGGACGCTGTCGGGTCGAGCCCATGCCCGGCTCTAGTTCTACCAGGCTAAGCGCTTCGTCGGTGGTGTTGGCCACCGTTACCGCCACGCGGGTGCCGCCTTCTTTGCGCTGGTACCGGACCTCGCCCTGCCGGTCGCGCGGCGCCTGCCGGCGCTGAACCGCCGGCCTCAAGCGATCTCGCCGTGAGCGATCGCCAGCAGTTCCTTTTCGGTCGCCTTTGTGCGACCTCGGCTAGGCCTGGATGCGAGGCCTTCTTCGATGAGATCGCGGAACCGCCACTTTCCTTGCGCTTCCTGGCCGAGCCGGACCCAGTCGCAGATGCGCTCGCCGGTGTTGCCGCAAGCTGCCTGCGACGACTCGCTTGTCGAGGCACTCGCGCATCGATTCGCGCCAGGCGAAACTCACGGTCTGGCGACTCATGGTGGGATCGCGGGCTTTCTGACAACGGTTGTCAAGTTGGCTGGCCGGAGTGTTTCCAATCGGAGCGGCGCTGCCGTTGCCGGACCGTGTGATGTGCGGCCTCAGCACGCCTGCTGAGGCCGAGACGCTGCAATCCCATAGGCTCCACCCTGGGTGCCCGTAATCACTGCCTTGCCGCGCGTCGGCCACGTCGATCACCGTCTGGGTTGCTCAAGGGGGCTAGGTGGCGGTTACGTTAGTCACGATTTGGCACCGACGGCGCCTCTGGTCCAGTCCCGCAGGCGGCGTGAATTGGGCCCTCAGGGAGCCCGGCCGAAGGGGGCGGCTAGGCCAAGATCTCTGAGGTGAGTGGCGGGGGAATGCATTTAAAGCTTGCAGTTTGGCCAAAACTGTGTAATGTTCTCCTGCCCGACGCTGCGACTTGCGGCGTCGCGGTTGCCGAACCTTCTTCAACTTCAACCAGATGCTTCGCTGCGGACACCTTGTTTCTATCCGGGTCTGCAAACGTACCTGATTCCGCCTTCATTATTGCGGCACAGGTCCACGAAGCCTCCGGGAAGCCTTAGGGACGAGAGCGCCGCGAACCTCGCTGGCCGCCACCCTAGACGAATCAGCGAATGGTCAGGCTTTTCAGGCTGCTCCCTGTGGCAGCGCTACCCGCGGTGCACGCCGCTTTCTGAGGTGTTAATGTCCTCCAGCCCCTTCATACCCCTGTCCCTCGCCCTCACCGAGAAGTACGCCACTGCGGTCAAGCTCCACCTTGGCGGGATAACCGATGATGTTGCCCGCGACGTCGTCGCCAAATGCTACGGTTTCCCGTCCTTCCAGGAACTGGAAGTGTTCATGGAAATCGAGCCGATGCCGACACCTTGGGACCAGGATGTGCCCGATGCTGAAGTGCTCAAGCGCTTGCAGGGGCACCGCAAGGTTTATGTGCAAGAGTTGAAACTGGCACCAGAGAAGGCGCAGGCGCTGGCACAGGCCGTGCGGCTCACCGCTCACCCCGGGCGGCCCGCGAAGCGCATCGTCGACGCGGTCGCGCCCGTGTCCCCGCAGCGGGCGCCACGCCTAGCGCAGCATCCGGTGCAGAAGCCGCGGCGGGCGCGTGAGCAAGCCGCCCAGAAAATGCAGGCCCGGGGCCAACCCACGCCTGGCGCTCCTGGGTCCAACGGGGCCGGACCGAGGGTCGTCGCAGCACGCCCGCAAGGGCAGAAGTCGGTCGCGGCGCGCCCCCAAGGCCAGAAGCCCGGTGGGCCCAAGCCCGCGGGAGCACCGAGGCCCGGTGGACCGCGTGGCGGCCAACGCCGGCAGGGTCAGCCCCGCGACGGCGCTGCCCAGAGTCGCGCGCGACCTATCCAGGGCGAAGGCGGCGAGGCGCCGGAGATTGGCAACCGCCTAGTCGATGACGAACAGTTTGGTAACCGCGAGCCCGTGGTACGCGAGCCGGGCAATCGTCAGCCCGGGTCCCGCCAACCTGGGGCCCGGCAGCCTGGCAGCCGCGCGGCGCGCGGTATCCAACCGGGGAATCAATATCCCGCCGCACAGCGCTCCGGTGCGGGCAAGAAAGGCGGCGGTGGCGGCGGCCGCCCCGGTTCTCGGGGCCCCCGCCCCAGCGCAGCCGCCAACCCAGGCAACCGGGAGGGAGCACTTCGAGCCAGCGCGAAGGCAGCGCGTCCGGCGCGCGGCGCCCGGGTCCGAAGAGCGTCGCCCGCCCTGCCGCCGGCCCTGCGGGATCCGGACGATTTTGTCTACCGGGCGCCCCGGGCGCCAACCAATGCGCCCAAGATCGTTATCAAGGTGCGCCGGCGCGTGGCCGTCCCCACTGAGGGGTGAAGCGGGCCCTCGACGGCGCGTGCTTCGCTCAGAGGGCAGCGTTCAGTGTGTCATGGATGTGCTGCAGGACCGCGATGCGGCCGAAGAGCTTGTCCTCGGTCGGGACCAAATGCCAGGGAGCAATCGACGTGTTGCAACGCTCGACCATGTCACAGGTAGCTCGCTCGTAGGCGTCCCACTTCTCGCGGTTGCGCCAGTCCTCCTCGGTGATCTTGAAGGTCTTGAAGGGTGTTTCTTCACGCAGGTGGAAGCGGCGCAGTTGTTCCTCCGTGGTGATGGCCAGCCAGAACTTCAGGACGATGGCCCCGTGCTCCACCAGTTGCGCCTCGAATTCGTTGATCTCGTGGTAAGCGCGCATCCAGTCACCGGCTGCGCAGTATCCCTCTACGCGTTCCACCAGTACCCGCCCGTACCAGGACCGGTCGAAGATGGTTACTCTTCCCCGTCGCGGCAAATGGCGCCAGAAGCGCCACAGGTAGGGGTGGGCGCGCTCGTCTTCGGTGGGGGCGGCTACCGGGATCACGTCATAGTGGCGGGCGTCAAGTGCCTGGGTGATGCGGCGGATGGTGCTGCCTTTGCCGGCGGCGTCCTGCCCCTCGAAGACGATGATGAGCGATCGCCGCTGGAAGGCCCGTCGTCGGGTGAGCAGCGCTAGCTTGCCCTGTAGTGACTCCAACGCCGTCCGGTAGGCCGCCTCCGAGAGGCGCTGGCCGTAGTCCAAGGCCTTGAGCAGGTTACGCCCGTCCACCCGCGGCTCGAGCGGGGGCGGGGTCAAGGCCGCGGCCCTTGGCGCGCCTCCGAGCCGACGCTCCAGTGATTCGAGGAGCAGGCGGCCCACCATGAGTGAGCGGTAGTTGGCGTCCGCCCCCTCCACCAAGCTCCAGGGGGCTGCTCCGGTGCTGGTCTGGCCGAGCGCGGTCGCGGATACGGCGAGGAACTGGTCATAGATCTTGAAGCGTTCCCGGTCCAGGCGGGTGACGCGCCATCGTGTCCGGGCATCGGCCTCCAAGCCGTCGAGGCGCTTTCTCTGCGCCTTCTTCGAGAGGTGGAACCAGAACTTCAGGATCAGGGCCCCGTCGGCCGCCAACATGGTCTCAAACTTTTCGATGCCGTCGAGCGCGTTGCGGAACTCCCCCTCCTTCGTGTTTCCCAGAACGCGGTCAACAATGGGCTGCGTGTACCAGGAGCCGAAGAGGATCCCGATGCGGCCCTTGGGCGGCAGCGCGCGCCAGTATCGCCACATGGGTGGACGTTCGGACTCCTCATCGGAGCGTTCGCCGAAGGCGCGCGTCAGGATGTAGCGCGGGTCCATCCACTCATTGAGCAAGTTCACGGTCTCGCCCTTGCCGGCACCGTCGACGCCGCCGATGACCAGGATGACCGGGAACTCGGGCTTCGCAAGAAGTGCGTACTGGGCCTTCAGAAGCGCTTCCCTGAGGATAGGCGCTTGTTCCGCGTAGTCGCGCTTGGAGACCTTGTGACCCAACTCGGCTGCGTCGAACATCGTCTTCCTCATCTCCCAAAGCCTCTGGCATGGATGCCCGTCATGTTGCGCCCGGAGGGCGGCCGCGGGTTTGACCTAGGTCGGGGCTGCGGCGCGGGCGTTTCTTGACGTCGCAGCCTCCGGCGTGGAAGTATCCCAGTCCTGAGCGGGCCCACCCACCGAGGTCCGCCAACTGAGACGAGGGAGGAGTGAGCATGCCGACCGGACTTCGGCGCGGATGGATCAGTGTGTTTCTGTTCACGCTAGCCATGATCAACTATACCGATCGAGTCGCGCTGTCGGTGGCTGGGGGAGCGATCGCCAAGGAATTCAGCCTTTCCCCCGTGGCGATGGGCTATCTGCATTCGTCGTTCCTGTGGAGTTACCTTCTGTGCCTGATCCCCATGGGGATCCTGGTGGATCGGTTCGGGAGCCGGATCGTCAACGCAGGTGGGATCACGCTCTGGTCGCTCATCACCGTGTTCACCGGAGGGGCCTGGAACTATGCAACTCTGGTGGGCGCACGGTTGATCATGGGGGCGGGGGAATCGAGCACCTTTCCCGCAGGTGGCCGGATGGTCAGGGAATGGATTCCAGCAGGCGAGCGCGGGTTGGTGAACGCGATCTTCATGGCAGGTACACAGGCGGGGCCGGCTTTCGGGGCTCTGGTGGTGGCCTGGCTGGTGAGTCTGGTGGGCTGGCGGCTCGGGTTTGCCCTAGTCGGATCCATCGGCTTCCTCTGGCTCGCAGCGTGGCTGCGCTGGTTTGACCGCCCGGAGAAAGTTCGTTGGCTCGACGAGGCTGAGCGTGACCACATCCTGCGCGAGCGCGATGCCCCGCCGGCAGCGTTCTCCGGCGGCGGCGGTTTTGCGGTGCTGGCCCTGCTGCGAAACCGCAGCATGTGGGGCTTGGCGCTCTCGGAGGGCTGCGCCGTGTATACCCAATATCTCTTTCTGACCTGGCTGCCGGGCTACCTGCAGACCACGCGCCATCTGAGCATCCTCAAGACCGGCGCCTATACGGCGGTGCCCTATGCCTGTGCCATGCTGCTGGGTATCGGGTTGGGGCGCGTCAGCGATCGCCTGCTCGCCAGAGAGGGGGTGCGCGGGGGCCGGCGACGTAACATGGTGGTGGTCATGTTACTCAGCTCCTCGGTCATCCTTTTTGCGCCCCTGGTGGACAACATCTGGATATTGCTGACCCTGTTCACTCTGTCGCTCACGGGCATGGCGAGTGCAATCTCCAACAACTTCGCGCTGGTGAACGACTTGTTGCGCGAGCCCAGCCACAGCGGTGCCGCAATGGGGATTCTCATCATGGGTGGCAATGCCTTCGGCATCTTGGCGCCTATTTTGACCGGCTACGTAATTCAGGCCACGGGCAGCTTCGACGCCGCCTTCGGCATCGCCGGTGCCCTGCTCGTGCTCGGTGCCGTTATCTCGCTGACCCTGACCCGCGACGCCATCGTGGTCACCCGACCCAACTAGGACCCTCCATGCTCTACGCCCCGCCCCGGGATATACCGACGACCGTTTTTGCTAGCCTGCCCGAGCGCTATCAGTTGGGCGACGTCCCCAATGCGTGGTGCGACGGGCAACCCTATGGAACCCACCGCGGGTCCCTGCTCGAGGGCCCCTCCTTCGACCGGGAGGGAAACCTGCACTGCGTGGACATCGCGGCGGGACGTATCTTCAAGGTCACACGCGACGGCGAGTTCCACCTTCTGGCCGAATACGACGGCTGGCCCAACGGGCTTAAATTCCACCGTGACGGGCGCATCTTCGTGGCCGACTACAAGCATGGGATCATGCTGCTCGATCCCGCCAGCGGGCGCGTCACCCCCTATCTGGAGCGGGCCAACCTGGAACGGTTCAAGGCCGTTAACGATCTTTTCTTCGCGGCCAACGGCGATCTGTACTTTACCGACCAGGGTCTCACGGGCTTGCACGACCCCACCGGCCGGCTGTTCCGCGTTCGGCCAGACGGCGAGGTGACCTGCCTGCTCGATAACGTCCCCAGTCCCAACGGGCTGGTGATGAACCGCGACGAGACTATCCTCTACCTCGCCGTGACGCGGGGTAACTGCGTCTGGCGCGTACCCTTCAACCGCTCGGGCGGCGTGGCTAAAGTCGGCCTCTACATCCAGTTATCCGGTGGCGGCGGTGGCCCTGACGGCCTAGCCCTGGACGAGTTGGGCGGACTTGCGGTGGCGCACGTCGGGCTGGGCAGCGTTTGGATCTTTGACGCCGATGGGGAGCCGGTCTACCGGGTGCGCTCCTGCGCCGGACGGCACACGACGAACGTGGCCTTCGGCTGGCCCGATCGCAACTGCCTCTACATCACCGAAGCAGAGTCGGGTGTCATCCTCAAAGCCGAACTCGAGGTCCCAGGCAAACTCATGTACTCGCACCAGTAGGGCGTCGGGCGCGCGGGCGCTGACCGCGCTCGCCCCCGGGGAACCGCTGCCGCGCGGAGCCCCGGCACGAGGGCCCCGCGACGTAAGATAATCAATCGATCCCCGCGAGTGCTGGTCCTTTGCGCGGGTGAGGGCGGGCGGAAAAACGGGCGGGAAAGAGGGGGCGCGATACTTTAGCGGAGTGCATGAAATGGCAAAGATGATCATCGGCGGTCGCCTGACCGACGCGCAGGATGGCCGGACCATCGAGGTGTTGTCGCCGGTCGATGGCAAGCCCTTCGAGCAGATCCCTCGCGGTGGGACGGCCGACATCGACCTCGCGGTGGCCGCCGCGCAGGCGGCTCTGGCGGGCCCCTGGGGAAAGTTCACCGCTACTGAGCGTGGCCGATTGCTGCAGCGGCTGGGCCAGAAAGTGCTCGATCACGCCGAGGAACTTTCGCTCCTAGAGGCACGCGACACGGGCAAGCCCATGACCACGGCGCGCAACGACATCCAGGTTCTGGCGCGCTATCTGGAGTATTACGGCGGCGCCGCCGACAAGGTGCACGGCGAGGTGATCCCCTTTCTGAACGGCTACAGCGTCACGCTCCTGCGCGAGCCGCTGGGCGTCACGGGTCACATCATCCCCTGGAACTATCCAGCTCAGATGTTCGGCCGCTCCATCGCTCCCGCGCTGGCCATGGGCAACGCCGCTGTGGTGAAGCCGGCGGAGGACGCCTGCCTCACGCCGCTGCGCGTCGCAGCGCTTGCGCTCGAGGTGGGGTTCCCCGAGGGCGTGCTCAATCTGGTGAGCGGCTATGGGGAGGAGGCGGGCGCGGCACTGGCCGCCCACCCCGGTATCAACTTCCTTACCTTCACCGGGTCCAACGAGGTGGGCGTGCTCGTGCAGCAGGCGACCGCGCGCAACGCGGTCAAGTGTGTTCTGGAACTCGGCGGAAAATCTCCGCACGTGGTGTTCGCCGACGCGGACATCGAGCGTGCCGCCCCCATTATTGTTCGTGGCTTCATCCAGAACACCGGGCAGACCTGCACCGCAGGCAGCCGGCTGCTGGTCCAGCGAGAGGCCTACGAGCAGGTGGTCGCGCGGGTGGCCGAACTCCTTGCCAAGGTGCGGGTAGGCACGCCCGAAATGGATTTCGACTGCGGCCCGCTGGTCAATGCGTCTCAGCATCAGCGGGTGAACCGTTACGTGAACAATGCCCGGGCGGCCGGGCTCCCCGTGCTGGCCACAGGCAGCTTGGCTGCCGAGTTGCCTGCGGGCGGATACTATGTGCAGCCAGTTTTTTTTGGCAACGTCCCACGGCAAGACGCACTGGCCCACGAGGAGGTCTTCGGGCCCGTTCTGGCCGCCATGCCCTTCGAGGACGAGGCCGACGCGATCGCGCTCGCCAATGGGACGAGCTACGGGCTGCTGGCGGCGGTGTGGACGGAGAACGGCGGACGCCAACAGCGCGTGGGCAAGGCCCTGCGCTGCGGGCAGGTCTTCATCAATGGATTTGGTGCGGGCGGTGGTGTGGAACTCCCCTTCGGCGGCATGAAAAAAAGCGGCCACGGGCGCGAGAAAGGTTTCATCGCGCTCGAGGAGATGAGCACCACCAAGACCCTCGTGCATTATCACGGCTAACGCTGCGGGAGAGAGTGACCATGAACCAGTTGCAGAACAAGATTGCTATCGTGACGGGCGCTGCAGGGGGCTTTGGCGAGGGGATCGCCGCAGCCTACGTGCAGGAGGGGGCCCGCGTGGTCGTCGCCGACCTTGATGGCGAGGCCGCACGTCGCGTCGCCGGTGAACTGGGCCCGGCGGCGGCACCCTTCGTCGTGGATGTGGCGAACCGCGCGCAGATGGAAGCGCTGGTGGCGTTTTGTTCGACCACCTTCGGAATCCCCGACGTGGTGGTCAACAACGCCGGCACCACGCACAAGAATCAGCCCATGCTGGAGGTGGACGAACAGAGCTTCGACCGGGTTTTCGCGGTGAACGTGAAGTCCATCTATTACATGACCCACGCCGTGCTACCCCTCATGCGTAAGCGCGGTGGCGGCGTGATCCTCAACATCGGGTCTACGGCCGGGATCCGACCCCGTCCCGGGCTGTCCTGGTACAACGCCTCCAAGGGTGCGGTGAACATCCTGTCCAAGTCCATGGCGGTAGAACTCGCGCCCGAGAAAATTCGCGTTAACGTGATCTGCCCGGTGATGGGCGTGACCGGACTTTTTGAGCAATTCATGGGCGTACCCGATACCCCAGAGAACCGTGCGCGGTTCATGTCCACCATCCCAATCGGGCGCTTTTCCAAGCCCTCGGATGTGGCGGCGGCAGCGGTGTTCCTGGCGAGCGATGCGGCGGAGTTCTTCACCGGCGTGGAGTTGCCCGTCGACGGCGGGCGCACCGTTTAGGGCCGAAGTGCATTGCCGTTCGGCTGGCATGCTCGCGCGGCGCACCCGGCAGCCCTGGGTGTGTCCTTAGCCCGGGCGGCCCCTCCCCTGCACACTGGATCCCTATGAGACCTCTGGAAGGCATTACCGTCCTCGCCCTCGAACACGTCATTGCCGGGCCCTTCTGCACGCGCCAACTCGCCGATCTGGGGGCTCGCGTGATCAAGATCGAGCGCCCCGTGGTGGGGGATCCCGCCCGGGCCTATGACGAGCGCACGCGCGGGCAGTCGTCGCACTTCGTGTGGACCAATCGAAGCAAGGAGAGCCTTGCCCTCGACCTCAAGCATCCGGAGGCGACGACTATTCTGGAGCGACTGCTAGAGCGCGCCGACGTGCTGGTACAGAACTTGGCTCCCGGTTCGGCCGCCCGCCTGGGCATGTCCTACGACCAGTTGCACGGGCGGCATCCGCGCCTTATCGTCTGCGACATTTCCGGCTACGGCGCCGACGGGCCCTACCGGGACAAGAAAGCCTACGACCTCCTCGTGCAGAGCGAGGCGGGGCTGGTGTCCATCACCGGAACGCCCGAGACGCCCGCTAAGGCGGGCTGCTCCATTGTGGACATTGCTGCGGGAATGTATGCCTACAGCAATATCCTGGCGGCGCTAATCCATCGAGGCAGGACGGGCAAGGGCTGTCGCATCGACGTCTCCATGTTGGAGAGCATGGTGGAGTGGATGGGTTTCCCCCTCTACTATGCCTACGACGGGTCCACGCCACCGCCGCGCGCCGGAGCCGATCACGCCACGATCTATCCCTACGGCGCCTTCACTGCCGGCGACGGCAACGTGATCATGATGGGTTTGCAGAACGAACGCGAGTGGGCGATCTTCTGCGAGAAGGTGTTGGAGAACCCAGCGCTCGCCACCGACCGGCGCTTCTCGTCCAATCCGCGCCGCTCCGAGTCCCGGTCGCTGCTTCGGGGCATCATTACGGAAGCCTTCTCCCGGTTCGGCGCTGAGGAGATCCTCCGGCGCTTGGATGCCGCAAAGATCGGCAATGCCCGGGTGAATGACATGAAAGCCGTGTGGGATCACCCGCAACTTGCGGCCCGAGCGCGCTGGGTGGACGTGGAGTCGCCGGCCGGTAGCATCCGCGCGTTCCTGCCCCCCGGCATGCCCGCGGAGTTCGATCCGCGCATGGGGCCCATTCCGGCGGTGGGGGAGCATACGGTGGCGATACTTGCGGAGTTGGGCTACGACGATGTGGCCATCGGGGAATTGCGCGCGCAGAAGGCGGTGCAGGGTTAGCTGGCGCTGCGCACCGTCGCTCAGGGGCGCGCACGCGGTGGCGCCCCGCGCAGACCCCGAACAAGGGGTTCTTGTTCCGCCTTCCCTCGGCCCCGCCGCGGCTCCGCCGGTTGGTCCAGCCGCTCTTCGCAGGAGGTGCAAAGGCCCGCCTGAGCGGCGGGCCACGCTTCGGTGAGCGCGCATGCGCGAGGGCCGCCACACTTCGGCGTCCCGTTCGTGGGGCACCTGTGTGGCGCAGGGCCAGAGGGGTACCGGCGCCCGGTGCGCTTGCTCCGTGGTCCGCGGGTTTGCAAGTGCCCCCGGGCTACTGTAGCGTCACGGCCTTCGACGGCGGGTGTGTCTGAGCGCGCCGCCCAACCTTGCACCGGGAGACGCGCCCATGGCCCTCAAGGCCACCATTTTCAAGGCCGATCTGCAGATCGCGGACATGGACCGAGGCTACTATGCGCAGCACGCACTCACACTCGCTCGCCACCCTTCCGAGACGGACGAGCGGATGATGGTGCGATTGCTGGCGTTCGCACTCAATGCCAGCGAGACCCTGCTTTTTGGCCGTGGCCTCGGCACTGAGGACGAAGCCGATATTTGGGCTAAAGACCTCACGGGCGCCATCCAATGCTGGATTGACGTAGGGCAGCCCGAGCCGCGCGATCTGCGCAAGGCCTGCGGGCGCTCGGCGCAGGTGATCCTGTATAGCTTCGGCGGTCGCGTAACGGACCTCTGGTGGCAAGCCAACGCCGATCTGTTGCGACGCCAAAACAACCTCGCCGTGTGGAAGTTGGATAACTACACTGGTGGAACTTTGGGCGACCTGGTGCAGCGCAATATGGCACTGCAGTGCACGATCCAAGATGCACAGGCCTGGCTTACGGACGGCACGCGCACGGTGGAGGTGACTCCGGTTCGACTACTCTGAGCGCGCGGAGCCCCCCCTTGCAAGCTCGTCGTGCAAGGCGACGGCTTGCATTAGAATCAACCCTCGCACATCGCGCCAGGAGCGCGGGGGGGAGGAAAAGACGTATGGCACGAGCGGGGCTGAGCGTGATGTTGCGGCTTTGGGCGGGGCGCCTGGAGCGCGTCCTGGGGATCGGCGTGGAGTTCCTGGCCGCCGGCCTAGTCCTATGCGAAATCCTCACCTTGTTCGCTGGGGTTGTCGCGCGCTACGTTTTCCAGCAGCCCCTGGTCTGGTCCGACGAACTGGCTTCCATCCTGTTCCTCTGGCTCGGCATGCTAGGAGCAGTCGTTGCGCTGCGCCGTGGCGAGCACATGCGCATGACGGCGCTGGTGGGCCGGTGCGGGCCGCAGGCCCGGGAGTTGCTCGAGGCACTGACCATTACTGGGGGAGCGCTGTTCTTGCTGTTGCTGCAGGGGCCGGCAGTGGACTTTGCGAGCGACGAATTAGTGGTTTCGACGCCTGCGCTAGAGATCTCCAATGCCTGGAGGGCGGCCGCATTACCCGTGGGCGCGGGGCTGATGATCCTTACTGCCCTGCTGCGCTTATTCCAGGGTTTCCGGGGCGCTACGGTGCTGGGTTCCATTGCGATCACCGCCGCGCTGGCCGGTGCTCTGGCCGGTCTAGCGCCGCTGTTGCACGGGCTGGGCAACTGGAACCTGCTGGTGTTCTTCGTTGGCGTTGTCGCCGCCTGCGTGTTAGCAGGAATTCCCATCGCTTTTTGTTTCGGGCTGGCCACGGTGGGCTATCTCTCGCTCACCACGGACGTGCCGCTGCCGCTCGTGGTGGGACGCATGCAGGAGGGGATGTCGCACCTCATTCTGCTCTCGGTTCCGTTATTCGTGTTCCTCGGCCTGCTCATCGAAATGACGGGGATGGCGCGTGCCATGGTGGCGTTCCTGGGAAGCCTGCTGGGGCACGTACGGGGCGGTTTGCACTATGTCCTGCTGGGATCCATGTACCTGGTGTCGGGAATCTCCGGCTCCAAGGCTGCCGACATGGCGGCGGTGGCGCCCGTTTTGTTTCCCGAGATGGAGCGCCGGGGCGCCAAGCGCGGCGACTTGGTGGCACTGCTCTCGGCCACTGGGGCCCAGACGGAAACCATACCGCCAAGCCTCGTGCTGATCACCATCGGCTCGGTAACCGGGGTGTCGATCACGGCGCTGTTCACTGGCGGACTACTGCCCGGCGTTGTTCTGGCGGCCACCCTGAGCTTGGTCGTGTGGTGGCGATCGCGCGGGGAAGATCTGTCCCAGGTCCAGCGCGCCAGCCCGGCGCAGGTAATGCGTGCCTTCGTGACGGCGGCACCGGCGCTCGCGCTGCCCTTCGTGATCCGGGCCGCCGTGGTAGAGGGAGTCGCCACCGCCACGGAGGTGTCTACCATCGGCATCGCCTATTGCCTGTTGGCAGGCGTCACGCTCTACCGCGGAGCGCGCTGGGGGCGCCTGCCCGGATTGCTCGTGGAGACCGCGTCGCTCTCGGGGGCCATCCTCCTCATCATCGGTGCTGCCACCAGCATGGCCTGGTCGCTCACCCAGTCGGGGTTTTCGCAGGACCTCACGCGGCTGATGGCCTCGTTGCCTGGCGCTTCGGCGGGTTTCCTCGCAGTGTCCATATTGGTTTTCATCGTGTTGGGCAGCGTGCTCGAGGGCATCCCCGCCATCGTGCTCTTCGGTCCGCTGCTATTTCCCGTGGCACGCCAGTTGGGTATCCACGAGGTGCACTACGCCATGGTCGTCATCCTCTCCATGGGCATGGGGCTCTTCGCACCTCCCTTCGGCGTAGGCTATTACGCCGCCTGCGCCATCGGGCGCGTGAGTCCGGACGAGGGCATGGGCGCGATCCTGGCCTACATGGTCGCCCTGTTGGCCGGGGTCATCCTCGTCGCCGCCGTTCCTTGGATCTCCATTGGATTCATCCACTGAAACGACCCCAAACCAAAACCGGACTCATGCCGGGACGAACCAGAACTTCAAGAGGGAGGAAGGTAAATGACAATCAATAGGCGCGGCTTCGTGGCCGCAACGGTGGCGGTGGCAGGAAGCCTCACGGTCACCGGGCGCTATGCGCAGGCGGCGGAATTCGTCGTCAAGTTTGGCAACGACGTGCCGGCCACCCATCCGCTGAACCTGCGGCTCGCGGAAGTAGCACCGAAGATCCTGGAAGAGTCGGGCGGTCGCTTGGAGTTGAGGGTTTTTCCTAACAACCAACTCGGTGGCGACACTGACATGCTGTCCCAACTGCGCAGCGGTTCTCTGGAGATGATGAGCCTCTCGGGGAACATCCTGTCCACGCTTACTAAACCCACCTCGCTCTTCGGCGTGGGTTTTGCATTCGCGTCCTACAAGCAGGTCTGGAGCGCGCTCGACGGGGAAATGGGTGCCTACCTGCGAGGGGTGATCGCGAAGGCCGGCATGCATGCCTTGGATCGGATGTGGGACAACGGATTTCGTCAGATGACGAGCGGTACTCACCCCATCACCGGGCCCGATGACCTCAAGGGCTTCAAGATGCGTGTGCCGGTGAGCCCGCAGTGGGTGTCGCTGTTCAAGGCCCTGGGCGCCGCTCCGACAAGCATCAACTTTAGCGAGGCCTACTCGGCCCTGCAGACAAAAATCGTCGACGGGCAGGAGAACGCGCTGCCGTTGATCGACCTAGCCAAGCTCTACGAGGTGCAGAAATACTGCTCTTTCACCAACCACATGTGGGACGGCTTCTTCACCCTGGTCAACGGCAAGGTCTGGGCCAAACTGCCGCCCGCCTTGCAGGAAATATTGGCGCGTCACATCAACGCCGCCGCGGTGCGCGAGCGCGAGGACCTAGTGAAACTCAGTCAGACCGTCGAGGACAAACTGCGCAAGCATGGTATGGTCTTCAATACTACCGATGCGGCAGCTTTTCGCGCACAACTCAGCCGCTCGGGCTATTACAAGCAATGGAAGGAGAACTATGGCCCCGAGGCCTGGGCCCTGCTCGAGAAGTATTCCGGCCCCCTGGGCTGAGGCTGCCGCGTCGGGCGCCTCATGCGGGCGCCTGGAATCTGAGAGAATTCGCGCCTTGATCCGCGCGGGAGATCTAAATGGAGCACCTTCTTGTTTACAGTGATTCCCTGTCCTGGGGAATCATCCCGGATACGCGCCGGCGCCTTGATTTTGATCAGCGCTGGCCCGGCGTCCTAGAAAATGAATTGGCGGCCGGGGGCCGCCGCTCCCGAGTGATCGAAGATTGCCTCAACGGGCGGCGTACGGTCTGGGACGACCCCTACAAGGCGGGGCGTAGTGGCATGCAAGGGCTTGCTCAGCGTATCGAGATCCATTCGCCTCTGGCCCTGGTGCTGCTAATGTTGGGTACCAACGACTTCCAGTCCATGCACCCACACAACGCTTGGCAGAGTGCGCAGGGCGTGGCCGCGCTGGTGGATTGCATCCGCAAGGCCCCGATCGAACCCGGCATGCCGGTACCCCCTATCCTCATCATCGCCCCTCCACCTTTCACGACCCCGAAGGGCCCCATCGCGCCAAAGTTCGCGGGGGCAGAGCACAAGTGCGTGGGGCTCGCGCAGGCCTTGGAGGCGGTGGCGAAGAACACTGGATGTCACTACTTCGACGCGGGGAGTGTGACCCCCGCGAGCGGTGTGGACGGCGTGCACCTGGACGCCGACCAACACCTGCGCCTGGGCAAGGCCCTGGCGCAGGCCGTGGGAGGCATTCTCACCCATGGATGAAACCCGACTCGGGTGCTTGGCCGCTGGCGTCCCGCAACGCCTCGGCCACCGCCAGTTCCCCTACCTCAATCAGGAGTCAGCAACATGCAAAACCCATCCCGTCGCGTCCTGCTGCGCGGCTTCGCTGCCATGAGCGCCGCCGGCGTGCTGACCGGGCTCGGTGCCACCGAAGCCCTCGCCCAGGGGGCGACCGCGAAGGGCGCCGAGGGCGTCAAGGCGCTGTTCTTCGACGTCTTCGGTACGCTCGTGGATTGGCGTACCGGCGTCGCTCGCGAGGCGCGCTCGATCCTGGAACCGAAAGGCATCACCTTGGATTGGATCGCCTTCGCCGATGCCTGGCGCGCGGAATACCAACCCGGCATGGAAGAGATTCGTGCGGGACGGCAACCCTTCGCCCGGCTCGACGTCGTGCACCGCCGAATGCTGGACCGGATCCGGCCGCGGTTCGGGCTGATGGATCTGGAGGAGGCCACGTTGCGTGACCTCAACTTGGCCTGGCACCGCCTGGACGCTTGGATCGACGTGCCGCACAGCCTGCGTCGCCTGCGCAAGCGCTTCTACCTTGCGCCGGTGTCCAATGGCAATATCGCACTCATGGCCGATCTTGCTCGGCGTAATGATTTCCATTGGGATGCGATCCTTGGTGCCGAAATCGCCGGCGATTACAAACCTAAGCCCCGGGTATATCTGGCTGCGGCAGAAGCCCTTGGGCTGTCGCCCGCGCAATGCATGATGGTGGCCGCCCACAGCAATGACCTTAAGGCCGCTGGCGACGTGGGGCTGCGCACGGGTCACGTGGCGAGCCTGAACGAATTCGGGCCCAACACCGGCGAGGCCGGGCCGACGGTACCCGTGGACGTAACTGCGCCGTCGTTTACGGCCTTCGCTGCGCTGATGGGCGTCTGAGCCGGGGCGGGCCTGCTCCCCGAGCCCGCCCACTACTTAGAGACTGATCGCGATCTTTCCGAAGTGAGCGCCCTGGCGCATGTGCGCGAAGGCTTTGGCGGTCTCCTCCAGCGGGAAGGTGCTGTCGATGACGGGCTTTATCCCGTGGGTGCGCATGGCACGCATCGCCGCCTCGAAGCGAGAACGCGAGCCCACGGCGATGCCTTGCACCCGGACCATGGGACCGATGAGCGAGCGCAGCGGGATAGTGGCCTCATAGCCGGCCAGGAAGCCTACCACGCCCACGAAGCCGCCGAAGGTGGTGGCGGCGATGGATTGGGCCAGGGTGCTGCCAGTGGTTTCGACCACGATCTCCACGCCGCGTCCGCCTGTGGCTTCCCGGACCAGGGGTGCCCACTGCGGGTGGCTGCGATAGTTGATGAGGGTGTCGGCCCCTAGCGCGCGGCCACGTTCGAGCTTGGCGTCCGAGGACGACAGCAGTACCACTCGCGCTCCTGCGGCTTTGGCGAACTGCAGCGCAAAGAGGGCCACGCCACCGGTGCCCTGTACGAGCACCGTGTCGCCGGGTTTGACACCGCCTTCCTGCAGCGTCGACCAGGCCGTGACGGCCGCAATGGGCAGGGTCGCCGCCTCGACGGCGCTGAGCCCGGCAGGTGCGGCGACTGCGTCCTGCGCCGGCACGCGGAGGAACTCCTGCAGCACGCCATCTAAGGGACCGCCCAGGGTACGCTGCGTGCGCAATTCCAGTGTGGGCATGCCGTCGTGCCATCCCTGGGTGTACACGGGGATCACCCGGTCGCCTAGCTGGAAGCGGGTGACCTCCTCGCCCAGCGCGACCACCTCGCCGCAGGCGTCGGATGCCGGCACATAGGGCAGCGGAAGGCTCGGCATGTAAGCCTCGGCTAGGATCGCCAAATCACGGTAATTGAGGCTGGCGGCGCGAACGCGCAGAAGAATTTCGCCGCGACGGGGCAGGGGAACGCTGCGCTCCACGAGGCGCAGGGCGTCAATGGAAAACGCGCTGGCCTCGACGGCGCGCATGGTGAGGGGAAGGTTCATGCAATCTCCGGAAGTGTCACCCGCGGGGGACCTGATCCTACCACGCACCGCCAGGGGCGGTGATTCTCGCCCGGGTTGAGCCGCGTTTCACGGCGGCGCGCCGCCGGGCTGCTGCGCGACGCACACGCCTACCCGGCAATGCGCCTGCGTTTGACCATCGAGCTTCGGCGCCGCGACCCAAGCCCGGCGAAAACGCACCAGCCTAGATCATCATTGGCCGCTTTCTCGGTAACGCGCCCTTGGGGTGGGTTCGGCCGTACTCGAGCGCTCTGGCATCGGGAGCGCATGCCCGAGCCTCGCGCAGCCGGGAGGATGAGGGCCGATAGGCACGACGGCGACCGACAGGTCCTTCGAAGCTGAGGGCCTCGTGGGAGGCTGTTACACGGGACTCGTCGGTGGGCCGCAGACCCGCTTTCGCGGCTGATCCCCTGCAGCTCGGTGTGGGACCCCGCCTGCTAGTCGGACACCGCCGACTCCAACTGCTCGCGCAGCGCGCGCAAGGTCTCGGCCGCAGCGCGAAGCCGGAACCGGGTGCCAGCGTCCTCGGTTTGCTCGCCCTGCACGTCGCAGTTGGCGAAGATCTGGCCGCGCAATTGCTGTGCTGACCAGGGAAGGAAGAGTTCCGCCTCTTCCAGCCCGCCACGGAAGAAGTCCAGCAGGTGCTCCCGCACCTGGTCGATGTCCTCGGGTCGGCGGGCGCTGATCACCAAGCTCCCGGGGTAGCGCGCGCGCAGTTCGGTCGAGCGGCTCTCCTGCAGGGCGGGGTCTCCAACGCCGTCGATCTTGTTGAAGACCATGAGGCGGGGCAGGTCCTTGGCGCCGATCTCCTCGAGTACGTCACGGGTGACCTGGACCTGGCGCTCGAACCCCGGATCGGCTGCGTCGATGATGTGCAGGAGCAGGGAGGCCTCCGCGGCCTCCTCGAGGGTGGACTTGAAGGACGCAACCAGGTCGTGGGGGAGGTTCTTGATGAATCCTACGGTGTCGCTCACCAGCACTCTGGGGACGCTCTCGGGCTCGAGTGCGCGCACGGTGGTGTCCAGGGTGGCGAAGAGCTTGTTGGCGACCAGCACCTCGCTGCCGGTGAGTGCGCGCATCAGGGTGGACTTGCCGGCATTCGTGTAGCCCACGAGCGAAACGCGCGAGAGCCCCTGGCGTCCTTGCCGGCGCGATCGTTGGGTGCGCCGCTCCAGGTCCATCGCGTTGATCTCCTGCTGCAGTTCGGCAATCCGGTCCCGGATCTTGCGCCGATCCAGTTCGCCATGGGACTCGCCGGCGCCGCGACCGCCCACGCCGCTTCGCTGCCGGCCCTGCGGTCCGGCCAGCTTTGCGGCTTCGCGGATGCGTGGGGCGAGGTAGCGCAGGCGAGCAATCTCGATCTGGGCGCGGGCGCCGCGCGATTTGGCATGGCGGTGGAATATCTCCAGGATCACCATCGTCCGGTCCATCACTTCGCACCCCACCTCGTTTTCCAGGATGCGTGCCTGGGAAGGCGAGATCTCATGGTCCACCAGAACGATGTCGGCGCCGACGGGGGCGTCCGGGGATGCGGGGCCGGGGCCCTCCTGGGCCCCGGTGGTCTCGCCCTGCACGAAACGGCGGAGCTCCTCACGCTTGCCGGCACCGAGGTAGGCCGCCGCGTCGAAACTCGCGCGCTTCTGGGTGAAGGTGGCGACCACCTGGAAGCCCAGGGTTTGGGCTAGTTCGCGCAGTTCGGTAAGCGACACCTCGAACTCCGCGTCGCTCACGGTCGGTAGTTGGACGGCGGCGACAAGAGCGCGGTTGGCTTCGGGCGCGAGTTCATTTTGCATGGGGCGATGGTTCCCTTCCCTGAGACAGGCACGGATGGTACCCCGCATTGGTGAAGGAGCCGAGCATCCCCGCCGGGGCCCGGGTGCGAGACGGTGCGTCGGTGGCAGGGACGGCGCCGGCCGGGTCAAGGCCGGCGAGCGGGAGCCGCACCAGAGTCCTCCCGCGGATGCACGCAGGGGCCTGGACTGTGCTGGTGAGGCAGGTCATCTACGACGTTGGTCGACAGGAATGTAAAATCACGACCTGGCGGTGCGCCTCACCAGGATCTGAACTTGGGCTCCGTTCCCGTTGGACCATGCACCGGTTGCGCGTCCGACTGCCCGGTGGTCAGGCCAGTAGTTGGTTCAGGCACGCGACGAGCGCGTCCCTCGACTGCGCCTTCGTGAAGGTGTGGTCTGCGCCGGCGATGGGTCGGTACCTGAGCGTTCCGGTCTTGAGCCCGCGAGCCACCGCGTACCTCGCCTGTGCCTTGAGGATATCGAGTCCCGGGTCCCCTTCCGACACGATCAGGGTGACCAATATTTGCATGTCCGCGAGTCGGCGAAGGTGCCGGGTGACGGGAGATCCAGCACCCGGAATCAGCCTGTCGCGGCAGTACGCGTAGCTGGATTTCAGGTTTCTCGAAATAAGGGAGTGCAGCGCCTTCAGGGGCTTGGCGGGATGCACCCGACCGCGCAGGAGCTTGATCCAACTTGCCGCACTGCGCGCGGATTGCTTGTAATAGGCAACGTCCTGGAACTGCCGGGTGGTCGCGAGGCTCATCCCTTCCACCCAGCGGAAGGTGAGCGGGTTGATGAGGATGAGCTCCGAGATGGGAAACCCAGTCGTCTCCACTGCCGCGTGGAAACCCGTGTGGGCGCCAGAGCACAGGCCCAACATGACGAACCGCTCGTAGCCATGCGACGCTTTGAGGGCCTGCAAAGCCATTGCCGCATTGGCGCTTGCCGCATCCGGATAGGGGTGGTTTTCCGGGGAGCCGTTGGCCGGAATGCTATCACCCAGTCCCGCGAGGTCGAAGCGCAGGCATGCGTAGCCCAAGGCCGCCAGGGCCCTGGCCAGAGACACGTAGATCCGGTTCGGACCCACATGGTGGACGGCACCCGCGTTGAACATCACGATGACGGGGCGCTTGCTTTGCGAACGCGGCCGGGTCAGGATGCCGACGAGAGACTGCTGCGGACCAAAGCGCAGGGCCTGCTCCTCGAAGGCCGGTGCTGCGAGCACGGCGCCCGGATGCAGGGCATGGCCATCCGTGATCAGCGCGGCGGCCGGTGGCGCGGCCGCCGCGCTGTGGGTGCACGCCCAAGCGCAGATTACCTCCAGCGCCGCTTGGGGCACGACGGTGAACTGCGCCTCGGCCATCATGCCAAGAAACCCGGGCACGGCCACCTGGTCGTGCGGGAGGGCGAGATGCGCGAGGTGCTGCGGCAGCGCGGGGTCCTGCGAGAGATCCTCGCGGTCCAGCACCAGCGTGCGGCTCTTCACGAGGAAGCGCTCCTCGAGCAGGTTAATCTCGCTGATCCCTGCCTGGGTCTGTGCCGAGAGGACGAATCCGCCACTCTCCAGCGCCGCATCCGCCTCGGAGACCTGGCTCGCGGTGCGGGCCACCGCTTGCATCTCGCGCAGGTACCGGCGACCGTTCACCACGGGATGCCAAAGCACGAGCAGGTCCACCTGCACCTCGCTGGCGACTAGGGCGGCTAGGCTGGCACCCAGGCGGATGCCGATCAGGCACACCTTGCTCCTGCCGCTGCATCGCTTGGCGTAATCCTGCGCCGTGCGGATGTCCTCCTTCCAGGCAGACATCCGGTCGAGATCCAAGTCGGTTCCTGAGGCGTCACCCGTACCGCGGTAGTCCAGGCGTAGCGCGGGGATGCCGCAGCGAGCCAGACGATCGGCCAGATGGCGCACCGAGCGATGGCTGTGGGCGTACTCGAAGCCGATTGGCGGGCAGAGCACGGCCACGCAATCGCGCGCTATAGCAGACGCGTCGGCGTGATACCAAGTGAAGAGGGCCCCGCCCTCAGCGTAGGGCAGAAATGCCGGGATGCGCTGCACGCCGTCGCTTGGCGCGGGCGACTGATGGATAGCTCCCACGGGCGTGTTCTACTTCCTTTGGAGCCGAACGGCCAGCGAGACGCTCAGGTTGAGTGCCTCGAAGTCGGCCTTGAAGGAGGTGGATGCCGCGTCGGATAGCGTGAAGAGCAACTGCTTGTCGTGCCCGGGCGTCACGTGAAAGTAGTTGTCGTCTGCGCTTGCGTCGGGCGAATCCACGTTGACGGCCTGTAGGAACACGTCCGAGCGCAGCGTGACGGCAACCTTGCCCTCTGCTGTCCACTGGGCCTCGCAACTCACCCCCTCCGGGCGCTGGGTGGGCAACCCGAGGCCACCGGGGAAGTAGAAGTCCTCGCCGAGCAGCAGGCGGTCCGCAGGGCGCACCAGACGCACCGCCACAACGTCGTGCTTGGGCGGGCCGAAACCGTAGGCGCAGGTGCTGTCGGAAAAGTAGCCCAGGAGTGTGTCGCCCTGGAGCGTCACGCTGGAACGCGGCGGGACATGGACCGCGGTGCGCGCCGACGCAGTGCGAACCCGGCCGGATTGGAACATCTCCAGTTGGAGTTCCGCTTCCAGGGGCGCTGCGCGGTCGTTGATAACGTGGATCCTAAGCCCGTCGAGGCCTTCATCAGTGAGGCGAACGGTCTGGGGTGCCCAAGCACGCTTGAGATACCAGCAGGCCGCTTTCGCGCCGCCCGTGCTGTCCAGGATGCCCCAGCCCGCCCCCGGCTGCAGATCGCGCAGGAACCATACTAGGCCGCCGGCACAGCCACTCGCGGGGTCTCGCCACTGCGAGAAGACAGATTGCATCACCTCCCCGGTGACCACTCGGGACAACGCGTAGTAGCGGATCGGATCGACGCTGCGTAGGGCAATGGGGTCGACCTTGAAGAGCAGGCCAAGATAGTGATCGCGGATGTCCTCGAAGTCCCAACCGGCCGCGGCATCGCGCGGCACGCGCGCTTTCCAACGCGGATCGTGGGGCGCCGGCGTGCGGCCAGGGAACATCCGCGCAATGAACTGCGCGTCCGGGACGTTGGAGAATCCCAGGCATTCGGTGGTGAAGCGGACCTTCGCCGTGCGCGCGTCAGTCAAGGGCCGCCGGTAGGCACCCACGCCGTAGTAATGAGACAGGCCCGTGCCCACGTGGAAGGGTAGCGCCCCACCCCAGGGTGTCGAGGGGAAGTAGGCGGTCGCCGGATGCAACTCGCGGCAGTGCTGCGCCACCGTGGTGGAGAAGAACTCGTTGGTCCATTCGCTCGCAGGTAGCCCGACCATAGCTGCCTGCTGAGCCACTTCGCTCCCTCCGCAGTAGGCGGCGATGCAGGCATAGCGCTGCAGGCGGACGAGTTGGAATCGCACCTCGGCGTCGGCCTCCGCCCGGAAAGCCTCGTCGGTGAGCGGATAATCCATATTGGCGAACATGAAATCCTGCCACACCAGGATCCCTAGTTCGTCGCAGAGTTCGTAGAAGTGATCGCACTCATACACCATGGTGCCCACGACGCGCAGCATGTTGACGCCGCAGTCACGCGCCTGCGTCAGGGCAAGGCGAAGCTGGGCGCGGGAGGCCTGTAGCGAGGTGACGTCCAGCGGCGTCCAGCAGGCGCCCCGGCAAAACACGTCGCTGTCATTGATGCGCAGGCGCAGGCTGCCGCCGTCTTGTTCCACGTCGAGCTGTTTGAAGCCCACGCGGCCGAGCGATCGGGAGACCCAAGTCCCGGCAACCTCCAACTCCACGGCGCAGGAGACCCTGGCTGGGGTGCCATGGGTGTGGGGCCACCACAGGGGAAGCGCCGGAAGCGTCAGGTCCACCGCCAGTGCGATCCCGCCCCCATCTGCGGCCTCCATCGCCAGTTCGTGGATCTCGCCCCCCAGCCGCAACCGCGCGGCACGGATCTGGCCGTTGCCTGTGGTAGTGGCGAAGCAGCGCAGCCGCAGGTGTGGACAGCCAGCCGCTACGCGGGTCTGAAGGTTGAGTTCGGTGAGTTCTACAACCTGGGCGAGTTCCACCGCCACCGCTCGCCAGGGGCCCACCGGGGCGAGCGGAGCCGTCCAGGCTGGAATTCGTCCGAGCAGCGTCGTGCGAAACCACCGCAGGTTCTGATGGTCCACCAGCGCTGTCCGCCAGCGTGGCCGGCCGCGGCGGGCCTGCAGGGCAGGGAGCAGGGCGCGGAAAGCGATAAAGAGCTGATTTTGTGGGCGCAGCGTCGCGGTGATATCGATGCGGTGACCGACGAACATATTGCACGCGTCGAGAATTTTGCCGCCGTTGAGCCAAACCTGTGCGACGGTGGCCAATCCGTCCAAGCGCAGCCACACGCGCGCGGTCTCGACGGGGGCGAGGAACGAGGTCCGGTACCACCAGTCGTAGGCATCGTAATCGAGGGTCGGGCCCGCCGCCTGCCACACGGTTCCAGCCACCGTGCCGGGAACGGATGTGGCTCGCCAGCGCAAGGGCAGGACATCGAGTGCGTCGGGGGAGGGGCAGGCGCCGGCGGGCGTGTCGGTCAGCTCCCAGGGCGCCACGGCGAGGGTTACTGGTCCGCCTTGTTTGTCAACGCCCTCCGGCGGGTCGATCACGGCGGGCATCAGCCGAAGCGCTTTTGCAACTGTTCCATGCCGTCTTCCCAGCACACTGCCATGACCTCGAGTGGCGAGAGGTCGAGTGGCTTCCTGCGCGCCATGGCGCGTGCGAGTTGGAACTGGAAGACCTTGGCCGTTTCTGTGATTTGGCGGAAGGGTTGCGCGCACGCGGCAAGGCCGGCGTGGCCGCGTTCCTCCAGCCAACGCAGATAGGTATCGGTGAGCTCGTAACAGGCACCGTACTGCCGCAGCGTGGCGAAGGAGTAGGCATGAAAGGTTTCCATGTCTGCCCCCATGAGCCATTCCAGATCTGCGGCGAAGCGGGCCCGGAAGCGTGGGAAGGGGTTTTCGGCCGGGATCCGGCGCAGGTGTTTGCCGAGCACCGCGAGCGAGGCTTCCACCAGATCCGGTCGCGCAACCGGGCCGGCAGGGGGAAGCTTCACGTATTCGATGTAGGGCGGCAGCATCCGCTCGTGCACGGGGCCGTCGAGTTGGAACAGGTCCCGGAAGTCTTCGCCCTGAAGGTTGAAATAGCTCTGGTTGTGGAAGTAGCCCAAGTGTTGACGCTGCACGTCGATCTCATTAACGCACACGGTGGATTTGACGTGCGCGATGCGATAGGCCGTGCCCGCGGTGTCCGGCAGGAAATGCGAGTCCAACTCCACGAGGACAGGCCGCCCGGCGTTAAGCTGCTCGGTGATGTGATCCACCAGCGGGCGCCAGACGGCTAGTTCCTGGATGTCCAGCCCGTAGAGCTCCCAGAGGTCAGCGTCCGGAAACTTGAAAAACGTCCACTGGTCGCCCTCGAAATCGATCGTGAGCGTGAAGGGTAGGGCGGCCACGGGTTCGTAGCCCAACCCGTGCAGCATCTCGATGATCACGTCCGTGTAGCAGTTGGTCTGCGCCCAGGCCCTTCCCTCACCGTGGATGCGATGGGGGCGGTAGGTGGCCGGGTCGAGTGGGGCGATGGATCTCATGCGCGTGCGCGACACAGCCGAGGAGGCGTCCGGAGCATGGATCAGGCCATCTCCAGCACTTGGCGCACTTCCCGGGGCCAGGTCTCAAGCCGAAAACCGTGCTTTTTAAGGAGAGCCAAAGTGATTCGCTCCAGGCCGAAGCCGATGCAGGCGCTGTGCGCGGGTTGTCCATCCGCGGTGAGGATGCCGAACGCGTGCCCGAAATGGTCCAGGTGGTAGTTGCAGGAACTGACCGCCGTGGGCTTTTCTGTGGAGCAGATGGGGACGACCAACTCGTATTTCAGAACCTGCTCGACTTGGGTGGCCTTCATGACCTTGCCGCCGCGGCCGAAGAACGGGTCGTTGGCCACGACGGCAGCCACGTCCAAACCGACCGCCTCGAGCATTTCCTTGCCCGTTTCGAGCCACGTGTTGCGGTGGGCGAAGGCCTCGTCGGCACTACCCAATCGGACGTATTCGCGCTGGCGGAAGATCTGCATGCGCGCCGGGTCAGGGGAAGGCTCGTGCCGAAAGACGAAGGTTTTCAGGTCGACGCAGCGCCCGCCCTGGGGTAGCGTCCCGGTCGCTGTTGGGTAGAGTGGATAGCAGGCGGCGGGCACGAGCATCATGTCGCTGGCAACCAGGTGGGAGGTCCAGCCCCGTTCGCCCTCGAAGCTAGCCATCATGTCGCGGTGGTCGCGTTCGTTGCCCTCAAAGCTGTGGATGGAGCCGATGAGGTCGGGGAAGTTCTTCAGATGCCCCGTCGCCTCGTAGTGTGTGCGGCTGAACATCGGGGGGAAGCGCATGACCTCAGGTTTCTGGTAGGCGCCCCTGCGGGTGATGAGGTACTCAAACTGATCGACGATGTGCTCGAAGGTCCCGCTACGGCCATAGAGGCCACCAACACCCAGGGGGATGAGCAGGCCGGCGGCGATGAGTTCGTCACGGTAGGCCGAGTAGATATCATCGCTGTGTTTGTCGCACATGGCTAGCCTTCCCGGTTGGCAACTTGCATCAGGGCGCTTTGGCCCAGGATACGGTCGTTGTTGACCATCAGGCTGGCCCCGTAGGCGTCTCGCAGGTGGCGGCCCAGGCTGGATTTGGAATCGTTGCGGTAGCCGGCAATCCCACAAATGATCATTGCCCGCCCCACGATGTCGATCACCAACTGGGAGCTGACGATTTTGAGGTTATTGACCCGGATCGAAAACCCGTAGTTGGATGATGTGCCGGGGTCATTCTCCTGGAGCATTCGCTGGTACTCGGCGGTGGTCTGAATGATCCCGCCGCGCATGGAGAAATGCACCATGTCGGCCTCGGCTAAGCGGGTGGCGGAGATCGGTAAGGTGCCGGGCGTCTTGCGGGCTTCCGCGCGCACGGTGGCACGGGCGCGGTTCAGCGCGTCGGTGGCTAGGCCCAGCCACAGGGAACTCCAGACGATGTGCGCGTAGGGATGCATGGTCCTGCCGTGAATCTCGGCGTAGGACACGGGCAGGATCTGTTCGGCGGCTCCGGTGGCCGTGAGCACGAAGCCGGGGCTGCAGGTGCCCCGGAATCCCAGGGTATCCCAATCGCTGATGCGCTTGAGCGTGCAATCGGCCCTTCGGACCAGCACGTGCACTTGATCGTTGCGCCCCGCGTCCTCGGCGCGCCGGGCCGTGACGAGAATCGCATCGGCCATTTCGCCGTAGGAAATAACCGGCGCTTGCTTCTCGAGGGTAAAGCGCTCGCCCTCGACCTTCACCGCGCAGATGCTGGAGCGCACATCACCGCCAATCCCCAATTCGGTGGTGGCGGACGCCAGCAGGTACTGGTTTGCCACCAACTCGGCCACGAACCCCTGGAAAAAAGCGCTCCCCAGCGCATGATGAACGATGCACGCAACCTGAATCTGGTGCATGGCGAAGACCATGGCCGTGGATGCGCAGTACTGGCCTAGCGCCTCGCAGACCCGCGACATCTCGGTGATGGTGAGACCCATCCCGCCGAGGCTCAATGGCACGTAGGAACTGAGCAGCTGGGCGGATTTTAGGGCCGCAATCGCCTCCTCGGGGAAGCGCCCGTCGCGGTCGACGGCGTCCGCGTTGGGTGCAATCACCTCGCGCCCGATGGCATGCACCTTCGCCAGCAGCGCGTCCAGGTCCAGACGGGGCGCGTCGGCTGCAGGCGCGGCCGCTAAGCGTTCGACGGCATCATTCATGGACCAATGTCTCCAGCGCCTCGGACAGGGAGCGAATGGTCGCGAAGAGTTTGCGACCGAGCATGGCATCTTGAAACTCGATGTCGAATTTGTCTTCCAGCGCAAGCATCAGGTTCACCGTAGTAAGCGACGTGAGCCCTGCCTCGTAGAGATCGCTGTCTTCAGTCAGGCTGTTCACATCTACTGACAAGCGCGCATGCTCTTTGAGAATGGCGCGAATTTGTTCCGTATGCATATCTTGTTCCGAGAGAATTTTACAGGGTCGACGCCAGGGGTGTCCGCGCAAGCCGTTGCCCGCAAAACCTCACGTAGCATCCTTCCGCAGCGTAGAAGCAATTTTCAAGCTTGGGCAGGGGAACTCCGGCTACACAGGCCCCGCATGTCACGCCTGGGAATTGCGGTTGCCGGAGGGCCGAGGGGCGAATGCGGAGCGCTCTATGAACGCCGCCGCAAGAATGTCCGCACGCACCGCACTGCTGCCTTCACAAATTTCACTTTTTGCGCTTACTGCTGAAGAATTTTTACGCAGGCGCCGCCGTTGCCAAGCGCGCCTATTTGACAGCATTTTCGACACCCATGTAAAGCCTCTCGGCTGTGAGTGTGTGGGCCCTGCGATGCGCAGCTGGGTCGAGGTCTTTGACTGGGCGTTGGAGCGGGCGCCGGACGTAGCGATCCTGCGGGACTGTGCTTGCCCGCCGCACTCGGCGCGCTGCCCGTTCGGCCACGGACGGTGTCGGATGCACTACCATCGGGTTCGAGGCGGGGGGGTCGCGTATTTCAACGGGCTTCGCGTTAGGCAGTGACCGGTGGCTGTTATGGCCATGTTATGGATGGGGATTGAGGAAGCGCTTTATGGATGCACCCGACCGCAGCCCCCCGGGCCTAGGCGCCGGGCTGTCGCGGGCCGCGCGGACTCCCCCGATCGAGCGGATTCCCTCGCTCGATGGCCTCCGGGGTCTGGCGATCCTATGGGTGGTCATGGAACGATTCAACTGCTTGGGGCGCGCGCCGGGAGACTCATTCGCTTTCACGTCGTTGCTCCATATCCTGGGCACCGGATGGGTGGGTGTTCAGTTGTTTTTCGTCCTCTCTGGGTATCTGATCACGGCGATCCTCCTCGAGACACGGAGCGCTCGGAACTACCTGAGCGCGTTCTACCTTCGGCGCGCGTTGAGGATTTTTCCGCTCTACTACGGGTTCTTGCTCGTCATGCTGGTGCTCGTGCCCCGGTTCTCCGGAGGCCATCCGCCATCCGCGGAAGGCCTTCAGTATCAGGTATGGGCCTGGACCTTCCTGCTCAATTGGACTGAACCCTTCGGCTATTCGATCCTGATCGGTCACCATCTCTGGTCTCTGGCCGTCGAGGAACAGTTCTACCTGTTATGGCCGTTGGTGGTGCGGTACCTGGGGACCGCCCGCCTTGCGTGGCTCTGCTCGGGGCTTACGCTACTCGCCTTGGCCCTGCGAGTGGCCGTCTGGGAGCTTGCTGGGCCGGCGGGCGCTGAGGTGAACTACATGTTCACCATTTGCCGCATGGATGCTCTTGCCGTGGGCGCAGGCTGCGCCGCGCTGCTTAACCTCAGGTGGGGGAGGGCGCTGATCGACCGGCATGTGGACTGGCTGCCTCGGTTCGCCGCCGCGGCGATTATCGGGGGGTACATTGTCACTCGGGGATTTCCCAGGACGAGCCAGTCGGGTCAGACCATCGGGTACACCCTGCTCGCTCTTGCATTTGGCGCGCTGGTGCTGGCGGAGGTGGCCAGGCATCGCGCTGGGCCCCGCCAAACCGGACCCTGGCTTTGGCGCACTGCGGTGCTGCGCTCCCTCGGCAAGTACAGCTTCGGCATGTACATCCTCCACGCACCGCTCCACAAACTGGTCGGCCGGCCCCTGCTCATCCGGTGGTCCTTGGACCCCGCCACGGACACGCTGACGAACGTCCTCTACATGGTCTGTGGAATCACCGCCACCTACCTGGCTGCGGTGATCTCATACTATGCCTGGGAACAGCACTTCCTCCGGTTGAAGCCAGCCTATAGCGGGCGGGTCCAGAAAGCTTAGCCCCGCAGAGCGTGGGCGCGCGTCCTGCGAAGTCCGGCCCCCGTTTCTCGACACGTCCCGGCGCCGGTGCCATTGGTGGCGCGCGATTCGCCGTCGTCCATCATCGGGCCAGCGTGGTATGGGCTATTGGATGGGCGAGCGGTGCAGCGAGTCGAAAAGAATGAGCCGAGGATCCGCCGCTTACTCGGCGGCAGGGCGGGCGGAACCCGACCACTTGGCGGCATCTGTCACCTCTGGGTTTGGCAACCGAAAGCTGACATTCGCGATCAAGTCCCCAGGAATTCATGTGCCGCCTTCACGAAGGCTTCGTGATACTGAAAGATGCCTCCGTGTCCGGCATCCTCGTAGAGGACAAGTTCGGCATTGGGCAAGCGACGTGCCAGATTGATCGAGTTGGTATTGGGACCCATGATGTCCTGATCACCATTGACCACCAAGACTGGGATCATGATCGCGCTGAGATCCTGTCGAGCCTGTCTGCCCCACGCCGTGATCGCCTTTAGTTGGCTCAGGAGTGCCCGGAACGTGATCGGCTTGTTGCGATCCGAGTTGCGCTCCCTTAGCCGTTCCAGGAAGAGTGTTGCCGCGCGGCGGCTGTTCGCAGCGGAGGTGAAGAACAGATAGTACTTCCGCGGGCCTGACTCACGGCGCCTTCTACACCCACTTCGAATCCCCGGGGGCCCTGTGCGCAGAGGTCATTGCGGACGCCTCGAGCCGAGGCGGAACGGCGCTGGAGGCTGCCGTTGGCTGGCGCGCGTGCGTCGAGGCCTATCTGAGCCCGAAGCACGTACGCGATCGCGCCAACGGCCGCCCATTTGCCGCGCTGGAAGGAGCTGTGCCACGGAAAAGCAACGCGATTAAGAGTGCCTTTTCTGATGCACTCGAGCGTTCCATCGATGCAGTCGCCGCGAGGCTCACTCACAATCGCGAAGCGGCGCGCCGCGAGGACGCCATTCTCGCGCTTGCAACGATGGTGGGTGCGCTGGTGCTGGCCCGCGCGGCCGCGACCCCACAACTGCGCGACGACATCCTAGGTGCAGCCAAAGGCCAACTGCTCGAGCGGTCGCACGTACGTAGCGACCGCTCGAGCGAGCCGCATCGCGGACATCGGTGTAGAGGTGACGCGCCACGTCACCGATCGGTCGTTCCTCGACTTCAGTTCACCGCACCTTATCGCATCGGCGACACAAATCGCTGGTTGCTACCGCACGACCACAGGTGGGCTTGGCGGTCGACCGTGCTGCGCGGCCCGCCCATTTGAAACGCAGGCGAGGCAACGCATGTGGGGCCGATGATGCTCGGCCCATCAACTCGGCCTTCGCTGATAGGTGTTCGATCCGGCGATACGTCGGTGCCAACTGCTGCGGACGTCCGATGGTATTACAATGCTTATTCCAGTAATACTAAAAGAAGTCCAATGTCCACGACACTTACCAGCAAGGGTCAAGTCACGATCCCCAAGCGCGTCCGCGATGCCCTGAACCTCGGGCCCGGATCTGCCGTCGAATTCGAGGTCAATCAGGCCGGCGAGGTTGTGGTTCGCAAAGCGGGCGCGTGCGCCAGCGGAAAGGCAGATCGGTTCGAGGCTGCGCGTGGAAAGGCTGATGTCAAGTGGCGAACTGAGGAGCTGATGGTCCTGCTTCGCGGCGACGACTGATGGTGCTCGTCGACACCAACGTCCTTATCGACGTGCTGGAGGACGATCCGCAATGGTCGGACTGGTCGATCCATCAGTTGCGCGCGCAGGCGACGATTCGGCGGCTGGTCATCAATCCGGTTGTCTATGCTGAACTGTCGACAGCTTTTTCGACTATCGAAGCGCTGGACCGTGCGATTGACGGGCTCGGACTGGCTCTGATCGAGATTCCTCGCCCGGCACTGTTCCTGGCAGGAAAGGCATTTGTGCGTTACCGTCGTCAGGGGGGGCGAAAGCGCAATGTTCTGCCTGACTTCTTCATCGGCGCGCATGCGGCTGTCTCGGGCTGCCTAATCCTCACGCGCGATGCGCGCAGCTACGACACATATTTTTTTCCGGCGTGACCTTGATCATGCCCGGACCGGAACAGTCGGTTTAGACCCGAGGGCTCGCGAACTAGCACGACCGCTTCGGGCCCATAAGGGTGAAGGACCGCCGACCATTCGGTCATGGTCCGGGGGGCGACTACAGTAAGGCCTGCCGGTACAAATGCGCTCGCGTCACGCGACGCCATAGCGAGATTACGCGAAGTGGCGATATAGCCGTCGGGCGCCAGAAAATCCTATTCTGGCATTACGTGCGTTTACCGCCTAGGTCGGCATAACAGCGCGCCGCATTCGTGTCGTAGGACAGGATCCGCACAGCGAAAAGCATCAACACGCCATCGAGTAAGGCCGTCAGTTTGTCGCTGTGGCACGGAATTCCACCCACAGGAGGGGGCGCACGCTTGCGGACACGCAAATCCAGGCGGCCCAGGCCGACCACGAAGCCTCATCGCATAAGCGACGGGGATGGCCTCCATCTCGAAAGCGGTGTCGCCGGGGGGCGCTGGCGGCGTCGCTACCGGGGGCTCGACGGCTCAGGAGCGCTTTGCGGCACTCCGCGGCGCTTGTCCCGGCCTCAGCCAAGCTGACGGTATGTAAGGGACCGAGGCCCACCGCCCGGGCCCGTCCGCGCACCATGGGGCTAAACAGCCAGGATTTCGCGCCCGATGGGGTGCGGTGAGCGTGTTGTACTGCCGTCCCATCTGACCCACAAACGGACCCACAAGTGAAGCAGGTATTTTAGTGGATTTTGCCAAGCGTCACCGGCCAGTGAAAGGCCGGAAATTGGCATTCTGTCAGAGCTTTACAGGATCTTACGGGACCTTGCTGGTTACTACACTGGCGGAGACGGTGTCCGCCTCATAGTAATCCGACGAAATCCAGTGCAGTCCATAAAGTAGCATACATAACAACAAGGTAAACAATATCAGCGTCCAAGATAGTTCTTTACGATCCCGCTAAATCCGACTATAGTTTGATAGTCATTTTGATAGTGGATCGGATAGCATGGCACGCCAACAACAGCGACTTTCAGCACTGCAAGTCGGCAAGCTCACCAAGCCGGGGTTGTATGGCGATGGTGGTGGGTTGACGCTCCAGATCACCGCCACGGGCGCGAAGTCTTGGCTGTTGCGCTACATGGTCGCCGGCAAGCCGTTTGGGATGGGGCTGGGGCCGACGCGTACTGTGAGCCTTTCCGAGGCACGGCAGAAGGCGCTGGAGGCGCGGAAGCTGCTGCTCGATGGCATCAATCCTCTGACGGCCAAGAAGCAAAGCCAGATCGCCGCAGCGCTGGCGGCCGCCAAGATGGTAACTTTTGACAAATGTGCCGAGGCGTACATCCTCGCTCACAAGGCAGGATGGAAGAACGTCAAACACGGCGACCAATGGACCAACACGCTCAACGCCTACGCCAGTCCGGTGTTCGGCCATTTGCCCGTGGACGATGTCGACACTGGCCTCGTCGTGAACTGACTCAGGCCCACTCTGGACAAAGGCCTACACCCGACACCCACCGCCGCGTGGCCCCGGCCGGGCGCAACTCTGGTGGCGTGGCAGAGCCTCGACCCGAGCGATCTTGCTCTGCGGGCGCGCGGTGGCCAAAGCG
>JANXRW010000041.1 GCA_025356655.1 Betaproteobacteria bacterium | reverse complement strand
GGGCCTGAATGGGAAGGTTAAAGTCACACTGAGAAGATCCTACGGCTTTCGCACCTTCAAAGCCACGGAATTGGCGCTTTATCATGTACTTGGGAAATTGCCCGAGCCACCCATGGCCCACAGTTTCTGCTGACGAACCGCATTTTCAATCCCTCCTTAGCTGTTAGCCATTAATCCTAAGCGACTTTACAGACACAAGGCAAGCCAGCGGTGTTCATGCGCGCCTCAGTCCTGCCGTAGCGGGCTGCCGTCCCAGTTCGGGCAAGCCTTGAGGTGGTGCAGATAGAACGCCACCGGTCCATCCTCGGGGTACTCCTGGTGCAGGGCCTCCAGGAGCACGACGGCGTCAATGACGTTCGCGCGGCGCGCCAGATCGAGGGCCTGCACGAAGCGTTGGCAAAGCGCAGTTGAGCGGTCCGGGGCAGCGGCCTTGGTTCCCATGAGCTCGAATACGCGAACAGGCGTCGCTTTGTTGCGGACCAGGAAGCTTCCGACATCGCGAACCAAGAGATCGTCCAACCCCTCGACCACCGCCGCAGCGGCGAGGACCCGGGTTCCCATCAACTTGTTGAGCCGCTGCAGCCGCTCGGAGGTGTTCACCACATCGCCCGTCGGACCGTAATGGTAGTGACCAGCAGAACCGACCAATCCGAGCGAGAGCGTCCCGCAGGTGATCCCGGTGAGCGCAGGGAGTTGCTCGTCAGGGCGCTGCGCATTGAAGTCGGCGATGACGCTCTGGAGCTCAAGGGCCGCCAAGCACGCGCGGCGCCGCAACTCTACTTCGGTTGCCTCTCCGGTCCAGATGGCAAGCACGGAATCACCTTGCAGATCCGTCACCTCGCCACGGCTTGCGCGGATGACCGGGTAGAGCGCGTCGAAATAGGTACGCATCAACTCTCCGAGAGCTTGCGGATGTAGGCGCTCGGCGATGCGGGTGTAGCCCTCGACGTCGCTCATCACGCAGGCTCCAAACCGGATCTCGCTCAGGTTGCCTATTTCGCCCTGGCGGCTGAGCAACTCGTCGATCACCCGCTTAGGCAGGAAATGGCGGAATACCTCATTCAGGCGTGCACGCTGGGCTCGCACTCGGTACGCGCGCAGATAGCTGGCCCACGCGATCGCCACCGGGGCCTGGACCAGCAGAGGGAACGACAGCGGCAACCACAGGTGCTTTCCCGCAAATAGCCCCTGCGCCAGCCCCGCATAGGCAAGGCACAGGAGCACTCCGGCGGCCGTCCCGAGGCGAACCGGCAGGACACCGAGCAAGGCCGTGAGGATCAGACCAAAGGCGCCCGCAACCAAGGCGCGGACTGCTTGGCTTGGGGGCCGGGGGGCGCTATCGTCGCGCAGCGTCGCGAAGGCCGTGGCCAGGAGCTCTACGCCGGTGACGCCAATGCCGGTGCCGGAGAGCACCGTGCGGTTGTTCTCGGCCGACTCCGACTCCCCGTAGTCCACTCCCATGAATACCGCTTTCCCTCGCACGTCGAGGTGGTCCGAGCCATCGAGTGCCCCCGGCGCACCGAGCAAGCGGTCGACGCCCACCGTGCGGATGGTCCGAGCGGGGCCGAAGTGCGCGAAGTGGCGCCGGGGAGGGGCGGTGTAGAGTTTGACCAATAGGCGCAGACGGTCAGCCTGGGCCCGCTCGGCTGGCGACACGAGGCTCGTATCGATGATCTGCAGCGCCCGGCGTGGTGCGCCGGCGTCGGCGTGCAACACCTGACGGATCAATAGGCTAGTCGCCTGGAGCTGCCCTTGGTGGAGCAACTGCGCCAGGGTTTCGGGAAGCAGGTCTGCCCGCGCCGGGGCCACGGCGCGCAGGACGCGTAACAGGGCCGGGTAGTTCGCCAGCAGGTCCGCCTGGACCGCGAGCGCCGGCAGCGTAATTCCTGGGAGTCCCCCCTCCATGAATACCTCGAACTGGCTGGTCCGGCCGAGCAGGTCCCGCTGGATCAGGAATGGTGCCGCCCCCAGGGAGCCGGCCGCCACCGTCGGGGTCAAGGGGGCGAGGCGCTCCCTGATCGGCTCGCTCCCGTCGGGTCCGGGGTTGAGGACCCCCGGGGAGGATTCGACGCCCTGGCCAATAAGGGACCTGCCGACGCTCGCCAAGGCCGCGCCCAACTCCTGGTCCTGCGCCTCGAAAACACTCACGGCGAGGTCCTGCCCCGCCGCCATGCGCGGGGAGAATTGAATGTCCAGGGCCACCAAGCGAGCGCCGCCGCGGGCGAGTGCGTACAAGGCGCGTGAGAACAGACAGCGGGGCCAGCGAGCCAACTGGCGCGGCGGCGGAGCGCTGCGATAACCCGGCACAGCTGCGCCGAAACGCAGCGCCTCGCACCGGTGATAGCGCCGAGGGTCCTCCGGGAGCAGTATGTTCCGCGCGCTCGTTGCATCGATGGTCACCACGACGATGTCCGCCGGCCCTGGGCGGCTGCCCTGCCAGGCAAAATACCCGGCGAGGTCGGCGGCCTCTTGCGGCACCCACGCCCATGGGGCTGCGCAGGCCAACGCGCCCAGCATGCCCCACATGAGGGCGCTCGCGAGCGCCGTGCGCCAGGGTGCGATCCAGACGCGCGAGGCGGGAGACGGCGTCAATGGTTGCTGTTAAAGCACCAGTTGCGGTTGTCGCCGGTGCATCGCTTGGTTCCCACTCCCCCGCAGGTGGTGAACTTCAGCACGTAGGGCAACGCACAGGGGTCGGGCGAGGACATTCCGACCGTATCCGACGCGTACGTCCACATACACTGGCTGATACCGGCGTCTGGGATGGGCCGGAACATCACGCCGCCATCGCTTTGGCCGCTAACAATTTGCTGTTGGCTATAGAGGTCAGGGTAGAGGAGGTCGTAGACGAACTGTGCGCCCGCATTCGGCTTGGCCACGCAGTTCCAGGCCTTGACGATGTGTGGCGCACGCCCGGCTGGCGGGTCCTCGCCTGGCAACACCGGGCTCGTGGTGCATTGGACTAGGTTATCTTGCTCGATGATGAGGCGATGGCGGTTGTGCGCGTCGGGCGTTCCGCCAAAGAGCAGGCGGCAACTATCCGGCACGGGTTGTGCGTGAAGCGGACTCACGCCAAGCGCGAGAAGGGTAAGTAGTGTCGCCCAAACTATCCGGAAATGTCTCATGTCATGCTCCCTCGACTGGCCCCGCGCCGAATAACAGTACGATGGCTGCGCTGCGGGTAAGCGCGGCCTCCTCCCATCGACGCGAGCGGCACTGCCGCGCCTATAGATCAAGCGTAAGGCGTAGGGTTATCAGACGCCCTGTGGCCAAGTGCGGCATGGAGGGGTCGCCCTCTACGAAGGCGGTCGCGCCGTGCAAAAGGTTCTGGCCCGCGAGCGTGATGCGTCCATGCCGGCGCGGCAGTTCATAGCTCAGTGCTAAGTCCGCGGCCCAGAAGCGCGACTCGACCGGCACCGGGATCCCCGTGAACAAGGACGCGAGGACGCCGGTCTGGTTCACCAGCGAGAGCCGGGCGCGGGCCCGCAAGCCCTGCGGCAGGAAGAGGGTCCCGCCGAAGGATGCGATGCAAGACTCCAGCGTGAGAATGCTCTCCGGCCCGGTGTAGGTTAGATCGCGGGCGAGCTTTTCGTATTCCAACTCCCCGGTGAGCGCCGCGGACCAGTTTCGCGGCAGCCAGCCCAATGTCCCTCGCGGGATGGCCAAGTAGGACCATGCCCGAGCGGACTGCTCTCGCCATTCCACGTCGACTCGGTCCGGGATGTAGAAAGGCAAACGCACGTTGCGCTGGGTGAACTCCAGCCCCAGCACGGAGGTCCGGCTCAGACGGTGCTCCAGGCCCATGCCCAGCTGCTTGCTCACCACGCCGTTCTGGTGGTCCTCAAAAAACTGACCGAACCCGGCAACCTGCGTCGGCTCAAGCGTCTGGTCGCCGAAGGTGGGGCGGGCGACCGAGCGGGTGCTGGCAAGTCGCAGCGAAGTCTCTGGCGTGGCGTGCCATACCAAGCCGAGCTTCGGGTCGAGCCGGTTGTCGCGTACGGCGGCCACCTGGGAGGTCTCGGCGGTGACCCCGAGGGTCAGATCCAGGCGTCCGGTCCAGAGGCCAGTTTGGCCGTAGGCGTAGGCGCTCGCGGAGGACATGCCGATGGGCGTGCCGCCGGCATTGGTCTGGGATCCCGTGTTCACCCAGCTGCCGCCCAATAGGAGGTTCGCGCCAGCCAGCCGCAGCCGCAACTGCGCCTCTGAAACGGTCGATTGGGTCTGGTCTTTCTCCACCGGCGACCCTGCGTAGAGGATCTCGCTGGTCAAGGATTGGCGGGCCACGGTGGCCAAGAGCTCCGCGCTAGGGGACAACGCCTGGTAAAGCCCGAGTCTTCCGCGGGTGCCCTCGTCCGTGCTCTGCACGGGCGAAGCGGCGAGCGGATCGAAGCTATCCACAATGGTGTCCCGGTCGCTCCCCCACTGGGTGATCCCGAGCTGAAGCCGTGTGTCGCTGCCGGGGGACACCTGAGCGAATCCGGTATAGACATTCTGCCGGACCCGTTGTCCTGAACGGGCGTCCTGCGATTCGAAGTGCCCCTGCGCCGCCGCCAAGGCGACGCGATCCTTGAGCGCGGCCACCGAGGCCTGAGCGAGTAAGGTGCTGTTGCCACCCACTAGGCTATCAAGGAATACCCCGGCCTGATCACGTTCGAAGAGCGCGGTGTACTCGTTGAGTCCCGCGCGCCCGAGCCCTAAGCCCGGCGGCAGGGGCTGCTCGCCGAGCTTGTTCTGCGTGTTGACATAGCGTCCGAGTGGCCGCAGGGGTGCCACGGCGTCGGCGCTCAGGGGGCGCAACAATTGGGATTGAAGCAGCTCGCTCTCGCTGGCGATCTGGGAGCGCGGTTGGCCTGCGTAGGCGTCCCCGAGGAGCCGGTGGGCGGCGCCGTTGCTCGGGTCGCTGGCCAGCGCAGCCGACGCTTCGCGCCGGGCCGCCTGACCGAAACCCAGGCTGTCATAGATACTGACGAGGTTGACGGCGCGTGCGGCGCGATCCTCGTCCAGACCCAGCCGCGAGCGGTAGACAGCCCGATAGTCGTTACGCGCGAGGGACTGCAGCAAGGCGGCGTAGGCATCCGGCGCTCGGTTCGTGCTCTGGAGCAGGATGGCCGCGTAGAGCCAGGGAGTCGGGTCGAGCGGGTCTTTTTCCCGGGCTAGCTCGAACTCGGTAGATGCCAGCGCGTCGCGCCCGGTCTCGTTCTCCTCGTAGTAGGCCTTGCCCAGGTAGCTGCGAAGGAGGGAGCTCGATGGATCCAGCAACACGGCGATCTCGAGTTCCTGGCGCCCATGGCTCAGCCGGCCTTGCCGGATAAGCGCGAGACCTGCTCCCAGGTGAGGCAGCGGGTCTGCGGGTTCGCGTTCGCGAGCGCTCGCAAAGGTGGCCCCGGCATCTGCAGCGTTGCCGCCCGCCAGTTGGATGAAGCCCAACACGGCAGAAGCGCGGCCATCGGCGCCGGAGCGCTGCACTGCGGCGCGTCCCGCCCTCTCCGCCTCGAGCCGATAGCCGAGCGACAGGAGCAGTTCCGCTTCGCGCGCGCCAGCGACGGCGCTCCCGGGGTCCTGGGCCAGCGCCCGGCGCGTGCTCTCCAGGGCCTCGTTGAGCTGGAAGTTCCCTTGCTGGGCATAGGACAGTGCAAGCCAGGAGCGGGCGGAGGCAGGGTCCGAGCTCACGGCATGCTGTGCAAGCTCCAGCGCCCGGGACCGCTCGCCCTGGGTCAGACTGATGATGGAGAGTAGGGCATCGGGCTCGCCGGAGGCGGGCTGCAGTGCGCGGGCGGCGGCTATGTCGGCGGTGGTCTCGTCCACGCGCCCGACGGCTAGGCGGGAACCGGCGCGAGCCGGGAGGCAGGCGGCTTGCGATTCAGGCGCCAGCGCAGGGAGGCATTCCAGGTCGGATCCGGTCGCTCCTGCGGAGGTGCCCAGCGGCGGGTAGTACAGGGCCCACCGCACCGCATCCACAGGTCTGGCCATTACCGCGAGGCCGGAGGGCCGCCCCGGCCCGAGCACCGCTTCCTCGCCGGGCCCGATGGACAGAGGGGGCGACCCCTCGACTGCCGCGGCGGCGGACACCCGTCCTTCGAATACGGAGACCACCGTGGAGGAACAGGTCAAGGCAACGGCGAACTCCGTTCCTTCCACCATGGCATTGGCATGCGGTGTCCTTATCCGGTGGGTGCGCGGAACCCGCGAGATACTGTAGACGGCACCGCAAGCGCTGCCCAGTTGCCCCTGGGCACGCGTTCGTCCACGAGCATCTCCACCTCTGTGGAGTCCCCGTGCCGACGCAGGGCCATGGTGGAGTTCTGGTCCAGCCGGATGAGGTTCTCCGGGATGGCCACCAGGGCTGCCCGGCTGCGGGATCCGACATGCAGCACATCGCCCTCGCAGATGGGAGTGTCCAAGCGCGTCACCGGCGTCCACGGCCCCCCGGAGGCCGCGTGGACCTCGACTGTGCCCTGGAGCGACACGATGCGAGCCAAGGGCGCCGCGCAGTCCGGGGACGCGCCCTGCGCCGCCAAGCCGGCGCGCGGCACCGCCAAGGGCAGGCCCAGCAAAAAAGCCGAAGCGAGGCGGAACCGGCGGGGCGCACTACGTGCGGATAGCATAGCTCCCGGGTCCTTTGTCAGTGGATGATCCGGGATGATGGTCCCAGTTTCCTTCCGCAGCCGCAAGCGACTTTCTCACAAACGAGCTTTTTCGCGCATTGGCCACGCCAACGTGCAAGGAGCGCCCGGGTGGCGCGTTGTCATTTAAGTCGGCTGCGGCTTACCTGGTGTACGCTTGCGCGGTCCGGCGCTTCGGGTGCTCATCGGTACCGCGCTAGCCCCTCCCCGCTCACTCGCTTCAAGGACCTCAATATGGACAGAAAACCTCCCTCGCCCTCCGGATGCAGCCCGGAGACCGACTGGAACTCGGCACTCACCCCCGCACAGCACCAAGTGCTCCGCGAGGAAGGCACGGAGCGGCCCTTTACCAGCGCTTTGTTGAAGGAGCACCGGCCTGGCCATTTCGTCTGTGCCGGCTGCGGGCATCGCCTCTTCGACGCGGAGGCCAAGTACGATAGTGGGACCGGCTGGCCCAGCTTCTACCAAGCGTTGCCCCAGGGTCTAGGGACCAAGGCCGACACCAAGCTCTTCTCGCCGCGGGTGGAGTACCACTGCGCCAACTGCGGCGGCCACCAGGGACATGTCTTCGATGACGGGCCCGCGCCCACCGGGAAGCGGTTCTGCAACAACGGGCTGGCCCTGTGCTTCGTTCCAGACAACCCGGCCTAGCTTCACCCTATGCCGCAGGTGCTCGCTTGGGTAGTCTGCCGCGGCACGGCACGTGACGGTGCGACGGGATTTCGGCCACAAGCAGGTGTGCGGGTACCTTGAAGGCAGCCGCGACGGGCGCTACTCTGCAGCTGTTTTGTCAGTTGCCCGCAATTCCCGGTGCGCTATGCCCTGCCGGCCGTGGGGGGTGCCGAGCGTATGACCGTCGTCTCAGATGCGGCGGGGTAGCGAGCCCCAGGCCTGGGGGGGATAGAGGTGGGCGGTGGCACCCGCTTGCCGGAAATAGGCCTGGGTGTTGGGGTGCACCTCGGGGTCGCGCAGCAGGTCCTCAGGGCTGAGCCAGCGGTACCCCTCGTGCTGGTCCTGCGGCATCGTCTCTGGGTCCCCCTGGTCCAAGGCAAAAGGCAGGACGACATAGTGCGTACTCACATTGGGGGCGTCGGCGAAGTTGTCAGGATAAAGATGTTCGGTCACGCCGAGAAACCCGGCCTCGTCGATGGAGCGGGCCTGCCCCAGTTCGGCTGCAGTGATGCGGGCGAAGGCCGCGCACAAGCGCTCGTCCTTGTTGATGCGACCGCCCGGCACGAACCAGCTCTGGCGGGCCGGACGGTTTCGGCGGTAGCCCAGCAGGATGCGGCCGTCAGCGTCGCTGACGAGCAGGTCAACGGAGACCAGCGGCGCGTGCCGGACCACGTCCAGGAAAGTGTCATGGGGCAGGTGGGCCATGGGCGCTCCTTGGGCGGCAGGATGGCTGGAGGGTCGGCCGCCCGCATGATACCGTAGGCGCCCTTAAAACTTCAGGAGTAGAACGCCGTGGGTCTATTCGATCAAATTGCCGGTGCGCTCGGTCAGGGCGGCGCGGTACCCACCCAGAGCGGGCTCCTCGATTCCGTCCTGGGCCTCGTGCAGGGCCATCCGGGCGGACTGGGGCTGCTGGAACAACTCGCTGCAGGCGGGCTGGGCGAGCAGGTGAAGTCCTGGGTGGGCGGTGGCCAGAACCTTCCGGTTTCTGCCGATCAAATCGTCTCCGCACTGGGCTCCGACCGGGTGAAGCAACTGGCCGATCAACTCGGCCTCTCCCATCTTGACGCTGCCGGTGGACTGGCGAACCTTCTGCCGCAAGTGATCGACCACCTCACACCCAACGGCGCAGTGGATCACGGCTTGGTCGAGGCGGGACTCAGCCCCCTCAAGGGCAAGTTGTTCGGCTGAGACAACCTCTGGGCCGGACACGCCGCCGGACCGACGGGTCTGGCGGCGGTCAAAGGGCCTTGGGAAGAGCGTCCACCAGAAAGTCATACGCTGCGCGGATGCGCCCGCTGGCGTGGATCTCCTGGTGCACGGCCCGCCGCAAAGGCAGTTCCAGGGGACGAAGCTGGGGCATAGTCGCTTCAACCTCCGGGCCATCCCGGGCCACGTAGCTCCTGAGGAGGCCGAGGCATGCCACGCCCCTTGCAGGCGGGGTGACCTGCGTGGCGTCGTGATCCGCGCCGGGGGCTTCTTCGGCGGCGGGCCCAGCACTCGGTTTGATGAGGTTCTGGTGAAGGACATCCGTAGGCCGCCGGGTTTACCCATCCCGGTCTCCTGGACGTGCCCACCGCCTGGGCAGCAATTCTAAATGTGGCTTGCCGTAGGGATGGTCCGGCGCTCAGATGAGGATTTCCCCCCGGGGCTGGACATAATTCCCGCCGTGCGCTATAACAGCCGCGTGGAAGTGGGCTGGAGGCACTGCACCGGTGAGCGCGGCGGACACCTCGGGGGATGCACTGAGCTTTGGCGCCTTGATCGACCTGATCAAGCAGGCGCTCGGGGCGCTGCCCGATCCACGCCGCGGGCGCAATGGGATTTACCGCATGCAGGAGGTGGCCCTGGCGGCGTTCTCCGTGTTCTGGACCCAGCGCGCCTCCTTCCTGGAGAACGCCGCCAGGGCCACCTCCTGCATGCGGTAAATCCCATTGCGCCCGCGGCGTGGATCGGGCAGCGCCCCGAGCGCCTGCTTGATCAGGTCGATCAAGGCGCCAAAGCT
>JANXRW010000025.1 GCA_025356655.1 Betaproteobacteria bacterium | reverse complement strand
ACCTGGCGGATGGAGCGGCGCGGATTCTCGCCCTTGGCGGCAAGGATCGCCGCCTGCACTTCGGCCCCCATCCGCGATTGCCCTCGGTCAATGCGCCGCTTGGGCGCGAGCCCGTCGATGCCGTGCCGGCGCCACAGGTAGTACCAGGACTCGATGGTCTTCTCGCCGACGTGCTGACGGCGCGAGCCGGGGATATCGTAGCTGCGCTGCGCCAGCTCGCGTACGAGTTGTTGCAACTCGCCACGGCAAAGCCGCTCGCGGCTCACCAGCGGCCCCAGCACCGAGAGTCGAAATAGTGCCATGCGATCGATCTGATTCACGTTCACTCCTGCGTCGTTGTGGGAGTGCGTATCAGATCAATTGCGCCGCGCGCAAGATAGTGGGCAAACTCTGTGGGCACCTACCTCAGGGCGCAGCGCACCTGTCCGCCACTGTGCCGCTCCCAGGCCCTCACGGGACAACCAGATCCCGATCCAGCCACCCCAATCGCCCTCGCCTGCCCCATCCCCGCCAACAGCGCCGACCAGAAGCCCTCGAACCCGCCGTGCCGGCCCAGATCGGCAAAGCGGCTGCGCAGGTGCAATTCAAACTCCGGCCCCCGCGCCTGCAACCAGCCCCACCACCGCCGCACCGTGCCACGGTCAAGCTCGTGGGCCCGTCCACAGCCCTTCACCGACATCCCGACCAACAGCATCGCCAGCACCGCCTGCTGCACCGACCCGTCGTACCAGCGCCGCGGCGACAAGCACTCGGGTAAGCGCGAGCAGGTGGCCCGGCACGAGCGCAACCGACAGCGATAGCGCGGCACCGGCACCGGATTGAGGCATTGGCCGGGTACAGGTCGTCGGTCCGCCTTGCGAGTGTAGTGACCGTGGTGATGGGGGCGTGGTGCATCGCACTTCGGGCAGCTGGCCGAAAGTTAACGCTCCGGATCCATGGCCAGGGTGAGGATGTGCTGCGCAAGCGAGGTGATGCCGGCTACAATCCGGTTCCTAGGTCGGGCTCGATAGGGTGTGGGTTGTATTGGAACTTCCCACGATACCAGAGGAGTTCCGACCTTCCTCTCGCCCACCGCGTCTTGGGTCGCAGGTTATTCCGCTGGGCCACCGGCTTTTTGTCTCGGTTTCATTCCTCGGAAAATCTGACCGCCTAGTGAAATATTGTGGGCCCCCGGGGTCGATCTGGTTCAGCACAGCTGGGTGTTGGTGAAGTGCCCACGCTCCGACCTTGCCACCAGGGCCTGCAGCGCCCCTGCAGAGCCTTGCGCCCTCGACTTGGGTGAAGGCGGTCCGGCGGTCCCCAGCGCTGGTGTAGGCGACCCTAGCCGGGGGCGCAAGTGCGCAACACTGTGCATATCTTCCTGCGATTCGGCATGAGACACGCGCTGCGGAATAAAGTGAGCCCCAACACACCCGCAGGGCGACGGGCCGCTGTGCGGCGCGCCACTCGCGCTACCTCATCCGCTGCCGCCGGGGCTTGCTCGGAGGGATGAGCTTCAGTGCAGCGGCCTTAGCGGGTGGGGGGTAAGCGTCCAGCCAAGGCACCTTGCGGCGACGATCGGGATCAGGTTGGCTCCGGCCGGCGCAGCGGCAGGAGTTCGTCGATGCGGCTGTTCGGCCACACCGGCAGCTTTTCGAGGGTGTCCTTTAGCCAAGCATAGGGCTCGAGGCCGTTGAGTCTAGCCGTCTCCAGCAGGCTCTGGATGTTCGCTGCGCGGCGCCCCGCGCGCTCCGAGCCAAAGTAGAGCCAATTTTTGCGTCCCGGGGCCACGGGTGTGGGGTCGCAGTCTAAAGCGCAATCCGCCGGCAGTTTGGTAATGCTCTTGGCCACCGGGAAGGGGGCTGGGCGGTGGGGCAGCGAGAGGTTCTGGTGCAGCATCGCCACCAGCCGATCCACCCGTGGATACAGTGTGACGCCAACCTTGCCCACGTAGTCAGCCTGCGTGGAGCGCGAGAGCACCACGTTGTTGCGCGCGGCGATCCGCTCGAGCCGATAAAGGGGTAGGTGATCTACGAATTTGCTGGTCATGATCCACGCGAGCAGACCGGGTGAAGCCATGCCCCCGTCGATGATCGCTGCAGGCACCTCGGTGCGCGATGACGCTCTCGCAGGAACGGCAGGCCATCTGCGGGCGGATGTGCC
>JANXRW010000004.1 GCA_025356655.1 Betaproteobacteria bacterium | reverse complement strand
GCTGTTCTGAGCGACCCCCAGTCTCGCTCTACTCCCCCGTCTCACATTGCCCCACTCGGGGACGTAATCCGCGACCACGCTCGCCAGCACTCGCGGATTACCGTGCGACGGAAGCAGTGGAATAAAGTGAGCCCCAACAGGGGAGCCGCGGTTTGCTGCAGCAGGTGCTCAAGGCGAACAACGCGCAGGGCGTGGCCGAGCGCAGGGTGGAATGGCAGGAACTGCGCGGCCGCATCGAGGCGTTGACGCTTTCGATGCGCGGCAGGAGCTGAACCTGCTGGAACTGCGGGAGGCGCTTCTTGGATCGCAGCTACGAACCGGGGCGTTCTGTCTGTTTCTTTGTTCGGCGGCCCAAGCTGCGCAAGGTCTTCGCCGCTGATTTACGCGACCGCGTCGTCCACCACGTCCTGCTGAGCCACCTGGAGCGCATCTGGGAACCGGTGGTCATCCAGGATCCTACGCCTGCCGCAACGGCACCTACGCCTGCCGCAACGGCACGGGTGTGCACGCGGCTGTTCTTCGGCTGCAGCAGTTCATGCGCGAGGCGTGGTCGCTGCAACTGGACATCCGCAACTACTTCATGAGCATCGATAAGCAGCGCTTGTTCAAGATGATCCAGGCGCGCTTGAAGGCGCATCGGGAGGAAGATGCGCACGCCCTGTGGCTCACCCGCACGTTGGTGTTCCACGACTGCACGGTGGCCCCGGTGATGAAGGGCGATCCTCGCTTGGTCGAGCGACTCCCCCCGGAGAAGACGCTCTTCCGGGCACCGGTGGGGACAAGGGCTTCCGATCGGCAACCTGAATAGCCAGTTCTTCGCCAACGTCTATCTCAATGCCCTGGATCAGTTCATCAAGCACCGCCTGAAGTGCTGTTAGCACCTGCGCTACTGCGACGATTTCGTGCTGCTCGCCCGCGCTCCCGAGGAACTGCAAGCCTGGAAGGCGGCGATCGAGGTCTTCCTGGACGAGCACCTGGCCCTTCGGCTGAACCCGCGCCGGGAGCGGTTGCGGTTGTTGAGCGACGGTGTGGATTTCCTGGGGTATATCGTGCGACCGTTCCACCTGCTCGTGCGCCGGCGGGTGGTGGGGCACTTGGGCGAGCGTTTGGCCCGCAGCCGGCTACCTGGACCGGAGCAACGATCCACCGCCCGGGCACCAAGTGATGTGGCACGGCTACACCGACCTCCAGGTGGTGTGGGCTACGCCCTGCGGCATCCCGAGGAGGATTCGTGAGCCTTATGGGGAAAGGGCAGCGCTAGCCCTGCCGTTGGCCCCATTGCAGCCGGTGTTCCAGGTGGCGTGCGAATTGGGTGAGGGCGAAGCAAATCACGAAGTAGGTTGCGCCGACCAGCAGGAAGATCTCGGCAGGGTGGACTAGCGTGCGGTCGTTGATTTTTGAGGCGACGTAGGACAGTTCTCCCAGGCCCACGATGAAGGCCAGGGACGTGTCCTTGGTGAGCGTTACGAACTGGTTCACCAGGCTGGGCACCATGTTGCGCAGGGCCTGCGGCAGCACCACTCGGCGCAGGACCTGCGCGCGGGTGAGGCCCAGCGACTGTGCCGCCTCCCATTGTCCTGGGGGTAAGGCCTGTACGCCTGCGCGGATGATCTCCGCGAGGTAGGCCCCGGTAAAGACCACGAAGGCGCCGGTGGCCGTTACCACCACAGGAACCGGGCGTTTGAGCAGCAGGGGAACGAGGAAGTACGCCCAAAAAATCACCAGGATGAGCGGCGTGCCCCGGACCACCCAGATGAGGCCTCCGACGGCCAAGCGCAGGGGTCGCACGGGCGCGATTCGGCCCACCGCCAGTGCGATGCCCAGGGGTAGGGCCAGCGCCAGACTGAGCGCCGCCAGCAGCAAGGTGAGGGCCAAGCCGCCGAGCGGCCCTTCGGGGTATTGCCCGACCAGCAGGTAGAGCCAGTCGGCGCGCAGGATGTCAAGCATGGCTAGGCCGGGCCCAGGACCGGCGCTCCAGGCGGTTGCCCAGTGCCCCGATCGCCAGCGAGATGGCAAGGTACAGAAGCGTGGCGGCGCCGAAGGCCTCGAAGCTGCGGAAACTGTAGCTCTCGATCTGCCGCGTCTGGTAGGTCAGTTCGGCCACCCCAATGGTCATCGCCATGCTGGAGTTCTTGGTCAAGTTCAACGCCTGGCTCACCAGCGCCGGGAGCGCGTGCGCCGCCGCCTGCGGCAGAACCACTCGGCGCATGGATTGCAGGAAGGACAGGCCGCAGGCGCGAGCCGCCTCCATCTGCTCGCGCGGGATGGCCCGTAGCCCGCTGCGCAGGTCTTCGGCCACGAAGGCAGCGGTGTAGACGGAAAGGGCCAGGGTGGCGGCGATAAACTCGAAGCCATGATCGGAGAGCCAGCGGCTAACGGCCTCGGGGAGGAACTCGCTGGCACCGAAATACCAAAAGAAAATCTGCACCAAGAGCGGTGTGTTGCGGATGAACTCCACGACCGCCGTGGCAGCTAGGCGGGGGAGCCGGTTGGGTGCTGCGCGCAGAAGGAACAGTGCCAGCCCCAAGGCCAGCGCGAGCAGGGCGGCGCAGGCGGAGAGTTCCAGCGTCGTCAACAGGCCTTGGAGCAGCCACTCTCGGTAGCGGCCTTGGCCCAGAATGCTGCTGCCCAGCACCGGGGGGCCTAGCGGATCGGGACGCCGCCGGTCTCGAGGCGGAACGTGCGCTTGAGCGGCACTTCCGTGCCGGGACCGAACCAGGTGTTGAAGATCCGACCGGCCTCCCCGCTTGCCTCCAGTTCCAACAGAATCCGGTTCACCTCGCGGCGCAACGTCTCCTCGCCCTTGCGGATGCCCAGGCCGTAGGGCTCGGTGCTGATGTAGCCATCGAGCAGGACAAAGTCATCCGGGCGCGGGGCCTTGCGCTGCAGGCCGAGCAGGATGGTCTCGTCCGTGGTCATGGCAAGGACTTTGCCCTGCGCCAGGGCCAGGAAGGCGCTGGGGTAGTCATTGAAGGCAATCACCACCGTCGAGGCAACGGCCTGGCGGATGTTCTGCTCCGAGGTCGAGCCGCGCACCGAACTCACCTTCTTGCCGCCCAGTTCCGGCAGTGCCTTGATCCCGCCTGTGCGCTTGGTCATCACCCGCTGTCCGGTGACGAAGTAGGTAAGGCTGAAGTCGATTTGCTGCTCGCGCTCCCGGGTGTGGGTCATGGTGGCTGCGATGAGATCGATGTGGCCCTGCTCCAGTTCCGGGATGCGCGTGGCACTGGTCACCGGGGAGAGCCGAAGTTTCACGCCCAGGCCACGAGCTATGGCGGCGGCGATGTCCACGTCATAGCCAACGATGCTGCGGCTGCCCTCCCTGATGAAGCCGAAGGGCGGGGTAGAGTCCTTCACGCCCACGATCAGTTCGCCGCGCGCCCGGACCTCCTGAAGGACGTCCGCAGCCGCCAGCGACGGGGGGCCGGCGAGGATGAGAAGGCCGATCAGCAGGGATAGCAGGGGGAGTGCGCGCATGGGGGAATCCTTCAGTCGCGGAAGAATGACTCGAGGAGGCGAGCGAGCGCCTCCGGCTGATCATGGTGCATCATGTGGGCAGCGCCCGCTAACGTATGTTCCGTGAGCTTGGAGAAGGCGGCCCGACGCTCGTCGAGTGCGGCCTCATCCTCCTTGAGCCACTCGCGGATGTAGGGCGTGTCGCCCCACACCCACAGTACCGGCGCCGTGATGCGCTCCCAGCAGGCCAGCGCCTCCTCCAGCCGATAAATCACCGGGTTCACCCTCTTGTGCCGGGGGTCGGCGAGCAGTTCGAACCGACCCCGCGGGTTCTGGCGCGACCAGTGCGGCGCCAGATAGGCCGCTCGTTCGTCCGAGAGCCGGGGGTTGGTGGTCTGCAGGCGCGCGCTCACCTCGGCAAGCGAAGCGTAGGCGCGCAGCGTCGGGGCATCGCGCTGCTCATCGAGCCAGCGCTCGTAGCGGGAGACCACCGCCTGTGGCTTGGCGCGCGGCATGCCGAAGCCCTCCAGCAGGGCGAGGTGACTCACCCGGCCCGGGCGCACGCCGGCGTAGAGACCTGCCACGTTGCCGCCCATGCTGTGCCCCACCAGGGGCACTGGCCCCGCGGGCACCAGGGCGTCGAGCAGTGCGTCCAGATCCGCCAGATAGTCCTGGAACCAGTACCCAGCCGGATCCCACTGGGACAGTCCGAAACCTCGCCAGTCCGGCGCCAGCACGTACCAGTTGCCCTCGAGTGCGTCCACCAGGAACTGGAAGGAGGCGGACATATCCATCCAGCCGTGCAGCAGGACCAGCGGCGGGTCCGCAGGATCGCCCCAGCAGCGTATGTGATGCCGCAGGCCGCGGGCATCGAGAAAGCGAGAGTGCGAGGTTTTCATGGGCGACATCTTACGTCACCCTTGGAAGAGGGATGTCCGGCGGAACCGCAGCAGCGGATTGGCACGGTCTGGCACTGTCTGGCGCGGTCAGGGGGCGTGTTGGCGTGGGAGGAGTCGAAGCCCACGCTTCACTCCTGACCCGTCAGGGCCTCTTGGGGCTGGTGGCGGCGCACGGCATCAAAGGAGAGCAGTGCCAGTGAGCCGCCGATCAACAGCATCCCGGCCAGTTCCAGCAGGCCGGGGCGCTCGCCCAGTTGCAGCGCCGAGGAAAGCAGCGCCACAACCGGGATGGCCAGGGAACTCAGGCTGGTCGTTCCCGCGGGGAGCCGGTGCAGCACGTAGAGCCACATGAGCCAGCCGCCGCCCGAGGAGACCGTCCCCAGCAGCAAACCCGAGACTAAGAATTCGGTGCTCAGATCGATGGGCTTGCTGTGGGTGAGCACCGCCACCAGTAGCAGTAGGGGCAGGCCGAAGAGGTTTTGCCAAAAGGTGAATGCCAGCACGTCCACGGGCCCGCGGTTGTGCATGCGTTTGGCCAGCACCACACCCAAGGCCCAGCAGACACCGGCTAGTACGGCCAGCAACTTGCCCGCCAGGCTCACGCCCAGATTCCAGGGCTCCAGGATGAGCGCCAGCCCGCCCGCCGCCAGCCCCACGGCGACCCAGCCCCAGCCTTGTATCCGTTCGTGGAGCAGGGGCCAAGCCAGAATCAGGACCCAGAAGGGCATGGTAAAGACCAGCACGGAGGTCTTGCCCGGGGCACCTTCGGAGAGCGCCCAGTTGTTCAGCAGCAAGAAGAGTGAGGTCTGGACCACGCCCACCACCGCCGCGTGCCGCCAGTGGCCCGCGGCCAGCGTGCTGCGGTTCCAGAGCAGGGCCGGCAATAGCGTCAGGCAGGCGAGCACCGTGCGGATGGCGGCGAAGTCGAAGGGGCCACAGTGGCGTAGCGCGATCTTGGCCAGCACCCAACTATAGCCCCACAACAGGGCGAGCAGCCCCATCACCACCACCGCCGCGCGGGTCTCGCGGGCGTCACTCATGGCAACCGGGCGGGCTTGCCGGGGAGAAGCCCGTGCTGGCGGGGTCGAGCGGGCAGAAAGAGGGGGGGTATGTGCATGGGAAGCGAGGAATATGCCTGATTATAGCTTGCTCATGTTGCACTGCGGATTGCTGAAATGGACCCGGTGATTCCGTAGAATGGTCCGATGCTCGACACCTCCTTCGTACACCTTCGCCTTCACAGCGAATACTCCATTTCCGACGGCATCGTGCGGGTCGACGAGGCCGTCGCCCGGGCGGTGGAATTGGGCATGCCCGCGCTCGCGCTCACCGACCTAGCCAATGTGTTCGGCTTGGTGAAGTTCTATCAGGCCTGCCGCTCGCACGGCGTCAAGCCCGTCATCGGCTGCGACGTCCACCTGAGCAACGACCAGGACCGCGACAAGCCGCATCGGCTGCTCCTGCTGTGCCAGGATCATGCGGGCTACCTTCGCCTGTGCGACTTGCTCACCCGCGCCTACCGCGGCAACCGCCGTCGCGGGCGGGCGGAACTGCGTCGGGAATGGTTCGCCGAGGGCACCGAAGGCTTGCTCGCACTGTCCGGAGCGGCCGCCGGCGAGGTGGGTCAGGCTCTCCTCGCGGACAATCTCGTGGCGGCCGAGCGGGCCTGCCTGGAACTCGCCGGGTTGTTTCCTGGGCGCTTGTACATTGAACTGCAGCGCACGGGGGCGGCCGAGTGCGCTCCCTACGTGGCGCGCGCGGTGCGCCTCGCGCGGCGGCTGGAGTTGCCCCTCGTGGCCACTCATCCCGTGCAATTCCTCGGGCCCGATGACTTCAAGGCGCACGAGGCACGCGTATGCATCAGCCAGGGCCACATTCTCGCCGACCAGCGCCGCCCCCGCCCCTTCACGCCCGAGCAGTATTTCAAGACACCGCAGCAGATGGCGACGCTGTTCGCAGACCTTCCGGCAGCCCTGGCCAACAGCGTGGAGATCGCCCGCCGCTGCAGCCTCAAGATCGAGCTGGGGCGCAGCCGGCTGCCCGATTTCCCCACGCCTGGCGGCGTCACCCTGGACGATTACCTGGGGCAGCGGGCGCGCCAGGGGCTGGCCGAGCGGCTCGTGCAGCTGTTCCCGGACGCCACCGAGCGCGAGCGGCAGACGCCCCGCTATCAGGAGCGGCTGGAACTGGAAGTGTCCATGGTGGTGCGCATGGGCTTCCCCGGCTACTTCCTGATCGTGGCGGACTTCATCAACTGGGCGAAGCAGAACGATGTGCCCGTGGGGCCCGGCCGGGGTTCGGGCGCGGGTTCCCTGGTCGCCTATTGCCTGGGCATCACGGATTTGGACCCGATCCGCTACGACCTGCTGTTCGAGCGGTTCCTGAATCCCGAGCGGGTCTCCATGCCGGACTTCGACGTGGACTTCTGCCAGGACGGGCGCGAGCGGGTCATCGACTACGTCAAGCGTACCTACGGGGCTGACTGCGTGTCGCAGATCGCCACCTTCGGCACCATGGCGGCCAAGGCCGTGGTGCGCGATGTGGGCCGTGTGCTGGACCTGCCCTACAACTTCGTGGACCAACTGGCCAAGCTCGTCCCCTTCGAGTTGGGTATTACCCTCGCCCGGGCACGCGAGCAGGAGCCGTTGCTCAATGAGCGCGCGCAGAAAGAGGAGGAGGTGCGCGAGCTGCTGGACCTGGCGCAGCGCCTGGAGGGCTTGACCCGAAACGTGGGCATGCACGCCGGCGGCGTCCTCATCGCCCCCGGCAAGCTCACGGATTTCTGCCCGCTCTACTGCGCGGACGGCTCCGAGGCCGTGGTGAGCCAGTTCGACAAGGACGATGTGGAGCAGGCCGGCCTGGTGAAGTTCGACTTCCTAGGGCTACGTACGCTCACCATCCTGGACTGGGCCGTGCGCTTCATTCATCAGGGCGCGCGCCCCGACTTTCGGCTCGAGGACATTCCGCTCACCGATCCGGCCAGCTTCCATGTCTTCGTCTCCGGTAACACCACTGCCGTATTTCAGTCCGAGTCGCGCAGTGCCAAGGACCTGGGGCGCAAGCTGCGCCCCGACAACTTCGAGGACATCATCGCGTTGATGGCGCTCAACCGCCCGGGACCACTGCAGTCCGGGATGGTGGACGATTTCATCGCGCGCAAGCAGGGTAAACAGAAAGCGGAATATTTCCATCCATCGCTCGAGCCCGTACTCAAGCCCACCTACGGGGTTATCGTTTACCAGGAGCAGGTGATGCAGATCGCCCAGGTCCTGGCGGGCTACAGCCTGGGCCAGGCCGACCTCCTGCGCCGCGCAATGGGCAAGAAGAAGGCCGAGGAGATGGCGCAGCAGCGTGACCTTTTCGTGAGCCGCTCGGTCGAGCGCGGCGTGCTACAGAGCCTGGCCGAGCACCTTTTCGACCTGATGGCCAAGTTCGCCCAGTACGGCTTCAACAAGTCCCACTCCGCCGCCTACGCCCTGGTGGCCTTCCAGACCGCCTTCCTGAAGGCACACCACCCGGCCGCGTTCATGGCCGCGACGCTGTCCTCGGAGATGGACGACACCGACAAGGTGCGCATCTTCCACGAGGACTGTCTGGAGAATCGCATCGAGGTATTGCCGCCGGACGTCAACCACAGCGTCTACCGGTTCGTCCCGGTTAGCCTCAAGGCCATCCGTTACGGGCTGGGGGCGATCAAGGGCACGGGCGAGAGCGCCATCAACACCATCGTGCGGGCCCGCGAGGCAGCGGGGCTGTTCGCGGACCTGTTCGATTTCTGTCGCCGCGTGGACCGCCGAGTGGTGAACCGCCGCGTGATCGAGTCGCTCATCCGCGCCGGTGCCTTCGACGGCCTCGGTCCCGACCGTGCCCGACTGCTAGCGAGTGTGGGGTTGGCCCTCGAGGAGGGGGAGCGGGCAGCTCACTCCGTGGTGCAGGGCTCGTTGTTTGGCAGCGATGACCCCTCCTCGGGCGAAGCGCCAACGCTGGTGCGCGCGCCGCCCTGGTCAGAGCGCGAGCGGCTCGCCTTCGAGAAACAGGCGCTGGGCTTCTATCTGAGCGGGCATCCTTTTAATGCGAGCGCGCCGGACTTGGCGCGATTCGTGCGGACCCGGCTCTCCGGCATCACCCCCTCACGCGAGGCGCTTTTGCTCGCCGGGGTGGTGGCCGGGGTGCGCATCGCCTCGACGCGCCGGGGCCGAATGGCCATCATTCAACTCGAGGACGGCACCGCCCGCGTGGACGTGGCGGTGTTCAACGAGCTGTTCGAGGCGAACCGGGCACTGCTCAAGGAGGACCTTCTGCTGGTGGTGGAAGGAAGGCCCGAGCACGACGATTTCACCGGCGGCATCCGGGTCACCGCCGACAAGCTCTACGACCTGGACGGCGTGCGCGCACGTTTCGCGCGTCGCGTGGAACTCACCTGCAACGGCGGATCCAACGGGGCGCGCCTGCGCGAACTGCTCGCGCCCTACCGGTCGGGGAATTGCATGGTGCGCGTGACTTACTCCAACAGCGACGCCATCTGCCAGGTTGACTTGGGCGATGCCTGGCGGGTCGCGCCGCAGGAGACGCTCCTGCAAATACTGTCCGACTGGCTGGCACCGGAGAACGTCCGTGTGGTGTACCAGAACGAGGCCTGAGTGCGGCCCGCAACTCGGCCACCGTGCTGCAGACAGGTCTCGCTGGCTATGCCTGCGCGCTCGGGCCGCCGCGCCGGCCTCCCGCCCCACCGAATTCATCACTAACTCGATCCGAGTGGTTTTGGATCATCCTCGCGGCGGTGGTTTGCAGGATCGCGACCTCAGTTTGCGTGGACTTTGGGTCGTCACGACAATTCCCGCAAATACTTGCCTCGTGGCGCTTCCGCCATTCGGGCTCTCGTAATCGAGACATTCCTGTTGCCCTCGGTCTATGTTCTGGCGCCATGGAGCCTGCTTGCGGACATGAAGAGATCTCCCTGTGGCAACATCAGGGTTTAAAAGCCAGACGGCTCCTGGTCCTTAGCTCTGGGCGCTGGGTAACCGTTGAGTAGAGGGCGTTTTCCCGCAGTCGGGCTCGCGCGAGCCCCATTGCCCGCATCACAAGGCACGCATGGGGAGCGAGGATGTCGGAGAGAATGGATCGCACGCGGGCGCGGCAGGGCCGCAGGGCATGGGTTTGAACTGATCGGCCCGCTGGGGCGTAGCGCGCTGGCGGTGCGCGAGTGGTGCGAACAGGTGGCGCTCGGCGTGAGCGGCCCGGAACTCCGTTAAGGCGTCGCCCCTCACCTGGCTCGACGCTCAAATGTTTTTCCCCGAGGGCCTGTTGGCGCCCAGCTCGCCGTTCGGCCCGTGGACATGCGCCGGTCCGACGACGGACGCCGGGCGGATGAGCCGCAACGAAAGGGGACTTAATCCGCTGAGCGGATAAAGGTTCTGTCGTTCGAACGCGCCGTGCCATTGCGCGACGGCGGTTAAAAGAAGAGACTGCCGCTTTTTGCCCGTGCTATGGCGCCCATCACCCTCATCGACACCGTCCTGCTCAACCAGGCCTCGGCCCTTGCCCGTGCCAGTGCCCGGGGTCGGCGCAACCTGAACTTCCACGGGGACGACGCCGAGCGCTGCCACCGCCTGCTCAATGCCGTGGAGCCGGGCTCCTACGTTGCCCCTCACCGGCACCTGGACCCCGGCAAGTCCGAAACCATCACCGTGCTGCGCGGCCGCTTCGGGGTGGTGATCTTCAGTGACGCGGGGGAGGTGCTGCAAAGGGCGTGTCTGACGGCCGACGGACCTGTTCTCGGTATCAACATCGAAGCCGGGACGTGGCACACCCTGCTTGCCCTTGAGCCCGGTTCGGTGTTCCTGGAAGCCAAGGCCGGTCCTTTCCTCCCCTTGCACGAGACCGAGCGGGCACCCTGGGCGCCGCGCGAGGGCGAGGCCGGGGTGGCTGCTTTCCTGGATCGCATGCAGGGCCTCTTCCCGCCTCCCCTCGCAACCCAAAATCCGGAGTGACGCCATGGCGCGACGCTGTTTGCTCATTCTCCTGTGCCTGCTGCTCGCGCCCTGCGCGAAAGGGGCGGAGGAGGTGGACCCCGCCAAGCGGGTGCAGATCGAGCGACTCCTCAATCTCAGCGGGGTGGCGGCCGTGCGTCGCCAGTTGACTAGCAGCCTACTCGACGCCGGACTCCAGGCCCTGCGTAGCAATCAGCCGGACTTACCCGATCGCGCGCGCGAAGTCATGAAGGCGGAACTGGAGGCGAGCCTGGAGGAGTTTTTCGCGCCGGGTGGGCCCATGAGCCGGCAGCAGATCCTGTCGTACGACGCCGCCTTTACCCTGCAGGAACTGCGGGACCTGAACGCCTTCTACGAGAGTGCCCTCGGACGCAAGGTGATCACGGTCATGCCGCGGCTGGTGGGGGAGGCTACCGGGGCGGTACAGCAATGGCTGCAGACGGCTGGCCCCGGCATTGAACGGCGCCTCTTTGAGGCCCTGGCCCGCGAGGGATTGCTCAAACCGAAGTCCCAATAACACCGGAGTACTGATGGATAAACAACTACTGAAGGCTGCGGCCGACAAGATCTTCGCCGACATGGCCGGGGCTATGACCGTGGGGCTGTGCTACGTGGGGGCCACGACGGGCCTGTTCACCGCCATGCATGACAAGGGCCCGATGGCCCTGCAGGCGGTGGTCGACGCCTCCGGACTGCAGCCGCGCTACGTTGAGGAGTGGCTCAAGGGCATGGCCTGCGCAGGCTATCTCACCTACGATCCGGCGGCGCAGACCTTTAGCTTGCCGGAGGAGCAGGCCTACCTCCTGGCCTCGGACGGCACGGACCACTACATGGGGGGCCTGTTCTCCATGGCCACGGTGCTGCTCAAGGCCGCGCCGCGCGTCGCCGAAGCATTCCGTCACGGTGGCGGCGTGCCCTTTTCGGATTTCGGGCCCGAAGGGGTGGTGGCGCTGGATCTGGTCAACCGTGGCCAGTACGAGCAGCGCTTCGCGAGTTACTGGTTAAGGGCGCTGCCGGAGGTGGTCGGGCGCCTGGAGGCCGGCGGCCGCGCCCTGGACGTGGGCTGCGGGGCCGGGCGCGTTTGCGTGGCCTTGGCGCAAGCGTTCCCGCAAGCGCAGATCTTTGGCCTGGATCCGGACGGTGAATCCATCGCCCAGGCGCAGGCGGCCGCACAAGCCGTGGGCGCGCAGGTACAATTTTTGGCGCAGACGACCGGTGAGGTCGCGCGTGGGGACGGGTTCGACCTCATCACCGTTTGCGACTGCGTGCATGATTTCGCGGCCCCGGTACAAACCCTGCAGGAGATTCGCCGCCTGCTGAAGCCCGACGGGGTTCTGTTCATCGTCGAGCCGAAGGTGGCCGACCGACTGGAAGACAACCGCAACCCCATGGCAACCATGTTCTACGGCTTCTCCGTGTTCCACTGCATGACGCAGTCCCTGGCCAACGGCGGGCCGGGGCTCGGCACCTGCCTGGGGCCGGCCCGCACGGGAGACTTGGTGCGCGAAGCGGGCTTCTCCGGCTTCGAGCACCTGGACATCAAGAGCCAGTCCTTCGTGTTCCACGCCGCCCGCCCCTGAGCGCCCTGTCCCCGGGGGGGGCCTACTCGGGCGGCCTACTCGGTGGGGAGGTGCGCGAAGCCGTGATGCTCGCCGCCCGGGTGCTCGCCGGCATCCGGGGCGACGTCCACGCGCTCGACGCTGGCCCCTGGCGGGCCCACGCGGATCCAGGCCAGCAACGCATCCACCGCCTCTGCGCTGCCCTGGAGCATGGCTTCTACGGAGCCGTCGCTGCGATTGCGCACCCAGCCGGTGACCTGCAGGTTTGCCGCCTCCTCGCGTAGCGCCTGACGGAATCCTACGCCCTGGACCCGGCCGTAGGCGCGCACCTGGCGGCGCTGGGGAGCTTCGGTGCCCACGTTACTTGACGCGCATGCCGGGTTGGGCGCCGTCGTCGGGCGCCAATAGGAAGATCCCGGGGCCCTCGCCGCTGGCCGCGAGGACCATGCCCTGGGACTCGCCGAAGCGCATCTTGCGCGGTTGCAGGTTCGCAACCATTACCGTGAGGCGCCCCTCGAGCACCGCTGGATCGTAGGCCGACTTGATTCCGGCAAACACCTGACGGCGCTCGCCACCCAGGTCCAACTCCAGCCTGAGCAGTTTCTCCGCGCCGTCCACGTGCGTGGCCGAAACGATGCGCGCCACGCGCAGTTCCACCTTGTTGAAGTCATCGATCGTGATCGTGCTGCTGGTGCTTGCGGGAGGGGCTTCCACGGCGGTTTTCTCCTGGGGCTTGGCTGCACGCGCTGCGGTGGTGTTAGCCACGGCGGCGGGCTGCATGGTCGGGCGGTTGGCTTCCACGAGCGCTTCCACCTGCTTGGGGTCCACGCGGGTCAGCAGGTGGCGGTACGGCCGGATGGGCTGCGCGCCGAGCGCCTGGGTTTGACCCCAGGCCATCTGCTCGGCGCCCAGACCAAGCAGCGTCGCTGCCTCCGCACTCACGCGGGGGAGGATCGGACGCAGATAGACCGAGAGCAGCCAGAAGAGATTCAGGCTTGCGCTGCAGACCTGGTGCAAGCGCTCGCGCTCGCCTTCTTGCTTCGCCAGTTCCCAGGGCTTCTGCGCGTCCACGTACTGGTTGGCGAGATCGGTGAGCGCCATGATCTCGCGCACGGCTTTGCTGAATTCGCGCGCCTCGTAGAGCTGGCCCACCAAGTCCCAGGTGGCCGGGTCGAGAAGGCGCTCGAGCACGCTCGGGCGGTCCGGATGGGCCGACAGGCGCGCCTCGAAGAGCCGGGTGATGAATCCGGCACTGCGACTGGCGATGTTGATGTACTTGCCCACGAGGTCGCTGTTGACGCGCGCGACGAAGTCGCCGAGGCTCAGGTCGATGTCTTCCATCGTGGCGTTGAGCTTCGCCGCATAGTAGTAGCGTAGCCACTCCGGGTCCAAGCCCTCGCTGAGGTAACTCCCCGCCGTGATGAAGGTACCCCGGGACTTGGACATCTTCTGTCCGTCCACCGTGAGGAAGCCGTGCGCGAAAACCCGGTGCGGGGTGCGGTAGCCGGCGAAGCGCAGCATGGCAGGCCAGAATAGCGCGTGGAAGTAGAGAATGTCCTTGCCGATGAAGTGGACCATCTCGACGCCGGGGCCGGGCCTTGCCCAGGCCTCGAAATCCAGGCCGGTCCGCTGCGCCAGATTCTGGAAACTACCCAGGTAGCCGATCGGGGCGTCGAGCCAGACGTAGAAATATTTGCCGGGCGCACCGGGGATTTCGAACCCGAAATAGGGCGCATCGCGGGATATGTCCCAATCCCCGAGGCCCTGGTCGAACCATTCGCGGATCTTATTGCGCGCCTCTTCCTGCAGGTGGTCGTCCGCCTGCGTCCAGTGCTCGAGGAATTCCCGGCACTGCGGGTCCGATAAGGCAAAAAAATGGTGCTCGGAGGTACGCAGTTCGGGCTTCGCCCCGGAAACCACCGAGTAAGGCTCCACCAAGTCCGTGGGTGCGTAGGTGGCGCCGCAGACCTCGCAGTTATCCCCGTACTGGTCCTTGGAGTTGCATTTGGGGCATTGGCCCTTGATGAAGCGGTCCGGCAGGAACATGGCCTTCATCGGATCGTAGAACTGCTCCACCGGCCGCACGGCGATCAGCCCGCGATCCTTCAGCCGCAGGTAAATATCCTCCGCGAGTGCCCGCGTCTCCCCGGAGTGGGTGCTGTGGAAGTTGTCGAAGCCCACGCCGAAGCCGGCAAAGTCGGCGCGATGCTCCTCCCAGACCCGGCTGATCAAGGCCTCGGGGGAGATGCCCTCCTGCTCGGCGCGCAGCATGATGGCGGTGCCGTGCGTGTCGTCGGCGCAGACGTAGTGGACCTCATGGCCGCGCATTTTTTGGAACCGCACCCAGATGTCGGTCTGGATGTACTCGACCAGGTGCCCGAGGTGGATGCTGCCGTTGGCGTAGGGCAGTGCCGAGGTGACGAGAATCTTCCGAGAGGCCATGGACGCATCCGCAACAAAGGGGCAAGTCTAGCAAACCGGGGCCCGGGACAGGGCCAGGCGGGGACGCAGTGGTAGAATCCCCTCTCTCGCAACGCCCAAGGAAGCGCACCGTGTCAGTGAGTCATGCCGATGTCCAGAGTGCCCTGAGCCAGACCGTGGATCCCACCACCGGACGGGATTACGTCACCGGCAAGACCGTCGGGGCGATCCACGTGGACGGGGGAGCCGTCCGGGTGGAAGTCGTGCTGGGTTATCCCGCGCGCAGCGTGCTGGGGTCGGTTCGTGAACAGATCGAAGCGCGCCTACGGCAGATCCCCGGCGTCACTGCCGCGCAGGCCGAGGTCAGCGTGAAGATCGTCTCCCATGCCGTGCAGCGCCCCATGCCGCTCGTCCCCGGTGTGCGTAACATCGTTGCGGTCGCCTCCGGCAAGGGCGGCGTGGGCAAGTCCACTGTGGCGGTGAACCTGGCCCTGGCGCTCGCCGCCGAAGGGGCCAGCGTGGGCCTGCTCGATGCCGACATCTACGGGCCGTCGCAGCCGCAGATGCTGGGACTGGCGGGCCAGCGGCCGGAGTCAGCCGACGGCAAGACGCTCGAGCCGTTGTTGAGCCACGGCGTGCAGGGCATGTCCATCGGATTCTTGATCGATGCGGAGCAGCCCATGGTCTGGCGCGGCCCCATGGTCACGCAGGCCCTGGAGCAACTGCTGCGCGACACGCGCTGGCGCGATCTCGATTACCTCATCGTGGACATGCCGCCCGGCACCGGCGACATCCAACTCACGCTGGCACAGAAGGTTCCCGTCACCGGTGCCGTGATCGTCACCACGCCCCAGGACATTGCGCTCCTGGACGCCCGAAAGGGATTAAAGATGTTCGAGAAGGTGAATGTGCCCATTCTCGGCGTGGTGGAAAACATGAGCACGCATCGATGTTCCGCCTGTGGCCACGAGGAACACATCTTCGGCGGCGGCGGTGGGGAGCGGCTCGCCCAGGAGGAGGGGGTTGAGTTGTTGGGCTCGCTGCCGCTGGACATCCGCATCCGCGAGCAGGCGGACTCCGGCAATCCCACCGTGGTTGCTGATCCCGACGGCGCGCTGGCCGGCGCCTTTCGTGCAATCGCCCGGCGCATGGCCGCGCGCATCGCCGAGCGCGCCCAGGACTTCAGCGAAAGTTTTCCGAAGATCGTCATCAAGAACACGTGAGCCGAACCGACGGGGGTGTCCCGGCATGAGCATCAAGTCCGACCGCTGGATCCGGCGCATGGCGCTGGAGCAGGGCATGATCGACCCCTTCGAGTCGGGCCAGGTGAAGGAGGTCAACGGCAACCGCGTGGTGTCCTACGGCACCTCCAGCTATGGCTACGACGTGCGTTGCTCCAATGAGTTCAAGCTTTTCACCGACATCAACAGCACCATCGTCGACCCGAAGAACTTCGATCCGCGCTCCTTCGTCGACGTGAGCGGCGACTCCTGCATCATCCCCCCCAATTCCTTCGCCCTGGCGCGCACGGTGGAGTCCTTCCGCATTCCGCGCAACGTGCTGACCATCTGCCTGGGGAAGTGCCTCACGGGGGATACCCTGGTGGTGGACGCCGCTAGCGGCGAGCGCCTGCCCCTGGAGCAAATGGGTTTCGGTCGCCGGACCTTCGGACTCGCCGGCGGGCGCATCGCCGCGGCGGGGGTGTCTGCCCTGCTCGCCCAGGGCCGTAGGCCCGTGTTCGAATTGGAAACCCGAGCCGGCCTGCGCATCCGTGCCACTGCAAACCATCCCTTCCGGCAGCCGAGTGGGTGGGCGGCGTTGGAGGACCTGCGCCCTGGGGACCGGATCGCCGCCGCCCGACGCATCCCCTCGCCCGGGCGCGACGCGCTTCCCGGGGCCGCTGGGCTCGGGCGTGAATGGGCTCGCGCCGGTGCCGGCGCTGGTCTGCCCGCCGCGGTCTTTCGCGCCGCCCCCGGGGATTTGCGGGCCTTCCTGCGCGCTTACCTCCTGGCGGCCGCGATGGAGCAGGCGGCCGGATTCATGCTCGCGGCCGGGGATCGCGAGCGGGCGGAAGGCCTGCACCATTTATTTCTGCGCCTCGGGTGTTTCACCCGCCTGCTGCCGCTGGCCGGGGACTGGGCGCTGCAACCGGCCGAGCCCTGCGATGCCCAGGCCCTGTTGGACGGACTGGATTTGCCTGCGGGCACGGCTGCGACGGCATGGCTGCTGGGGGAGGCGGCGCGCGCGGCGGTGCGTTGGCAGGTGGTGGGTGGAACTTCCGTCTCCGCACAGGCACCGGCGGGCGATCTCTACTGGGACCAAGTGGCACGCATCACCCCGGCGGGAGCGGCGGAGGTCTACGATATCAGCGTGCCGCGGCTGCGCAATTTCCTCGCGGCCGATCTGGTGGTGCATAACTCCACCTACGCGCGTTGCGGCATCATCGTCAACGTCACGCCCCTGGAGCCGGAGTGGGAAGGCCACGTGACACTGGAGTTCTCCAACACCACGCCCTTGCCCGCGCGCATCTACGCCAACGAGGGTGTCGCCCAGATGATTTTTCTGGAAGCCGATGCCGATGATATTTGCGAGGTGTCCTATAGCGACCGGGGCGGGAAATACCAGGGGCAGCGCGGGGTCACCCTGCCCAAGACCTGAGCGCAGCCGTGGGGTGGGCACAACTCTTGCGCCCGGCCCGACCAGGGGCCTTGTGTACGCCCGGAACAACGCGTTGGATTCCCGGTGAGTTGGCCCTATAATGGCCCGGCGCCTGACTGGCGGTCCGCCGTACTATCCTCAGAGGAGGTCATCATGACAAGCCAAAGGAACTACTTCCCCTGCGTCGACCTGAGCAACCTTCACATCCCCGTCACGTAGCGTCTCCCAAGGAGAAGCAGATGCCTCTGCGCCGTGCGCTGTACACCGAATCCCCCTCCGAGCCCGCGCTCGACACTCCCGCTGAAGTCAGCATCCCGTTCCCTGCGGTCAAGCAGGCCATCGACCGCGCCTACGAAAAGCCCGTCCTCCTGCTCGACGCGGACATCATCCGCACTAAATGCCGCCGCTTCCACGCGGCCATGCCCCGGGTCCATCCGCACTACGCCGTTAAGGCCAATCCCGATCCCCGCGTGCTGCGGACGCTGATCGAAGAGGGTTGCGGATTCGAGATCGCGTCCATCTCGGAACTGGATCTGCTGCTCTCCCTGGGCGTACCCGCGGCCGAGATCTACTACAGCAACCCCATGAAATCCCGCGCGTTCCTGCAGGTGGCCGCGGCACGTGGCGTCGAATGGTACGTGGTGGACAGCCTCGAGGAACTGGCGAAGGTGGTGTCGGTGAAGGCCGATGCGAAGCTCTACGTGCGCATCGATGCGCCCAATGTGGGAAGCGACTGGCCGCTGTCGGGTAAGTTCGGCGCCCATCCGAGCGAGGCCGACGACATCATCGCCGAGGCAGCTCGCCTGGGGGCGGATCTGGCGGGCGTCACCTTCCACGTGGGCTCGCAGTGCCGCAACCCGGAGAATTGGCGTGTGGGCATCGAGAGCGCCAAGCGCCTCATGCGCAAGATGCGCCTCATGGGCCTGAACCCGCGCCTGCTGAACTTGGGCGGCGGCTACCCGGTGCAGCACACCAAGGCCATCCCGTCCATTGAGGCCATTGGTGCGGTGATCACGCGCGCCCTGGAGGACCTGCCACCCTCGGTGCGGGTGATGGCCGAGCCCGGTCGCTTTCTGGTCTCCGATGCCGGCTGGTTCGTCTGCCGCGTGGTCGGAACGGCCACCCGGGCGGGCAAGCGCTGGGCCTATCTGGATGCGGGCATGTTTGGTGGCATCATCGAGACGGTCGAAGGGCTGGAGTACAACGTGCTCACCGACCGCCAGGGCGCACCCACTTCCTGGTGCGTGGCAGGACCCACCTGCGATTCGGTGGATATCGTCATGCGCGATCAGTTGCTCCCCGAGGATCTAGTGGCGGATGATTTTGTGTATATCCCCAATGCCGGCGCCTACACCACGGCCTATGCGAGCCAGTTCAACGGGTTCCCCCTGCCCGAAGTCCGCTTCATTTCCTGAAGTCGGCCTCCCGGCGCCATCGACGGTGATGGCGCCGGGTCCCTTGCGCTCTGCGGCGAGCGGTCTCCGTCCTTGCTGCTAGCCAATTCCTGCGTCCCCGGCGTCGCTTGGCCAGCCATCCCGTCCTCGGCGGCCAGCGTGATGCTCGCCATGCAGATGCAACTGCAACAGACCCAATGGTTGGACGCGGCTGCGCTGGCAGACCTGCAGGCGCAGCAGCTCCAGGAACTGCTGCGTCACGCCCGCGCGCAGGTGCCCTATTGGCGTGAGCGCCTGCCCGAAGCCGGTGGGGATTCACCGCTGGAGCATTTGCGCCGTCTCCCCCTGCTCGGCCGCGGCGACGTGCAGGCGGCCGGGGTAAGCCTGCGCGCGCTGTCCCTGCCGCCCTCCCACGGCCAGGCGCGGCCGGGCGCCACCTCGGGTTCCACCGGCACGCCGGTTGCCTTCTGGTCGAGCGATCTGGCGGCTTTTTTTACGGAGGTCTGTTCCGTCCGGGACCACCTCTGGCACGGGCGCGACATGAACAGCGTCCTGCTCTCCATCCGGGATGCGGAACCCGCCCGTCTGCCGGGCTGGTACTTGGACGCCGGGGGTTCACCCTTGCTCAGCACGGGGCCCTGCGTAGTCCAGCCCATCCGCGAGTCGATAGAGCAGCAAGCCAAGGTCCTGCGCGAGCTCCGGCCGGCCTATTTGCAGACTCACGCCACCAACCTCGGTGCCCTCGCCAAGTACTGGTTGCGCGTGGGTTGGCCGCCTCCGGGGCTACGCGAAGCGCGCAGCTTCGCCGAGGTCCTCACCGAGGAGACGCGAGAACTGGTCCGGGAGGCCTGGCAGGTGGAGGTGAGCGACGTCTATTCCACTCAGGAGTGCGGCTATTTGGCACTCCAGTGCCCCCTGTCCGGGCGCTACCACGTGCAGTCCGAGGTGGCACTGATGGAAGTCCTCGACGAACAAGGGCGGGCCTGCGCACCTGGCGAGGTGGGGCAGGTCGTGGTCACCGCCTTGCACAACTTTGCGATGCCGCTGTTGCGCTACCGGATCGGGGACTTCGCCGAGGTGGGGCCGCCCTGCCCCTGTGGGCGAGGGTTGCCCGTGCTCTCGCGCATCCTTGGGCGAGTGCGCAACATGCTTTTGCTGCCCGATGGGCAACAGCGCTGGCCGATGATCGGCTACGCCTTCCGGGGCCTCGACAGCGTGCGGCAGATCCAGGTCGCGCAGACCGGCCGCGAGGACATCGAGGTTCGCCTCGTTTCCACCCGGGTGCTCACCGCCGCAGAGGAGGCACAGCTGCGCTCGGGCGCGGTCGAGCGGCTGGGCTTTGCCTTCCGGGTGAGCATCCGCTACTGCGACGCGATCCCTCGGGGTCCGGGTGGCAAGTACGAGGAGTTCCGTTCGGAACTCCCCGCGGCCTGAGTCTCGGCCGGACGCCGTGCGGATCGGCTTGGCCATGATCGTGCGAGACGAGGAGGCGCGCATCGCTTCCTGTCTGGCGTCCATTCACGACCTGTTCGACGAGATCGCCGTGGTCGACACCGGCTCGCGGGATGCCACCCGGGAGATCCTGCGCCATCGGTTCGGCATCACCGCGCTGCAGACGCGGCTCCACGAGTCGGAGTGCCTGTCCAAGGCGGCCGCGCGCAACCTATCCTACGAGGCGCTGGGGACCCCCTGGATTCTCTCGCTGGACGCGGACGAGCGGATTTCCCGGCAGGACCTCATGCGCCTCATCGCGGCACCCGAGCCCGAAGCCGAAGGGCTATTCCTGCGCTGGGTGACGGATTTGGGCGGCGACTTCGTGGATGACTATAAGCTCGCGATCTTCCGGCGGGGAGCGAGCAGCCGCGGTCGCGTGCACGAAAACATGCAGCCCTCGTTCCGGGCGCTGGGCTGGCAGGCGCTCTGGCAAGAGGGTGCGGTGCTGGCGCATGCCCCCGACCTTGCCAACCTGCCCGCCAAGCGGGCGTTCTACCGCCGGCGCCTGGTCTGCGCGTTGGCCCACGAGCCGCAGTGCACTCGGTATCACTGGTTCCTCGGCTACGGACGCTACTGTGCGGGCGACCTGGCGGGGGCGCGCGACGCGCTGGGGATCGCGGCGGCCTCGTGCAGCCGCGAGTTCCCGGTGGAATGCCTGAATGCCAGCCTGGTACTGCTGGAGGTGCTTGCCCGCTTGGGCGATGGGGATGCCCTGCGCGCAGCCTTGACCGCAGCGCTCGAATTTTACGCCCAGGTGGCGGAGGATTTTGACGTGGTGGTGAACTTCCGCTGGCGCGCGTGGATGGCGGACGCCGGATCGCTCATCGAGGCTGGGCAAGCGCAGGGGCTGCGCGCTTACCGGTTCGCCTATTGAGCCCAGGGGTTGCGCCCCGGGAGGGCCATTCTGCTGCAAAGCCTTAAATTCGGTGTATATTCCCGCGTAATCTCAATGTTTTTTGTGAACAGGGCCCTGGGGGCGCGATGAAGATTCTGAAGCGCTTGGCATTGTCGACGGTACTCGGTGTCCTCCTGTGTGGGGCGCTGACCAGTCATGCGGAGGATGCGGACTTGGCGCGCGCCAGGAGCCTGCTCGTGGCCAAGGATGCGCCGGCAGCCTACGCCCTGCTCGCCCCCCTGGAGTCGGAGCGGGCGGGGGACCCCGCCTTCGACCAACTGCTGGGCTCGGCGGCACTGGAGGCGGGGAAACCCACGCAGGCCGTGTTCGCACTCGAGCGGGTCGTGGCGCTGCAACCAGACAACTTCACCGCGAAGGCCGCGCTGGCGCGGGCCTATTTCGCGCTCCGGGAGACGGACGCGGCGCGCAAGGAGTTTCAGGCGCTCAAGACCAAGACTTCCGACGGGGAGGAGTTGAAACGTGTCGACCAGTACCTCGATGCCATCGAGCACCTATCGCTGCGTGATCGCTTCGCCAGTCAGTTCTTTCTGGAATTCGCCCTCGGCTGGGATAGCAACATCAATAGTGCGACGGCCCTGACCGACGTGGCCGTTCCTGCCCTCGGCAACGCCGTGCTCACCGTCAATAATCGCTCCGCGGTGAAGCAGGACCGGTTCGTCTCCGCAACCGGCGGTCTCAATTTCTCGACGCCGCTGGGTGGCGGCCTGGGCCTGCTGGGCGGGCTCAGTGTCAGCAAGCGTTTCGGTGTCGACCAGCCGGATTTCGGCAACGGCTACCTGGATGCGTACCTGGGTGTTACCAAGCAAATCGGCAAGGAGACTTTCACCGCCATCGCCCAGGCCAACATGTTCTTCCTGGATGATCCGACACTGCGCTTCGAGTACCGTGACGCGGTTGGGGCTACTTTTCAGTGGACCCATGACTACGACGCCAACAACCAGATGACGGTCTATGGGCAGTATGCGTCGCTTAGCTACCCGGAGCAGCTTGGGCGCGATGCCAACCGTTACATCCTGGGCCTCGGCTACGCGCACACGTTCCGCGGCGGGGATCCGCTTGTCTACGCCGGGGTGTATGGCGGTGTGGAGGAGTCCAAGCTCGGTGCTTTCGAATACCTGGGCCACAACCCGATCGGGCTGCGGCTGGGGGGGACGAAGCGGATCAGCGAACGCATGAGCCTGTTCCTTTCCGGCTCGGCCGAGCGGCGCGATTATCGCGGAACAGATCCTTTGTTCAACCTCGACCGCGGCGATTTGCAATTGACTGGGTCGTTAGGGCTGCGCATCAACACCGTGAAGGGTTGGGTGATCTCGCCGCAGCTTAGCTACGTCAACAACCGTTCGAACATCCCCATCAACCAGTTCGATCAGACTCAGGTCTTTGTCACGGCGCGGCGCGAGTTCTGATGCCCTGAGCTTAAGGCGGCGAGGGGAGTAGCCCCTGGCCGGTTTGCGGGACCAAGGGCGCACTGGCGGGTGCCAGGGCCCGGTGGAGGCAAAGCATGAAAACGTTCCAAGGCAGGTTGGTAGCGCACAGGGTTCCGGGCGGGATGCTGACGCCAGTGGCGTTGGCGCTTTTAGCGGTTTTCCCGATGGCTGCGCAGGCTGCGCCCGCGGCCCGAGTGGAATTCGCTTTCGGTGGCGCGACCGCTACCGCCCCAGGGGCGGCCGCGCGCCCGCTTTCGCGCGGGACGGAGCTGGCCGAGGGGGACACGATCCTGACCGGCGATGGCCGGGTACAGCTGCGCTTCACCGACGGCGCTTTCGTATCGCTCAAGCCGGGGAGCGAGTTTCGCATCGATCAGTACCGCTATGCGGGCAAGCCCGACGGCGATGAAAAGGGCTTCTTCAGCCTGCTGAAGGGCGGCCTTCGTACCGTGACCGGCTTCATCGGCAAGAGTAACCACCAAGCCTACCAGCTCAGCACCACCGTGGCCACCATCGGCATCCGCGGCACGGCCTACACGGCTGACTACGTTCCCGGGACCGGCGGGGCTCAGACGGTGTCCGGGGACGTGGCCGACGGCGGGATCGTGGTCTGCGGCACCGGTGGCTGCCAGACCTTCAGTACCGGCGACGCTTACGTGATCAACGGCCTAGACCAGACGCCGAAGCACAGGGCTCGGCCGCCCCAGGTCAATACGCCGCCCTCGGCGAACAACACCTACTCCAGTACCAACGACACGACTTCCACGGGCGGCAACGCCACCCTGGGCGGGAACGAGTTCACCGGTACGCGAGACCTGACCAGCGCCTACTACGATGGTAGTTCGCTGCAAGTCCCCGGTTCTCAGCCGGGTCAGGTCACCTTTGTGTCGCGCGCGGTTTCCATGATTGTCTCGCCGGGCACCGTCACCTTCTCTGCGCCGGCCTTGGTGGGCGGCGTGCCCGCTGTCGGTAATGACGGCATCCTCGCCTGGGGTACAACCCAGTCCCCCAGCACCGGGGAGTATCGGCACTACACCGCGGGCACGCCGGTCCAGGTGGATTCCACGACGGGCGGTGGCCGCCGCTTTCTCAACTTCACGCTCATTTCCGGCGTCGTGAGTTGGACTACGAACTACCCGTCGGCCAGTCACTCGGGCGTCGTGCCCATCACCAACGGCGGAACGGTGGTTTTGGACACCCTCAACACCTCGCTCAACATCAGCGGGCTGCAACTCTCCCTGCCGGGTCAAGTCCTCACGCTGTCGAGCGCCTCGCCCACGTCCTTGCAGATTTCCGCGGGAGGCTCGCGGTTCAGCGATTCGCTCAATTGCTCCTCCTCGGGGGTGGGCTCCTGCAGCTTCGCCGCGGTGGGGGGGGTGGTGGCCGGTGCCAAGGCCGAACGCCTGGGTCTCATCTTCATCGGCTCTTCGAGCCCTGATGATGGGACTCACACCACGAGCTTCGGGGGCTCTGCGGGTTATCGCTCCACGGCGGGGCTGGCCGGCGGGAGCATCGCCGGCGGTGGCAGCGCTGTCCCTGGGCTAAGGGTGCAGGGCGCCTCTGCCGCGCGCGCCGCCCTGGCGCCTCTGGGGCCGGTGAGTCTACGGCGTTAGTCGCCCACCGCGGGGAGGGGGCTAAATACCGAAGTGGCGGCGAAGGAATGCGGGTGCCACGCGGGCAAGCAGCTCGCCTAACGCCCGAAGGCTGAAATAGGCGAGGGCAATAGCGTGCGCCGGTAGGATTTCCCGGCGGCGAAGCCCGACCCCGGCTCCCTGCTCCCTGATGCGCTGCCCCGCGCGCCGCTGGCCATCGCGCCAGCGCGCCCAAACGCCCACTAAGCTTGGGGTGCCTTCTGTCGCGCGCAATTCCAGGGTGGTGTCGTGGCCTTCGCAGAGGGCACGGCGTAGGAAGTGGTTCCAGCCCTTGGGCGGTGGGTGCTCGACCCGCGCGCCGGCGGCACAAAAAATCCCCACGCGCTGCGCGACCAGTCGCCGTGCCAGTTCCGCGCACTGCCCACGAAAGCGTGGGCGCAGGTCGGGAAACGGATGCGCGGTGATGATGGGCCTGCGAAAGGCAAGATTGTTGGCGTAGAAGCGGGTGGTAGGTGCCAACTGGACTGATTCCGGGCGCAGGCCATAGAACCAAAAAAGCGCGAAGGCCTTTCGGTACAAACCCTGTGGGGCCACGTAGGTGCATCCCGTGACGACCTCCACGGCGGGGTCGTCGAAGGCGCTGAGCATGGCCTCGAGCCAACCCTCGTCGGGCAAGACATCGCTGTCGAGGAAGATCACCAGGTCGCCTCGCGCCCGTAGGGCTCCCGCGTTCTTCATCTGGTAGTAATCCAGCCCTTCACACACCAGCGCTTCGACGTTCAGGGTGACGCCTCGGAAGAGGTTTCTCAACGCAGTCTCGGGTGCACCGGCGACTGAGTCGCCCTGGTTGCATACCAGGAACACCTCCAGGGGGGGGAGTAACCGGGGCGCACAGTGGCGCAATTCGCTCGCCAATCGCTGTAGCACCGAGGGGAGGCGATCGGCCTGGGCTCGACGCAGGTTTTCTAGTTCGATGACGAAGCTGACTGCCTGCCGAGGTACAGGGGCTGCTCTCACTCGGGCCTCAGGCGGGCGCGATGCGCTCGTAGCGGACGAAATCAAAGGCGGGCGCCCCCTCCGCTGGTCCGTTGTGCTCGCGCTCCGCCTCTTGCCAGGCCAGCGGGTCCAGCGCCGGGAAGAAACGGTCGCCGGGGTAGTCGGCCAGCACTTCCGTGCAATGGATACGAGAGCAGAACGGCAGCGCAGCGGCGTAGACCTGGGCTCCGCCGATGACGAAGGCCGGACGGCCCTCGGGCAGCGCCGCCACCGCCTGGTCGAGTCCGGTGAAGGTGAGCGCCTCCGGGACCTGATAACCCGGGTCGCGGCTCAGGATGAAACTCTTCCGCCCCGGGAGCAGGCGGCCGATGGACTCATGGGTTCGCCGACCCAGGATGATGGGGTGGCCCAGGGTGAGTTCCTTGAAGTGGCGAAGGTCGGCGGGGAGGCGCCAGGGCAACTGGTTGCCCTGGCCGATGACCCGGTTGCGCGCCACGGCGACGACCAAGTAAAGCGAGCGGGGATCCTGTGTGGCGTCCACGTCATCAAACCGCAATGGGGGCCTTGATAGCCGGGTGGCACTGATAATCCGGGAAGTCGAAGTCCTCGTATCGGTAGTCAAAAAGGTTCGCCGGGCGGCGCCCGATGGCGAGCCGTGGCAGCGGCAGCGGGGCGCGCGCGAGCAGCGTCTCGACCTGTTCCAAGTGGTTCAGGTAGAGGTGGCAATCCCCGGCGCTCCACACCAGGTCACCGACCCGCAGGTCACATTGCTGCGCGATCATGTGCGTGAGCAGCGCATAGCTGGCCCAGTTGAAGGGCGTGCCCAGAAAGACGTCTTGGCTGCGGCAATAAAGCAGGCAACTCAGAGCCCCCTCGTTCACGTAGAACTGCGCGAAGCAGTGGCAGGGCGCGAGTGCCATCAGGCCTCGTCGGGCGTTTTCCACGGGCGACAGGCTCTCGTCGGGGAAGTCCGCGACGTTGAGCGCCGTGAGCAGGAGCCGTCGCGAATGGGGGCGGGTTCGGATCTGGTCCATGAGTTGCGTCAACTGGTCGATCGTGCTGCCATCACGCGCCGGCCAATGGCGCCACTGGTGCCCGTAGACGGGCCCCAAGTCACCGTGTTCGTCCGCCCATTCGTCCCAGATGCTCACGCCGTTAGCCTTCAGATAGGCGATGTTCGTGTCGCCACTGAGAAACCAAAGCAGCTCGTGCACCACGCTTTTGATGTGGATGCGCTTGGTTGTCACCACCGGGAATCCCTGCGACAGGTCGAAGCGGCACTGCCGTCCGAAGACACTGAGGGTCCCGGTGCCCGTGCGGTCGGCCTTTCGGGTTCCGTTGGCCAGAATGTCGCGGATCAGGTCGTGGTAGATCTGCATGATAGGCTCGCGCGTAGAATTTACCGCCAGTGTAGCAATAGCCGCCCCGCCGATGCCCGAGCCACGGCCGAACCACCCTGCAAGCCGAGAGGGGGCGGGCCGCCGCAGTGAGCCCGCTATAATCGGGCGCTGGCCACAGGAGATTCCTCATGCTCGCAAAACTCGACCTCTCGGAGCGCAGCGGCCGCGGTGCGCCGGCGCCGACCCATGTACTGCACCTGTGGGCAGACACCGGTAGCCTGCCGGCAGACCTGCCCCCGGTGCTCGCCGTTGCTTTGGCACGGGTACTCGACCGGCGCGGCCTGAAGCCCCATGACTTGGACAAGGGCGCGTCCCTCACCCTGGACGACGGCGTCCTCAGGATGTTCGTCGCGGTGCCCGTGGGTCGCTCGGCCTTCGAGCGCCAGAGCCTACTGTGCAAGGCGCTGGCACCGCTGCTGGCGGAGTCCCCAAAACTGTTGGTTATCGAACTCCACGGAGCGCTGGCCCCGCGGGCGGAGCTTGCCCGGGTGGCGGTGTACTGCGCCTTGGTCAACGGCGCGCCGCTGCCGACGCGGCGCAGCCAGAAGCCCGCCCGGGCCCTGGGAACCATCCGCCTGCGGGGCGCTCCCGATGCCGCCGGGCTGGCGGTTGCGGTGGCCACGGCGCAGGGCAATTTTTTGGCGCGGGAACTCACCGCATTGCCACCCAACGAACTCGACCCGGGCAGCTACCGCAAGCGCGTGGAGGCCCTGGCTGCGGCGCAGGGCTGGGGGTGCAAGGCTTACGACACCAAGGCGCTGGAGCGCCTGGGTGCGGGCGCCTTCCTCGCGGTGGCGCGCGGCAGTCCGCGCAAGGATGCCGCCATCCTGCGTCTGCGTTACCAGCCCGCGCGCTCGCGCCGCGCTGCGCCGGAGGTCGCCCTGGTGGGCAAGGGCATCTGCTTCGATACGGGCGGTCATAACCTCAAGCCTGCCCGCTACATGCATGGCATGCACGAGGACATGAACGGCTCAGCGGTGGTGCTGGGCTTGTTGAGCGCGGCCACGCAACTGCGCCTGCCCCTGGCTATCACCGGCTGGCTGGCGCTGGCACAGAATCACATCAGCCCCGAGGCCTATAAGCAAAACGAGGTGGTGCGTGCCCTCGACGGCACCACCATCGAGGTGGTCCACACCGATGCCGAAGGCCGTATGGTGCTGGCCGATACCCTGACCCTGGCCGCCAAGGAGAAGCCGGCGCTGCTGGTGGACTTCGCTACCCTCACCGGGAGCATGATCACCGCGCTCGGGCAACGCTACGCCGGTGTGTTCGCCAATCGGCCCGAATTGGCGGCGCTGGCGGTCGAGGCAGGGTGGCGCAGCGGTGAGCGGGTGTGCAGCTTTCCGCTGGACGAGGACTACGACGCGGCCCTGGAGAGCAAGGTGGCCGATGTCAAACAATGCACGCTCGAGGGCGAGGCGGACCACATCCTCGCGGCACGGCTGCTGCAGCGCTTCGTGCAGGGGCTTCCGTGGCTGCACGTGGATCTGGCGGCTGCCAACTGCAAGGGTGGCCTAGGCGCCGTGGGCACCGACATCACCGGCTTCGGCGTAGGCTGGGGCCTCGGCCTGCTCATGGATGAGCGCTTGGGCGCTGCGCTCGCGGCTACGCCGCCGGCCTAAGCCCGGCGGGCGGGCAGGCCTGTGCTATAGTTTCCCGCCGATCCTCGGGGTTTTACCCGGGGTCGGATCCCCCCCAAGTCTGGCTTCCCATTCCCATGTCCGGCAATACCCTCGGCAAGCTCTTTAGCGTGACTTCCTTCGGCGAGAGTCACGGTCCAGCGATCGGCTGTGTGGTCGACGGTTGTCCCCCCGGTCTTGCGCTCACGGTAGAAGACGTGCAACGGGACCTGGACCGGCGTCGGCCAGGCACCTCGCGTCACGTCACGCAGCGTCAGGAAACCGACTCGGTGGAGATCCTGTCCGGCCTGTTCGAGGGGCGCACCACCGGCACGCCCATTGCGCTCTTGATCCGCAACGTCGACGCTCGCAGCAAGGACTACACGGACATCGCGCGGACCTTCCGCCCTGGGCATGCGGACTATGTCTACTGGCAGAAGTACGGTGTGCGGGATTACCGCGGCGGGGGGCGTTCCTCTGCGCGTGAGACCGCCGTGCGCGTGGCCGCTGGGGCCATCGCCCGCAAATGGCTGGCGTACGAGCACGGCGTTCAGGTCCGCGGCTACCTCTGCCAATTGGGACCCATCGAGGTGCCGTTCCGCTCCTGGGACGCGGTGGGGGAGAACCCCTTCTTCGCGGCGGACGCAACCGCCGTGCCGGCGCTCGAGGCCTTCATGGACGGGCTGCGCCGCGCGGGGGATTCGGCCGGCGCGAAGATCACGGTGGTGGCCACGGGGCTCCCCCCGGGCTGGGGCGAACCGGTCTATGACCGCTTAGATGCCGAGATCGCCTACGCCATGATGGGGATCAATGCGGTCAAGGCCGTAGAGATCGGCGCCGGCTTCGCCTCGGTCGCCCAGAAGGGCTCCGAGCATGGCGACGAGATGACCCCTGAAGGGTTCCTCTCCAACAACGCTGGGGGGATCCTGGGCGGTATCTCCACGGGTCAGGACGTGGTTGTCGGCATCGCCATCAAGCCGACCTCCAGTATCCGCATTCCCCGCCGCTCCATCGATATCGACGGACAACCCGTGCAGGTGCAAACGACCGGGCGTCACGACCCCTGCGTGGGTATCCGCGCCACACCGGTGGCCGAAGCGATGCTGGCCCTGGTGCTGATGGACCATGCCCTGCGCCATCGGGCGCAGAACGCCGCGGTGCGCTCGACCACGCCCCGGATCGCTGCCTGGGCCCCGGCGGCACGGCCCCCGGCCAGCATCGGCGGCTGAGGCGCTAGGCGCCCCGATGCTGGCAGGCGAGCGGGCGGCGCGCCGCCGCCTTGCGGTCTTCTATTTCGTCTACTTCACCCTGCTCGGCAGTTACGCGCCCTATTTCGGGCTGTACCTGAAGAGCCTGGGCTTCAGTGCCTGGCACATTGGCGTGTTGCTCTCGCTGGTGCCGCTCGTTCGCATCGTCATGCCCGTGCTCTGGGCCGCTGCGGCGGAGGCCGGGGGGCGTCACCGGCAGGTGCTGCGGGTGAGCACCTGGGGCGCGGTGGGCAGCGCCGCGGCACTGAACTTCGTGCAGAGCTTCTGGGGGCTGTTCGCCGTCCTGCTCCTGCTCAACGTGCTCTGGTGCGCGGCGCTGCCGCTAGTGGAAAGTGCCACGCTCTCGCGCCTGCGCGAGCGCCCCGGCGACTACGGCCGCATCCGCGTCTGGGGGTCGGTGAGCTTCGTGCTGGCCGTCGTGTGCCTGGGTGCGCTGGTCGAACGATGGGGCCCCGGCGTGCTCTGCCCGGCGCTGGCTTTGCTGTTCGCGGCCAACGCGCTAGCCGCCTGGGGGGTGCCCTTCGACGCGCCGACCGGACCGGTCGCCGCCACGGGACCCTGGCTGCAAGCGCTGCGCCGGCGGGACGTGGTGGCGCTGTTGGCGGGTTGTTTCCTGATGGCCGTGGCGCACGGGCCCTACTACACCTTCTTCTCCATCTACCTGGTGGAGCAGGGCTACTCCAAGGCGACCGTGGGGCTTCTTTGGGGGCTTGCCGTCGTCGCCGAGGTGGGCGTTTTTTTATGGCTGCCGCAACTCATGCGCCGGTTCAGCCTGCGTGCCCTGCTCGTTGGTAGCTTCCTGCTCGCCGCCCTTCGCTTCATCGTCATCGGTGCCTGGCCTGGGCTCATCCTTCTCACGGTGCTGGCCCAGTTGCTGCATGCGGCGAGTTTCGGTGCCCACCACGCCGCGGCACTCGCCGCCATCCACGCGGCGTTCCCAGGGCCGCACCGAGCGCGCGCCCAAGCCCTCTACAGCGGCATCGGCTTCGGCGCCGGCGGCGCCGTCGGCGGATTGCTCAGCGGCTGGCTGTGGGGCAGCGCCGGGGCCCTGGCGACCTTCTGCCTCGGCGCCCTGGCCGCGCTCTGCGGGCTATTGGTGATCCTCGTGGGCTTCCACCCGGCTCGCGCGCAGCGACTCTAAACGTGCCTCGAAGGGTTGCCGACGTCTGATCGGCGGGCGCCGCAGTAAGCGGCCCGCGCTCCCGGGGCTCGTCAGATCTTGGGCGATGCGCCACACCCGGGGGCCACCCATGGCCTGAAGGAAGGTCCCCCCGATCGCTGTTCGAGACCCAGCGCCCGGCTGCTTGGCGCCTGTGCAATAATTGCAGATTGTCCAAAAACACACGTGAGGGCACTCAATACCGTGAGCGCACAGACTCTCTACGACAAGCTTTGGAGCAGCCATCTGGTGCGCGAAGATGCCGACGGCTCCGCGCTGCTCTACATCGACCGCCACCTCGTGCATGAAGTGACCAGCCCGCAGGCCTTCGATGGGCTGCGCCTGCATGGCCGTAAACCCCGGCGCATCGATTCCATACTCGCCGTTGCCGATCACAACGTTCCCACGACCGATCGCAGTGGCGGCATCGTCGACCCCATTTCCCGCCTGCAGGTGGACACGCTGGATGCCAACTGTGAAGCCTATGGCATCACAGAGTTCCGCATGAATGATCCACGCCAGGGTATCGTTCACGTGATCGGCCCGGAGCAGGGCGCGACCTTGCCTGGGATGACGGTGGTGTGCGGGGATTCCCATACCAGCACCCACGGCGCGTTCGCCTGCCTGGCCCAAGGCATTGGGACCTCTGAAGTAGAACACGTGCTCGCCACCCAGTGCTTGGTGGCGAAAAAGTCTCGCGCCATGCGGGTGCGTGTCGAGGGAGAACTGGGTCGCGGCCTCTCGGCCAAGGACATCGCCCTGGCGGTGATCGGCCAGATCGGCACGGCTGGAGGTACGGGCTTCGCCATCGAGTTCGCCGGCTCGGCCGTGCGCGCGCTCAGCATGGAAGGGCGCATGACCCTTTGCAACATGTCCATCGAGGCCGGCGCACGCGCTGGCATGGTGGCAGTGGATGACACCACGATCGATTATCTGCGCGGGCGCCCCTTTGCCCCCAAGGGCGAGATGTGGAGTCGCGCGGTCGCGCATTGGCGCACGCTGGTGAGCGATCCGCAGGCGCGTTTCGATCGAGAGGTGCACATCGAGGCTGCGTCCATTGAACCCCAGGTCACCTGGGGAACGTCACCGGAGATGGTCGCGCCGGTGAGTGCGCGTGTGCCCGATCCCGCGGCCATCAGCGATCCCGCAAAACGCGAGGCACTGGAGCGCGCGCTGGCCTACATGGGCCTTACCCCGGGCGTGGCCATCACCGAGTTGGAAGTCGACAAGGTCTTCATTGGATCGTGCACCAACTCGCGCATCGAGGACCTGCGCGCTGCCGCGGCGGTCATCCGCGGTCGCCAAGTCTCTGCGCGAGTGAAGCTGGCACTCGTCGTGCCGGGTTCCGGGCCGGTCAAGCAGCAGGCCGAGCGCGAGGGGCTCGACCGCCTCTTTCAGGCGGCCGGGTTCGAGTGGCGTGAGCCGGGCTGTTCCATGTGTCTGGCCATGAACGATGACCGGCTGATGCCCCAGGAGCGCTGCGCGTCGACCTCGAACCGCAACTTCGAGGGTCGCCAGGGGGCCGGTGGGCGGACGCATCTGGTGAGTCCCGCGATGGCGGCGGCGGCGGCCATTGCCGGGCACTTCGTGGATATACGCGGCGAACTCTAGGGTGGGAGGAAATCTTCATGCGTTCACTGGCCTGCGCCTTGACCCTACTGCTGGCGGCTTGCCTGGCACTCGGCGGCTGCAATACCGTGGCCGGTTTCGGTAAAGACTTGGAAAAGGCCGGCGAGAAAATCAAAGGTGCCGCCTCGGACAAGAAGTCTTCCAACTGACCCCTAAACCGGATTACGCGAGAAACGATCATGCAAAAGTTCGAACGCCTCGACGGCTTGGTGGCGCCCATGGACCGGGCCAACGTTGACACCGACGCGATTATCCCTAAGCAATTTCTCAAGGCCATCGGCCGCACAGGCTTCGGTGCCCACCTCTTTGACGCCTGGCGCTTCAAGGATCCGGGCGAGCCTGGCATGGATCTGACGCGCCGGGTGCCTAACCCGGATTTCGTGCTCAACGCGCCGCGCTACGTGGGCGCCCAGGTACTGGTGGCGCGGGCAAATTTTGGTTGCGGCTCCTCGCGCGAGCACGCTCCCTGGGCCCTGCTCGAATACGGCTTCCGCGTCGTGCTGGCGGAGAGCTTCGCCGACATTTTTTTTAACAACTGCTTCAAGAACGGGCTGCTCGCCGCAGATCTGCCCGCCGAGCTCATCGACCGCATCTTGCAGGGCGTGGCCACGCAGGTGGGCTACCGGCTGGTGGTCGACTTGCCCTCGCAGAGCGTCATCTTGCCTTCGGGTGAGACCTGCGGCTTTGAAATCGAGCCCGTTCGCAAGCGCAGCCTGTTGAACGGGCTCGACGAGATCGGCGTCACACTGGAGAACGTCGACGCGATCGGCGCCTTCGAGGTGGCCCATCGCGCCAGCCAGCCCTGGCTCTTCGCCTGACACTCCCCACCGGAATCGCTGGCGCCCGAGGCGTTGGCGCCCCGGCGTTCCTTCCGTCCATTATCTGGTAGCGCTTCCATGAAAATCGCCGTATTGCCCGGTGACGGCATTGGGCCCGAGATCGTCGCCGAGGCCCTTAAAGTTCTGCAATTCCTTGCCCGTGAGGGACTGTCTCTGGAGTTCGAAACGGGCCTGATCGGCGGCGCCGGCTACGACAGCGCAGGCGACCCCCTGCCCGAGGCCACGCTGGCCCTGGCGCGCGCCGCTGATGCGGTGCTGTTGGGCGCCGTGGGCGGTCCGCGCTACGACACCCTGGCGCGCCCGCTCCGCCCGGAGCAAGGACTGCTGCGTATCCGCAAGGAACTGGGGCTGTTCGCGAACCTGCGCCCGGCCGTGGTCTACCCGGAACTCGCCGCGGCCTCCACGCTGCGCCCGGAGGTGGTCGCGGGCCTGGACCTCATGATCCTGCGTGAACTCACCGGCGACATCTACTTCGGGCAGCCGCGCGGCCGTAGAACCACGGCCGCCGGGGAGCGCGAGGGCTTCGACTCCATGCACTACAGTGAGTCCGAAATCCGTCGCATCGCTCGCGTGGGGTTCGAACTGGCCCGCGGGCGATCCCGCCGTCTTACCTCCGTGGATAAGGCCAACGTGCTCGATACCAGTATCCTCTGGCGCGAGGTGGTCATTGAGGTGGGTGGCGAATACCCCGATGTCGAATTGAGCCACATGTACGTCGACAACGCCGCGATGCAACTCGTGCGGGCGCCGCGCCAATTCGATGTCATGCTCACGGGTAACCTGTTCGGCGACATCCTCTCTGACGAGGCCTCCATGCTGACCGGATCTATCGGCCTGCTGCCCTCGGCCTCGCTGGATTCCCGCAACAAAGGGCTCTACGAACCCATCCACGGCTCGGCGCCCGATATCGCGGGGCGCGGCGTGGCCAATCCCCTGGCGACCATCCTGTCGGTGGCCATGCTGCTCCGACACAGTGGCGGCCAAGTGCAGGCGGCTGGCCGCGTGGAGGCGGCCGTCCGGTCGGTGCTGCGGGACGGGCTACGTACCGCGGACCTGTGCGCAGCAGGGCAGACGCCGGTGGGCACGCAGCAGATGGGCGACGCCGTGGTGGCGGCGCTGGCCCGCCAGTGAAAGCGGGCCTCGAGGGCGTGGGGAGGGGTCGATGATGCGGGTGGGATTTATCGGCTGGCGCGGCATGGTGGGCTCGGTGCTGCTGGAGCGTATGCGCGAGGAAGGGGACTTCGAGCGCTGCGAGCCGGTGTTTTTCTCCACGTCCAACGCCGGTGGGCAGGCGCCGGAGGTCGGCGGCGCAACGGGGCCGCTGCGCGATGCCCACGACCTGGGGCAACTCGGTGCGGTGGATGTGCTGATCTCCTGCCAGGGCGGGGACTACACCCACGCGGTGTTTCCGAAGTTGCGCGCGGCGGGCTGGAACGGCTACTGGATCGATGCCGCCTCGTCGCTGCGTATGGCGCCCGACAGTGTGATCATCCTGGATCCGGTCAACCGGGACTTGATCGACGCGGCGCTGGCGGCCGGGAAGAGAGATTTCATTGGCGGCAACTGCACCGTGAGCCTCATGCTCATGGCCATGCAGGGCTTGTTTCAGGCGGGGCTCGTGGAGTGGGTGAGCTCCATGACCTACCAGGCCGCCTCGGGTGCCGGCGCCCAAAACATACGCGAGCTGCTCGCCCAAATGGGGTCCTTGCACGACAGCGCGGCAGCCCTCTTGGCCGATCCGGCGAGCAACGTGCTCGACATCGACGCCCGGGTCACGCAACGGCTCCGGGGAGGCGAACTGCCCCAGGAGCAGTTCGGCGTGCCGCTCGCGGGCAGTCTCATCCCCTGGATCGACAAGGATCTGGGCAACGGACAGAGCCGGGAAGAGTGGAAGGCGCAGGCGGAAGCGAACCGCATTCTCGGCCGCGATGCGCACCCCGTGCTCATCGATGGGGTGTGCGTGCGTGTCGGTACCCTGCGCTGTCACAGCCAGGCGCTCACCGTGAAACTCACGCAGGACTTGCCGCTCGCCGAGATCGAGGCGCTTCTGGCCAGTGCCAATGCCTGGGTGCGGGTCGTCCCCAACCGGCGCGAGGAGAGCATCGCCGAGCTCACGCCTGCGCGGGTGACTGGCACGCTGGCCGTGCCCGTGGGGCGCTTGCGCAAACTTCCCATGGGCGGGGAATATCTGACCGCGTTCACCGTCGGCGACCAGCTGCTCTGGGGCGCCGCGGAGCCCCTGCGGCGCATGCTACGCATCCTGCTTGAGCGCTGATCGGGCGGCCTTCGCCCGAGCCAGCCGTCCAATTTCCCGGCGCTCGCGAGCGGTCACGCCGATGCACGGCCGCTTGTCGTGCGACATTAAGATGCCAGTTTAGCTTGCATCGGTAAATACATGATGTTATTTTTGAAACCCGCAAAGTCATAAGACAGGTGCGCTGTGGGTAAAACCTATTTTCGAGCCATGTTGTGGGCGCTCGGACTGCTTGTGTTCTCCACCGCAGTTTCGGCAGCGGGTCTGGGGCGCCTGACCGTACTCTCGAACCTTGGCGAGCCCTTACGGGCGGAGATCGAGTTGGTGGCTCCCGAGAAGGGAGAGCAAGAAAGTCTGGCTGCAAAATTGGGTTCACCCGACGCTTACGCGCAGGCGAACCTTCCCTTCCCGACGCCCTCGCTGGGACTTCAGGTCTTGGTGCAGAGGCGGGCTTCGGGGGAAATGTACGTCAGTGCGACCAGTAGCAAGCCGGTGACCGAGCCCTTTCTGGACCTGCTTCTGGAGGTCACCTGGAACGGCGGTCGGATCCTGCGCGCCTACGCGGCGCTCCTCGATCCCCCTAGTTTCGCTTCCCCGGAAAACCCCACTGCGGCCGTAGCGCCCGCCCCTGAGGTGCGCCCCGCTCCCCAAGCCGCACCTGCGCCGAAGGGCGAGACGATCGCCGAGCCGGCTCCAGCGCCCACCGCCCCAGCGGAACCGGCGGCCACGACTCCGGCAAAGAGTGACAGCGCGAAGCCAGCGACTTATGGACCCGTGAAGTCGGGCGAGACCTTGGTCCGCATCGCACGCAAGGTGAAACCGGAGGATTTGAGCCTCGAGCAGGTGATGGTTCTGCTCTTCCGTGCCAATCCGGACGCCTTCGACGGCAAGAACATGAACCGGCTGCGTCGCGGACGCGTGCTGCAGGTTCCAGACGCTTCGCAGGCCGGCGAACTATCCCCCGCGGCCGCCCACAAGGAAGTGCGCCTGCAGGCGGAGAACTTTGCCGCCTTCCGTGACCGGCTCGCATCGGCAGCAGGAGCAGGCGCCGCTCAGGAAGCACCAGGGGCGTCCGCCAGTGGGAAGGTGACTGGCAAGGTGGAGGATCGCGCCGCCGCAGGCAAGCCGCCCGCAGAAAACGTCGTGGTTCTGTCCAAGGCCGCGCCTGCCGGTGCCAAGGGTGATGCCGGCCACCAGAAGGAGGAGTCCGCTGCCAAATCCCACGAGATGAAGGAATCTCAGGGCCGCATCGCGCAACTGGAGAAGACGGTCTCGGACCTGAAAGCCCTCAAGGAGGCCAACCAGAAGCCTGCCCCAGCGCTCGCCGTGACTGCGCCGCCGCTCCCCGTCAAGCCGGAGCCCGTGAAGGCTCCCGAGGTGAGCAAGGTGCCGGTAAAACCTGAGTCCAAGCCGGCGGAGATGGCGGCTGCGGCCGGTTCTTCCGTGGCTGCCGTGGGGAACTCCGGCGTTCAGCCCACGCTGGCCGGGGAGGCGAAATCGGCCATGCCCAAGCCACGGCCCCGGCCCTACGTCGCGTCCAAGCCACCGCCCCCGCCCCCCAGTTTCCTGAATGAACTGCTCGACCAACCTGCGCTGCTCGGCGGCGCCGGTGCAGCCCTCCTTGGCGGAGGCGGCTTGCTGGCTTACCGGCTGCGGCAGCGCGGCGGCAAGCCCGCCGCTTCCAGAGGTGCGGCACCGGTACCGGGTGGCGACGATCGCAAGGAGCCCTACACCGGCACGGCGACCGACACGGGTCGCTCCGGCGCCCCGGCGGCCACCACCGAAGAGGTCGACCCGCTAGCCGAGGCGGAGATCTACCTGGCGTACGGCCGCGACGCCCAGGCCGAGGAGATTCTGAAGGATGCGCTGCAGAGCCCGGGCCAGCGGCCCGAGGTCTACCTGAAACTCTTGGAGATCTACGCCAAGCGCAAGGATGTGCAAGCCTTTGAACCGGTTGCCCGGGACCTTCAGGGGGTCACTGGAAGCACCGGCGAGATCTGGGCACGTGCTGCCCGTCTGGGGTTCACCATCGACCCGACCAACCCGCGTTACGCTGCGGGCAAGGAGGCGGCGACCGACTTCGAGCACGCCTCTACCGTGGCCATGGCTGCGATCCCGGGCGCTGACGAGGACAAACTCGACTTTGACATCGGCACACTGGCCGCCGGCGTCACGCCCGGAACCGCCACGGACCTCGACCTGGCGGACATCGGTGCGCAGGTGGGCGGCACCACGACCGACTTGGACTTGGGGGCGCTCGGCCCGGTGGAGGGTAGATCCGGGCACACGGTGGATATCACCGGTGAGGCGACCGCGCGGCTCGACGCCATGGACTTCGATCTGGACGCGCCGCCTGTCGATGCTTCGCACGAGGCGGTTGTTGCGGACGATGGCCACTCCCTGGACTTCGACCTCGATTTGGACGCGCTGTCGCCACCCTCGTCTCCGGAAGCACGGACGGTGTTGGATCTGGGTGCCGAGCATCACGATGCGGGTCTGGACTTCGATCTTGAAGGTTTCGGCGGCGGCGAGTCCTACCCCAGTCCGGGCACCGAGCCACTGGGGGCGCGCTCCACCACCGGCGTCCCCGACCTCGATCTATCCACGATCGCGCTCGATGTCTCCGGTGCGCACTCGGCCGGCGGCGCGGAGCCTCCCAAGGACGCCCACTGGCACGACGTGCAGACTAAATTCGACTTGGCTCGCGCGTACCAGGAGATGGGTGACAGCGAAGGCGCCCGCGAGATCCTGCGCGAGGTGGTCAACGAAGGCGATGCGGGGCAGAAGGCCGAAGCCGAGAAGTTGATGTCCACTATCCACTGAGGGTGACCTCGGCTGGGGGGCTTAGGCGCTCGGCGGGATCGGTTGATGCGGATTGCGCTGGGAGTGGAGTACGAGGGCACGCGCTATTGCGGCTGGCAGCGCCAGCCCTCTGGGGCTTCGGTTCAGGACGCTCTCGAGGGCGCTCTGGGAGGCATCGCCGGCCATCGCCTGGAGGCGCACGCTGCGGGGCGCACGGACGCCGGGGTGCACGCCCTGGGGCAGGTTCTGCATTTCGACACAACGGCCGACCGGCCCATCAGCGCCTGGGTACGTGGGACCAACGCGCTTCTGCCGCGGGACATCTGTGCCCTCTGGGCCCAACCGGTCACTGAGGAATTCCACGCGCGCTACCGCGCTCGCGGCCGGTCCTATCTTTATTTGTTGCTCAATCGGCCCCAACGCCCGGGCGTGGGTATGAGTCGCGTCGGCTGGCATCATCGGCCGCTGGACGTCGCGCTCATGCGGGAAGCCGCCCAACACTTGCTGGGCACGCACGACTTCAGTGCCTTCCGTGCCGCCGAGTGCCAGGCTCGCTCGCCTGTCAAGGACATGCGTGAGGTGAGCATTCGCCGCCAGGGCGATCTGGTAATGTTCGAGTTCTTGGCCGACGCGTTCCTGCACCACATGGTGCGCAACCTCGTGGGCTCGCTGGTGCGAGTGGGTAACGGCAGTGCCGCGCCCCAGTGGCTGGCTGGGGTCTTGGGGGGGCGTGACCGGCGTGCGGCGGCGCCCACCTTCGCCCCGGATGGCTTGTACCTCGCGGGCGTGCACTACGACGAGGCACAGGGGTTGCCACCACCACCCCGGCGTTTACCCGAGGACCTGCTGCTGGGACTTTCGGGCGCGCGGGGAGAGGCTGGAACATGAACTCAAAGACTGCGGTCAAAATCTGTGGCATCACCCGGCCGGAGGATGGGCTGGCCGCGGCGCAGGCCGGCGCGCACGCCATCGGGCTGGTTTTTTACGCGCGCAGCCCGCGCTTCGTGGATGCTGAGCGGGCGCGCGCCATCGCCCGAGCCCTGCCCCCTTTCGTGACCGTCGTGGGCCTCTTCGTGGATGCCCCCGGCGAGGAGGTGGCCGCCATCGCGCGTTCGGTCCCGCTCCAGTTGCTCCAGTTCCACGGCGAAGAGACGCCGGGGGTGTGCGCTGCACACGGTCTGCCCTACCTGAAGGCGCTGCGGGTTAAGGCGGGAGTGGATTTGCTACAATGTGCGCGCGCCTATTCGGGCGCCAGCGGCCTCTTGCTCGATGCCCATGTGGAGGGAGTGCCCGGCGGAACCGGCGCGCGCTTCGACTGGTCTCTCATCCCGAAGGGGTTGTCCTTGCCGGTGGTACTGGCTGGCGGGTTGAACCCGCACAATGCGGCGCAGGCCGTGCGGGCCGTTCGGCCCTGGGCGTTAGACGTCAGCAGCGGGGTGGAGTCGGCCCCAGGAATAAAGGATCCCGAGCGGGTGCGGGATTTCATACAAGGAGTGCGCGATGCAGATGTATGAACCGGGACAGATCTATGATTTTCCCGACAGCCGAGGGCATTTTGGACCTTACGGCGGAACCTTTGTCGCCGAGACCCTGATCCATGCCCTCGAGGAGCTCGCCCGCGAATATGACCGCGCCAAGAATGACGCATCCTTCCTGGCGGAGTTCGAGTCCGAACTCAAACACTACGTGGGCCGTCCCAGTCCGATCTACCACGCCCGGCGGCTATCCGAACACCTCGGTGGCGCCCAGATCCTGTTCAAGCGCGAGGACCTGAACCACACCGGCGCGCACAAGATCAACAACACCATGGGCCAGGCACTGTTGGCTCGGCACATGGGCAAGCGGCGCATCATCGCCGAGACCGGTGCGGGCCAGCACGGCGTCGCAGCGGCCACCGTGGCGGCCCGCTTCGGTATGGAGTGCGTGGTCTATATGGGCTCGGAGGACATCAAGCGGCAGGCGCAGAACGTCTACCGCATGAAACTCCTTGGCGCCTCCGTGGTGCCGGTCGAGAGTGGTTCGCGTACGCTGAAGGATGCGCTAAACGAAGCCATGCGTGACTGGGTGGCCAGTGTGGAGAACACCTTCTACATCATTGGTACCGTGGCTGGGCCGCATCCCTATCCGGTCATGGTGCGCGATTTCAACGCCGTGGTGGGCCGCGAGGCCAAGTGGCAGATGCCCGAGAGCTTCGGCCGTCAGCCCGACGCCATCCTTGCCTGCGTGGGCGGTGGTTCCAACGCCATGGGGATCTTCCATCCCTACATAGCCGAGCGCGGAGTGAAACTCATCGGTGTCGAGGCAGCCGGCTCCGGCATCGCGACCGGCCGACATGCCGCCACCCTGACCGCCGGTCGGCCGGGTGTGCTGCACGGCAATCGGACCTACCTGCTCCAGGACGAGGACGGGCAGATCATCGAGACCCACTCCATTTCCGCCGGCCTGGACTATCCCGGCGTGGGGCCGGAACACGCCTGGCTGAAGGACAGCGGCCGCGTGGAGTACGCCAGCGCCACGGATGACCAAGCCTTGGCCGCCTTCCACGCTCTTTGCCGTTTCGAGGGGATCATCCCCGCGCTCGAGTCCTCGCATGCGCTCGCGCACGCCATGCAGATCGCACCGGGCCTCGGCCGGGATCAACTGCTACTCGTGAATCTCTCCGGCCGCGGTGACAAGGACATGCACACGGTGGCTAGTCATGGCGGGTTGAGCCTGTGACCGCCGGCAACGTCTCGCGCATTCCGGCGCGGTTCAAGAGCCTGCGCGAGGCGGGGCGCAAGGCGTTGATCCCTTATTTCGCGGCGGGAGACCCCGGCCCCGAATTCACTGTTCCGCTCATGCACGCCGCCGTGCGGGCGGGCGCTGACGTAATCGAGTTGGGCGTGCCCTTCTCCGACCCCATGGCTGACGGGCCGGTCAACCAGCGCGCCGCCGAGCGCGCCCTGCGGGCGGGGATGACACTGCGCGGGGTGATCGAGGCAGTGGCCGAGTTCCGCCGCCAGGACGCCCTCACCCCCGTGGTGCTCATGGGCTACGGCAACCCCATTGAAGCCATGGGCTACGAACTCTTCGCTAGCCGGGCCGGCGCCGCCGGCGTCGATGGGGTGCTGGTCGTGGACTATCCCCCGGAAGAAAGCGAGGTTCTCACGGCGCTGTTGCGGACCCAGGGGATCGATAGCATCTTCCTACTGTCTCCGACCACGGATGATGCCCGGATGGAAGCCGTGAGCAAGATTGCCAGCGGTTACATCTACTACGTTTCCCTCAAAGGGGTCACGGGCGCGGCCAACCTGGACGTGAACGAAGTGGCCGAGCGGACCCGCAGGATACGTAGCCACGTCGATTTGCCCATTGGGGTCGGTTTCGGCATCCGGGATCCGCAGACCGCCCGTGCGGTGTCTGCCGTCGCCGATGCCGTTGTCGTCGGCAGCAGGATCGTGCAGGAGATCGAGGATGCGCCAGCGGCGGACGTTGTGCGACGAGTCGAAGATCTGCTCTCCGGGTTCCGGAAGGCCATGGATGACTGACCCGCGCAGTCAGGGGCACAGTGCGTTGGGGGTCTGTCTATGAGCTGGCTGCAAAAGCTGCTCCCGCCGAAGATCAAGCACAGCCCGGGCAGTGCCCGCAAGGCGGTGCCCGAGGGGCTGTGGACCAAGTGCGCGCGCTGTGAGGCCGTGCTCTACCGCTCGGATGTGGAGAGCAACTTAGGCGTCTGTCCGAAGTGCCAGAACCACCAACGAATCGGGGCGCGCGAACGCATCGACGCCACGCTGGACCCCGAAGGGCGATACGAGATCGGCTCCGAGGTCGTACCCGTAGATTTCTTGAAATTCGTGGACAGCCGTCGCTATGGCGATCGGTTGCTCGCCGATGCGACCGAGTCGGGCGAGAGCGACGCGCTAGTGGTGATGCAGGGTGCCATAAAAAATCTTCCCGTCGTGGTGGCGGCCTTTGAGTTTCGCTTCATGGGTGGCTCCATGGGGTCGGCCGTGGGGGAGCGTTTCGTTCGCGGCGTGCGGGTGGCCATGGAGCAGCGACTGCCTTTCCTCTGTTTCACCGCGAGCGGCGGCGCGCGTATGCAGGAAGGGGTGATGTCGCTCCTGCAAATGACCAAGACCACGGCCGCGCTACGCAAACTGGCCGATGAGCGCCTGCCCTTTATCTCCGTCTTGACGGATCCCACCATGGGCGGCGTGTCGGCCAGCTTCGCCATGATCGGTGACGTGGTCATCGCTGAGCCCGGCGCGCTCATCGGCTTCGCCGGACCGCGGGTGATCGAGCAGACCGTTAAGCAGACCTTGCCCGAAGGATTTCAGCGCGCCGAATTCCTGCTCGAGCATGGGGCGGTGGACATGATCGTGGACCGCCGCGCCATGCGCGACCGGCTCGCTGGGCTCATCACGCTGCTCCTTCGGCTTCCAGCCGCCTGAGCCGCCTTCCCCGCTATGCCGGAAGCTTCCGCGGCACCGGGTCCCGGCGATTCGCTGTCGCTCTGGCTCGCCTATCTGGAGGGTCTCGATCCCAGCCGAATCCAGATGGGGTTGGAGCGCGTGCAGCAGGTTATCGGCGGCTTGTACCTGAGCACTGCCTTCCCCGTCATTACGGTGGCGGGCACCAACGGCAAGGGTTCCACCTGCGCGCTGCTCGAGGCCATTTTGTTGGCGGCAGGCTACCGCGTCGGCTGCTATCTATCGCCGCATCTGGAGCGCTATAACGAGCGGGTGCGCGTCGGCGGTCGTGAATTAGCCGATGCGGCTTTCTGCGAATCCTTCGCGCGGCTGGAGCAGGTCCGCGGCGATACGCCGCTCACTTACTTCGAATTTGGCACCCTTGCCGCTGTCCTCGCCTTCGAGGCGGCCGCGGTGGACGTGGCCATCCTGGAGGTCGGTCTGGGTGGACGTCTCGACGCGGTGAACGCCTTCGACGCGCACTGCGCCATTATCACCAGCATTGACCTGGATCATCAGGACTACCTGGGCCCCACGCGCGAGCACATCGGGCGCGAGAAAGCTGGCGTGTTCCGTGCGGGGAGGCCCGCGATCATCAATGATCCTGCGCCGCCCGCAAGCCTGCTCGACTACGGCGCGACACTCGGCGCGGACCTGCGGCTACGCAACCGCGACTACCGCTTTCAGATGCGCGAGGACTCCTGGTCCTTCGAGGACGCGCACGGGCGCCGTAACGGCTTGCCCCTGCCGGCGCTGCGTGGCGAACATCAGGTGGGCAACGCCGCAGCCGCGCTAGCCGCGCTCGGTGTGTTGCGGGAAGCGTTGCCGGTCGACGGCGGGGCTATCCGCCGGGGCCTCGTGGAGGTCAGTCTCCCGGCGCGTTTCCAGGTTCTGCCGGGCCGTCCGGTCCTGGTGCTCGACGTTGCGCACAATCCCCATGCGGCAGCGAGCTTGCGCAGGAACCTAGTCCACCTGGGCCTGGGCGGGAGGACCTTCGCAGTGTTCGGCATGCTGCGCGACAAGGACGCCGCCGGCGTGGTCGATCTGCTCTCCGATCTCGTGGACCGGTGGTTCCTGGTCGGATTGGAGGGCCCCCGCGGACGCGCGGCCGAAGCTCTGGCCGAGGTGGTTCGGGCCCGGGCAGCCTCGGCGGGCCTGTCGTGCTTCTCCTGCGCGGGCCACGCCCTACGGGCCGCCAGGGCAGAGGCCGCTCAAGATGATAAAATTATCGTGTTTGGCTCGTTCCATACCGTAGCCGACGCGCTCGTCGAGATCCGTCGGCCTGCCACGATCGCCTGACCCCACCTGTCTGCCATGGCGCAAAGACCGAGCCTCGATCGCGCTCCTCTCCCGGACGAGGAGCTCCAACTGCGCAAGCGTGCCCGCCGCCGCCTCGTCGGTGCCGCTGCACTCGTCGTGCTCATGGTTGTGTTTCTGCCCATGGTGCTGGACGGCCAACCGCGGATCCGCCCCCAGGACGTGAGCGTGCAGATCCCCCCAGTGCCGATGGAACACACCGCCCCCTCGATCTTGCCTGGGCAGGTGGTACCCGCAGCGCCCCCGCCCTCGGCCGCCGTGGTGCCCAGTGCGCCGCCCCCGGGGCTGAGCGCCGGGATGGGCCCGGCCCCCGCCCCGCTGGATCCGGCCGCGCCGGCTGCCGCCGTCCCCGCGCCCAAGCCCCCACCCGCCGGCCCCGCCGCAGCGGCAGACAACGCGCCGGGCGCCCACCGCGGCTTCGTGATCCCCGTCGGGGCCTTCAGCAACGCGCAGACCGCCCACCGCCTGCGTGACCACCTGCGTGCGAGCAAACTTCCCAGCTACGTGGAGACGGTCAAGACCGCTGCCGGTGAGCGCACGCGAGTGCGCGTGGGGCCCTTTGCCACGCAGGAGGAAGCTAACGCCGTAGTGGCGCGCTTGGATCGGCTGAATCTCGTCTCCGCCCATGGCCTGAAGGTGGTGCCCGCCAGCCCGTGACAACCCCGCGCGCCTCTCGAGCCGCAGGACGCCAGCGGCCATGACCTACATCGACTGGGGGGCGATAGTCCTGGTGGGGCTCTCGGCGCTGACTGGCCTGTGGCGAGGGGCGGTGAAGGAACTCCTCGCGCTGTTGTCCTGGGTGGGTGCATTTCTTGCCGCACGTGCCTACAGTGGAGCCCTGGGCGGGTTTTTGCCCGGGGGCTGGGGCAGTGGCCCTGCCGCCCGGCCCATCGCTTTTTTGCTGATCCTGGTGGGGGCGCTGATCCTGTTCCGCCTGCTCACCTCGGCCGTGGTGGCGCTGCTGCGCCTGGCGGGGCTGGGCCTGCCGGATCGCATCCTGGGCGTGCTCTTCGGTCTATTGCGCGGGGTTCTCGTGCTGGTGGCGCTGACGATCCTGTGCCAGCTGACGCCCTTGCGCAAGGATCCACAGTGGCGGGACGCGGCGCTCAGGGCACCCCTGGAGGCCGCCGCGCAGGCGCTGAAGGCGCAACTGCCGCGACTCGAAGGGGCGTGGAAGTCCCGCTGACGTGTATAATCCCATCCCTTGTTCGACGCGGGCAGCGGGTGCGCCGCGCGAGCCGGGCCGCAAAGGAGCAACCCGCAATGTGTGGCATCCTCGGCGTTGTGGCAAGCTCTCCCGTCAGTCAGCTGCTCTACGACGGCTTACAGGTGCTCCAGCATCGAGGCCAGGATGCAGCCGGGATCGTGACGGCGGAGGGCAGCCAGTTCCACCTGCACAAGGGCGCGGGCTTGGTCCGCGATGTGTTCCGCACGCGCAACATGCGAGCCCTGCGCGGCAACTCGGGGATTGCGCACTGTCGCTATCCCACCGCTGGGTCGGCAGAGAATGATGCCGAGGCCCAGCCCTTCTATGTGAACTCCCCCTTCGGCATCGTGTTGGGCCACAACGGCAACCTCACGAATACCGAGCATTTGAAGATCGACCTGTTCCGTCAGGACCGCCGGCACGTCAACACGGAGTCCGACTCCGAGGTGCTACTCAATGTACTTGCACACGAGTTGCAGCTCAGTTCCAGTTCCTACGCGCTTGATCCGGCCGCCATTTTCGCAGCCGTGGCGGGGGTGCACCGCCGCTGCCGCGGCGCCTACGCCGTGGTGGCCATGATCGCCGGCTTTGGCCTGCTGGCCTTCCGCGATCCCTTCGGCATCCGCCCGCTGGTGGTGGGGGTGGATGACACTCCCGAGGGGGGCGGTTACATCGTCGCCTCGGAGAGCGTGGCGCTCGATACGCTGGGTTATCGCTTCCTGCGCGACGTGGACCCCGGAGAGGCCATCCTCATCGACTACGACGGCAACTTCTACAGTCGGCACTGCGCCCCGGGGGCGACGCTCAACCCGTGCATGTTCGAATTCGTCTACCTTTCTCGACCGGACTCCGTCATGGACGGAATCTCCGTCTACGAGACGCGCCTGCGTATGGGGGAAGCCCTGGCCGAGCGAGTGCGCCGCGAACATGCGGACCTGCAGATCGACGTGGTGATCCCCATCCCCGACTCGAGCCGGCCCTCGGCCATGCAACTCGCGCGTAACTTGAACTTGAACTACCGCGAGGGCTTCATCAAGAACCGTTACATCGGCCGGACCTTCATCATGCCCGGCCACGAACTCCGTAAGAAGTCCGTACGCCAGAAGTTGAACGCCATCGGCATGGAGTTTCGCGACAAGAACGTACTCCTGGTGGACGACTCCATCGTGCGCGGCACCACGAGCCGGGAGATCGTCCAGATGGCCCGCGACGCCGGTGCGCGGAAGGTTTTTTTTGCATCGGCATCGCCGCCCGTGCGCTTCCCCAACGTCTACGGTATCGACATGCCAACGGCGGGCGAACTCATCGCCCATCACCGCTCTGATGCGGAGATCTGTCGTGAGATTGGTGCTGACCGGCTGATCTATCAGAGCCTGGACGCCCTGGTGAAATCGGCCCAGTCCGTCAATCCGCGGGTAGCCAGCTTTGAGACATCGTGCTTTAGCGGTCAGTACATAACCGGCGATGTGACCGCGGAGTACCTGGCGGGCGTCGAGGCCCAGCGCGCCGTCGAGCGCCCGCCCCAACGCCCGGGGCAGCAGTTGAGCCTGACCCTGGCGACGGCGGATGCCGGTTGACACCTGCGGTTTTCCCGGGTGTAATACGCTCATCACGCGCCGATTTGTTGACTTGCTTGCGGGCGCGCTAAAAATCCAGCTAAAGCGTCGGATAAACCCCGCCGCAGCCACTTGCTGGGCGGGGTTTATCTTTTGGAGACCCCGTCCGGATCGGCCTGTGCCCTGACCAACCTTTTCACGAAGGCCTCTCCCACCGCGATGTCCCACCTCGAATTCGATACCCTTGCCGTTCGCGCAGGGGTCGAGCGTAGCCATTTCAATGAGCATTCCGAGGCGCTGTACCTGACCTCGAGTTTTGTGTTCTCCTCCGCTGCCCAGGCCGCCGCGCGCTTCGCCGGCGAGGACGAGGGGATGGTCTATTCGCGTTACACCAACCCCACCGTCAAGATGTTCGAGGACCGGCTCGCCGCGCTCGAGGGCGCCGAGTGCTGCGTGGCCACGGCCTCCGGAATGGCGGCGATCATGGGCTGCGTGCTCGGCTTACTGAAGGCGGGCGACCACATCGTCGCCTCGCGCAGCCTCTTCGGCGCCACCGTCCAGTTGCTGAAGAATCTGCTCGGCCGCTTCGGCGTCGAGACGACCTTCGTCAGCCTGACCGACACGCAACAGTGGCGGGATGCCTTACGGCCCAACACGCGGCTATTTTTTGTGGAGACGCCGTCCAATCCGCTCACCGAGATTGCCGACATCGCCGAGCTCGCACGAATCGCCCACGCGGCCGATGCGCTCTTGGCCGTGGACAACTGCTTCTGTACCCCCGCACTGCAGCGGCCCCTTGCGCTAGGGGCCGACGTGGTCACCCATTCCGCCACCAAATACCTTGACGGTCAGGGCCGGGTGCTGGGTGGCGCCGTCCTGGGAAGCGACAAGCTCGTGCGTGCGCCGCTCACTACGTTCCTGCGCACGGGTGGTGCAACGCTCAGCCCCTTCAACGCCTGGGTGGTGTTGAAGGGCCTGGAGACCCTGCGTCTTCGCATGGAGGCGCACTGTGCCGGGGCCCTGCAACTCGCGCACTGGCTGGAGGCCCATCCCGCCGTGGAGCGTGTCTACTACCCCGGTCTGGCGAGCCATCCGCAACATGAACTGGCGCTGCGTCAGCAGCGCTTGGGCGGTGGCGTCGTCTCCTTCGTCGTACGCGGTGGTCGCGAGGCAGCCTGGCGCGTGTTGGATTCGACGCGGCTGTTGTCCATTACCGCGAACCTGGGCGACGCCAAATCCACGATCACCCACCCCGCTAGCACGACCCATGGGCGCATCGCGCCGGAGGTGCGCCTGGAGACAGGCGTGACCGAGGGGCTATTGCGTGTAGCCGTGGGGCTTGAAGCCCTCAGCGACCTGCAAGAGGATCTGCGCCAGGGGCTGGAGAGCTAGAAGGATCCTAAACCGCTAGGCTCCACCCACTTGCCGAGCGAGCCCCCGCGCAGTCAGAGAAACGACGGGTCCACAAGGGCGCCGGTGGCGCCTGTCCCCCTCGGAGTTTGGTTGGGGGAAGGGAAGTAGCGGGTGCATCCCAAAACTATTCGGTGTGCGCGTCGCCGTGCTCGTGTAACTCACGCCTGACGCGAGCCCAGGCGCTTGGGCCACACATCTGTCCTTCAGTCGGTGGTTCCCGCTCGGTCCATCCATCGCCGGACCCGAGCGTGAATGACGCGTGGGTGTTCGACAAGCCGGGTGGCATGGTCTCGGATATTCTTCGCTTTGAGCCCCGCCGCGGGCTGCGGTTCTACTTGGATCAAGATGCCGTAGGCCTGCCCGTGGCGCTGTCCACCAACAACGTGTCGATCGTCCAGTGGCAACGCTACGTGCCTATAACCAACGGCACGGGCTACGCCTTGGACGCCGGCGGGTCGCCGATGGCCAGTGAAATCCGCAGCGACGAGCATCCGGTCCTGGAGCCCATCGACATCGCATTGTTTGGACAGGGCCCGGTTGCCCCGGCCCTGTCGTTGTCGAGGGCGCGTCTGCCGCGGCCGCCGACTCAGGGTTTGGGGTCGAAGTCTGGATAGTTGATATCGCTGCGGCGGTTCTCAGCCCAGGCTTCTTCCCCCGTGCCCGTCGCCTTGGGCTTCTCCGAGCCGTAGCTCACCGACTGGATTTGTTTTTCCTGGGCGCCTAGGAGCATTAACGCCTTTTTTACCGAATCGGCCCGGCGTTGGCCCAGGCTGAGGTTGAGTTCCCGGCTCCCGCGCGCATCGCAGTTGCCTTCGATGCGTATTTTCACGCTGCGGTGTTCCGAGAGGAAGCGACCGTGCGCCTCGACCAGCGCCTGGTCTTCGGGGCGGATGTTGAACTTGTCGAACTCGAAGTACACCGAGCGTTTGCCTAGCGGGCTGGCTGTATCGGACAATGCTGCCTTTATGTCGGCGGGCTTGTCGGCAATTCCCGCGCCAGGGCCGACGGCGACGCTGTTGCCCTCGCCGGCTGTCGGGCGCGGGGCGGAACCCTCAACACCCGTGTCCGGCAAGGGCTGCACCACGGGCGCGTCGGGGGTGGGCGCGGTCGCTCCCGTGGCCGCCGTGGCGGGCCCCCGCGCGGCGTCCACCTTGTTCGCGCTGAGCGGATCGCGAGATTCGATCTTTGCCTTGTCTCCGGGTAGTGCGTTCTTGGACTGTTCGCGCGGGGAGGAGCCCATGCTCGAGCAGGCGCACAGGAGGACTGTTGCGAGTACGGCGATGCTGTGGGCTTTCACGGATAAGATTCCCAGGTCATTCTTGGTTGGTCCGGCGGCGCCGGTCGAAACCATAGTTTAGCCGGAACCGAAGAGGAATAAGGCCGATTGGCCGACCGACCCTCGGCTATTCGGCTGTTGGGCGCAAGAACTTGAGCCCATTGCCCCCGATCCTGCCGAGGGCGCCCGTCCATGCCGGATGGGGCGGGCTGGCGACGCGGCCCCGTCCGGTCACTTCCTCCGCGTGTCATGAGGAGCCCGGGCTTGAGTTTGAAACGCTTGGCGATCAGCCCTTGTTCTTCTCCTTGGGCGGGACAAAGCCGACAGGCCGCTTGGGCGGATCGGGTGGCGTCATCAACTCGCGCAGCGCGTTGAACACACCTGCTTGAGCTGGGCGCGGGTGTTGTGATGCAAGGTGTCGTGCTGCTGTGCCAATGCCTCGGTTTTGTCTTCCAGATCGGCCAGGCGCTTGGCCAAGTCGCCATGCGTGGCTGCCAGCGCCCGCACGCGCACGAAGCTGCGCATGATCTCAATGTTGACGGCGACGGCACGCGGGCTGCTGAGCGCGGACGAGAGCATGGCCACGCCTTGTTCGGTGAAGGCATAGGGCGCGGTGCGCCTGCCGCCGCGCCCGGTGTTTGAGGTCACAGTTTGTGACCTCAAAGCGGCGAACTCATCGTCCGATAGCTGAAACATGAAGTCTTCGGGGAAGCGCACCAAGTTGCGCTTGACGGCCTGCACCAGCACCTTGGTCGGCACGCCGTAGAGCTCGGCCAAGTCGGCATCGAGCATCACGCGCTGATCGCGCAGCAAGAGGATGTGGCTGCCGAGGATCGCTTGCAGCGGCGCGGTGGTCGGTGCCGTGCTCATCGCGATGTGGCGTGTGTGCAGTGCGTTTGCCGGGGGCTTTGGCCTCTGGCGGTGTCGTGGCCGCGCGGGTCGAATCCCGGCGCCGGGCCTGGTACTTGATGATGAGGCTCTCCAGCACTTCCTTGACCACGGACTGTTCGGCGGGCGGCAACTGGCTGACGGCCTCGAACTGCATGCGCAGCTCATCGCCCGGGTCACGCTCCTTGTCCTCGAACACCAGCGCATCTGCGCTGACCGACAGCGCCCGGGCCATGTTGCGGATCACCTCCAGCGTAGGCTGAGTCGCGTCCGCCTCGTAGCGGCGCACCATCGTGACGTGACAGCCGACCTGATCGGCCAATGCCTGCTGTGTCATCGCGCGCTCCTTGCGCAGCGCCGCCAACCGTTTGCCGAAGCCCATCGTCCACCCATGAAAAGAAAGCGATGGCGCCACGGTCGGCACCCTTTTTCCTGCGTCGCTTGAAAGAGACCATATATGCATGCAATAAGAAAGCGTATTTGCGTATTGACAGGTTTTAGGAGACGACCGGCATGGCGCGCATCCCAGATCTAGAACTCGAGCAGCTAAAGAACGCAGTCAGCGTGGAGCGCCTGGTGGAGTCGTCGGGCGTGGCGTTGGGCGAACTCGGCGATCAGGCCGTAGCGGAACAGGGCCACGGACTGGGCGGAAGGTGCTGAACTCATGGGAGCGCTCCTGCCGGTGGGGTGGAGAGCGCCCAACTTACTGCTGGGGTGCCTGCAGGCCAAATTGGAGGGTGGCGAGCGTCGCGTAGAGGCCGCCCGCCGCGAGCAACTCAGCATGGGTTCCCTGCGCCACCAGGCGCCCGCGGTCGAGCACGAGGATGCGGTCGGCCCGCTGTACGGTGGCCAGCCGATGGGCGATGACCAGCGTCGTTCGACTGCGCATGAGAGTGCCGAGCGCCTGTGCGACTAGATGTTCACTCTGCGCATCCAATGCACTGGTCGCCTCGTCGAGCAGCAGTACGGGCGCATCGCGCAGAATGGCTCGGGCGATGGCGATTCGCTGGCGCTGTCCGCCGGACAGTGCCACGCCGCGCTCACCCAGGAAGCTCGCATAGCCTTGCGGTAGGGCCAGGATGAATTCATCGGCCTGCGCGGCGCGCGCCGCGGCTCGCACTTCCTCCGCGCTAGCCTCCGGGCGACCCAGCTTAAGGTTGTCGAGCGCGGTGCCGCTGAAGATGACCGTGTCCTGTGCCACCAGGGCAAAGCGGCGGCGAACCTCCGACGGATCCGCCTGGGCGACGTCCACCCCGTCGAGACGGATGATGCCCCGGGTGGGATCGAAGAAGCGCAGTAGCAGGGCGAAAAGCGAGGTCTTGCCGGCGCCGGAGGGGCCGACTAACGCAACGGTCTCGCCCGGGCGAACCTCGAGGTCGATGCCATCGAGCGCCAGCACCCCGGGGCGCAGGGGGTACGCCAAATCCACGCCCTGCAGTTGGATATGTCCTTTAGCCGGTACGGGTAGGGGAATGGGGTGAGCCGGCGCGCGTATGCTTGGCACCACCGAGAGCAAGTCCGTCAGCCGCTCGGCGGCACCTGCCGCCTGCTGCAGCTCGCCCCAGACTTCCGAGAGCGCGCCAGTGCCCGTCGCCACCATGATGGCGTAGAGGATGAACTGGCTGAGCGCTCCGGCGCTCATGCGCCCGTCCAGCACGGACTGGGCGCCAACCCATAGCACACCAACGACGCTCGAAAAAACCAAGGTGATGACCAACGCCGTGAGCAGGGCTCTCGTGCGCGCCCGCCGCGCGCCCGCGACGAAAACCGCATCCACCGCGGCGTTGAAGCGACTGCGCGCGAAGCCCTCCTGGTTGTAGGCCTGTACCGCCTGGATCCCGCCCAGGGTTTCGGCTGCCCAGGCATTGCTCTCGGCAGCCCGCTCCTGCGCTGCACGCGAGCGGCGGCGCACGGCACGCCCCAGCAGGACCAGCGGCATCACCACCACGGGCACGGCCAGCAGCACCAAGCCCGTCATGGCCGGGCTGGTGAGCAGCAACATGGCCAAGCCCCCGCAGAGCAGGAGCACATTGCGCAGGGCGATGGACAGACTCGAGGACAGAGCGGTCTGGACCAGGGTGGTATCCGCACTGAGGCGCGAGAGCAGATCGCCGGTGGGCATGACCTCGAAGTAGGACGGCGAAAGGGTGAGCAGATGGCCGAAGATCTGCCGCCGCAAGTCCGCAACGACGCGCTCGCCCAGCCAACTGACACAGTAGAAGCGTCCTGCGGTGGCCACGCCCAGCGCCAGCGCGATGACTATCAGCAGCAGGAAGTAGCGATTGATGAGGAGCGCGTTGTCTCGGGAGAACCCGTGGTCGATCATTTGCCGAACGCCCACGGGTACAGCCAGGGCAAGCAAGGCGGCAGACAACAGGAACACGGCAGCCAATCCCACCACCAGGCGGTAAGGCGCAAGGAAGGGGATCAGGTACGCAAGGGGCGTGATGCCGCTGCGCGCGCCCGGTTTCGGCAGTTCGTCCAATCTGAGTTTTCCGGAAGGCGGCACCGGCTTAACCGGTCCCGTGGGAGTCGACGCAGCACCCAGCCATTGCAGCGCGCGCCGGGAGCACAACCGACAACCCATGATCTCACAGCCGCTAACCGGGAGCGCGGGCGAGCCCCTTCCAATAGGGTGGGGTTAGGTATCGGTGGAGCCCGCGCCGGTGAACCGCAGCCCGAGATGGTTCCCCGGCGCGAGCCGAAGCGGCGGGGTGCACGGGGCCATTCCCCAGGCCAACCCCGGGCACAAAGAGGCCTTGGCCAACCGCTGCCCCACGGTCAATCCCGTGGAGCGTCGAAGCTCTAGCCTGGACACTTGGCCTAGGCCGTTGTAGTGCCAAGCGGCGCTTCGACCTTCCGCGTCGATGCGACCCACCGGGTTTCCCTAGCCGGTCCTAGGCCACCTGCGTCACTCCGCTCGGGGCGTCGATCATGCGCGACCCAACGTCCTCTTCTGGTCGGCAGGAATCCCCCGTGTCGCTCTCTATAAGCCCCGCGGCACGAACGCTGCCTACCCAGCAGCCGGCACCCCGCCACGGCGCCAGCAGTGGGGTCGATTGCCCAAAGGCAACTGCCTTCGAGTTGGTTCCGCGGCCCTGCCCCCTCCGCTTTCAATGTGGGTATTCGGCGTACAGAAATGGTCTTTTAGGGACGACCATCTTCAACATGACTGCAGCCTTAGCGGTGGGGCTGAATACCTCCAGCCTCCTTGAGCCGCCTGTATGGGCTTTGATTCCGGCAGGTCGTGATGCGATAGTCCCCTGGGTCTTCAGTTCGGCCAGGGGGCCTAATTGTTAGCAACCAGGCTCTCGGTGCGCATCATCTCAGGGATTTTTTTGCCAAGCCCGACCGGATGGCTAGCCTTTTGCAGGGGCCTGAATCACCCAGGTGGAGGTTCCCGTCGAGGGGGGCCACCGGGGCGACACCGAAACGCTTCCGGCGCGCACCCCAGGCCGCTTCCTTCGCCTCCAGGCTTAGTCCGCGCCTAGTTCCACCGGCTGGCAACCGGAGGCATCGCAGCGCAGGTAGTGGCCCGCGCCATGCCAGTCCGCCAACACCAGCCGTTCGCAGGCCCTACCGTCCACCAGCAGACTGTGGCGCGCCGGGCGGTGGGTGTGGCCGTGGATGAGTCGGCTGCACGCGTGCTCGCGCAGCGCTGCCGCCACGGCCAGGGGGGCGACGTCCATGATCGCCATGCTTTTCGTCTGTTTTGCCACTTCGCTCATGGCACGTGCCCGCCCGGCCCAGCGAAGGCGCCAAGCGTAGGGTTGCAGCAGGAACAGTCGTTGCAGCAGCGCATGGCGCGCGCGGCGCCGAAACCGCTGGTAAGCCAGGTCCTCGGTGCATAGGGTATCGCCATGCATGAGTAACGTGGGCGTGCCATACAGGTTCAACACCGTGGGGTCTTGGAGTAGCTGCGCACCGGCGGCGGCGGCGAAGCGCCGACCCAAGAGGAAGTCGCGGTTGCCGTGCATCAGGTAGAGCGGCACGCCCGCAGCGCGCAAGGACTTCATCCCCTGTGCCACTGCCGCGTTGAAGGGCTCTCGCAGGGCCTCGTCACCGACCCAGTACTCGAACAGGTCTCCGAGGATGTAGAGCGCGGAAGCCTCGCGCGCCGGCCCGCTCAGGAACGACAGGAGGAGTTCCTGAAGGCGTGGCTGTCCGGGGCTCAGGTGCAGGTCGGAGATGAAGGCAGTGAAGCCCACGCCCGCGCGGGCTCCGCCTTCGGGAGTCAGACCGCTTCGGCGCGGGTGATCATCACATCATCGACTGGGACGTCCTGATGCCCAGACTTGGAGCCCGTGCGCACACGCTTGATCTCGTCGACCACTTCCTTACCCTCCACGACCGTGGCAAAGACGCAGTAGCCGAATTCACGCTCGGTGGCCGCACGGTAGTCGAGAAAGTCGTTGTCCGACACGTTGATGAAGAACTGGCTGGAAGCCGAATGCGGATCCGGCGTGCGCGCCATCGCCACGGTGTAGGCAGCGTTCTTCAGACCGTTCGCCGCTTCGTTCTTGATCGGCGGGTGGGTGGGCTTTTGCTTGAAGCCCGCAGTGAAGCCGCCGCCCTGGATCATGAAGTTGTCGATGACGCGATGGAACAAGGTTCCGTCGTAGTGACCCTCGGTCACATACTTGAGGAAATTTGCCGTCGTGAGGGGGGCATTTTCCGGGTCGAGCTCCAGCCCGATGATGCCCAGCGTCGTATGTAGACGAACCATGATCTTTTTCGATGCTCCTTCAGCAGGGTTTGGTGCCGAGCACACAAGCGCGCTCGATGACGATAGCGGTGGAGGGGACATTCTCCATGCCACCGGCGAATTGGGTGGGCGCCGCGCCGATCGCGTCAATGACATCCATGCCCTTCACCACCTTGGCGAACACGGCATAGCCGTAGCCCGACGGGGTGGCGGAGCGGTAGTCCAGCGCCACGTTGTCCACCAGGTTCACAAAGAACTGGGACGTCGCTGACTGCGGGTCACGGGTGCGCGCCATGGACAGCGTGCCACGCTCGTTGCGCAGGCCGTTGGCCGCCTCGTTCTCAATGGGGGCTCGGTTGGGCCGCTGGCGCAGGTCAGCGTCGAAGCCGCCGCCCTGGATCACGAATCCGGGTACGACTCGGTGGAACACGGTCCCCTTGAAAAATCCGTCCTTCACGTACTCCAGGAAGTTCGCCACCGTCTTCGGCGCCTTGTCCGCGTAGAGCTCAATCACGAAGGTGCCGCGGTTGGTCTTTACCTCGACCTGGGAGGGCGGGGCCGCGCGCAGGTCCGCACTGGCCAGCGAGGCGAGTAGCAGGGTGGAACAAATCAGTTTACGGAGCATGTTCAGTCATCCTTCAGGCACTGCCTTCGTAGAGAATCTTCCAGCCAGCGCCATCCCTGGCCCAGTACTGGCGCTTGCGCATCTTGTTGCCGAGGTTGTTGCTGCTGTAGTCCTGCATGAAGTCCACCACGGCCAAGTCATCACGGCCCGGGTAGAGGAACATGGACACTTCCGTCAGGTGCACCTTGATCCAGGTCTTGCTCGCGTTGACGCGCCGCTTCTGCCCGCCCCACTGCTCCAGGTTCTGGTCGCCGCTGGAGAAATTGCGCGCGTAGAAGCGCAGGTAGCCATCGGTGTCCCGGTTCTCCCAACTCTGCCGCCAATTCTCCAACTCCCGCGACAGGGCTTCCTGGCGTTGTGCTGACTGCGCGGGCGGCACCCACTCCACACCGTCGGCGATGATCACGGGCGTGAGCCCGATCTGCAGGTGCTTGGACACCGCGTCGAGGTCCTGGTTGGTCAGCACGACGCAGCCGTCGCTCGCCCGCGGCGGGCGGCTGTAGGTGTCGCGCGGAACGCCGTGGAGCCAGATGCCGTGGCCTTTGCGGCCCTGCCGCTCATCCCACTCGTTGGGATAGTTGAGTGGGAAGGCGCCGATTCCGTAGAGTGCGCCCAGGCGACGGGTGGGGAGTTCGGCCGCCACGTGGTAGACGCCCAAGGGCGTGCGCTTATCCCCCTCGCGCGCCTTGTCGCTGCCGTTCTTGCCCACGGAGATGTAGTAGTCCGCCACGTAGCGGGCCTCGCCATCGTGGTTCTCGAACAGATACAAGGTGGATTTTGCCGTGTCCACCACGATGGCGTTTCGCTGGCGTGCCTGCAGTTTCAGCAGGTACTTGGGCACCATGCCGCGAGGCACCTCGCGCTGATGGCGGACGAGGCGCGCACGCGCCTCGGCGCGCAGGTCGTTCAGACGGTCTGCGGGCGCCTGGTCGGCATCGCCCATGGCGCGAATCGGCTTCGCCCTCGCCAGGAGGAGGTCGCCACGGATCAACTGCGCCAGCCGAAAATTCGGGTAGGTCTCGAGTAATCCATCGATTTCGGCGAGCGCAGCCGAGAGGTGGTTCTCGCGAATGGCCAGCAGTGCCTTGACCAACCGCTTCTCCGGCGAGGCCGCCCCGATGCTGGTGGCCGGTGCGCCGACCGCACCCAGGGCGAGTTGCCGGCCCATGGAGGAGACGCTACTTGGAATCACCACCGCGCAAGCGCACAGCGCCAGCAGTGCCAGGGGAGCGCGCCGCCGTTTGAGGAACAAGGGTTTCATCACTTTTCGATCAGTTCCTGCCGAATCAACCATTTCTCCCCGTGTTTGACCAGGTGAAGGGTCTTTGTCCCAGAGGCGTGCAAGCTCTCGGAACTGTAGGTTTGCCGGAAGGTCGCCGCAGCATGCGTGCTGTCCGTGGCGTGCACCCGGATACCGCTGGCGGTGACGCGGATCTTGCGGGAGTGTCCCAGCCTCTCACGCCGACTGGCCTCCCACTGTGCCCGCGTTTCGCCCGCAGGGGGCTGGAAATCCGCCGCGTAATGACCCAGGTAAGCCTCGATGTTGCCGCTGGACCAAGCGCGTGCCCAGCCTTCCACGGCCCGGTTCACCGCTTCGGTGGCTTCGGGAACCGCCTTCGGCGCCGGCTTCTCCTCGGGTGCCGGCCGAGCCTCCACCGCGGGCTTAGGCTCCGCCATAGGGCGCGCCTCGGGTGCTTTGACCGGCGCGGGTGCGGGTGCGGGCGTCGGGCGCGGCTCCGGGGTTGCCCGCAGCTCAGGTACCGGCTTCGCTGGCGGCGGCGGCGGCGGGGGCGGTGGCTTGGGTGCTTCCACGCGCGCCGGATTCACTTGCGCACCGGCCGGGAGTAGTTCCCGAATCAGCGTGAGCTTCTTCTGAGCAGCGGCGTTGCTGCCGTCGAGTTGTAGGGCCCGATCATAGGCTTGGCTCGCCAACGTAGCGTAGATATCGCCCAAGTTCTCGTGGGCGACGGCATAGCTTGGATGCGTCCGGATGGCCATCTCGAGGGTCTTGCGCGCACGGTCGTAGTCGCCCAGGGACGCGAAGTTCACGGCCAAGTTGTTGTAGGGCTCGGGCATCTCCGGATAATCCTCGGTGAGCCCTGTAAAAACCTTGACCGCATCGGGGACTTTGCCCAAGTCGGTTAGGATAACGCCCTTGAGGAATCGAGCCCGTGCGTCCCTTCCGTGATCGGAGAGGAACGCGTTGAGCCGATCCAGGGCCTCGTTCCTCGCGCCTTGGCGATACAACTTGACCCCTTCCTGATATTCGTCGGCATACACCGAAGTACTGCAAACTGCGCCGAACAACAATAATCCGGCTACGGCTCGGAGGCGGTGCTTGGCCATTGTGCGATGCTTTTAGAGGTTTCGGCGCTAGGCTGTTGTAATAGGGAGGGATTTTACCAACAAGGCCCGCCCCTACACAATTGCTATAGTGTGGGTGGTACCCCGGCTGCAGGGCAACCGGTTCCATCGGGACTGTCCGGTGGGGTTGCCAAGCCATTAAAATTGCGTAGCATTCGCTACTTTGCCGGTTCCGCCTACCATGCTGAGAATTCACAACTCGTTCACCCGCCAGAAGGAAGACTTCGTCCCGCTGCGTCCGAGACAGGTTTCCATGTACGTCTGCGGGATGACCGTCTACGACTATTGCCATATCGGGCACGCCCGGGTCCTGGTGGCGTTCGACATCGTCCGCCGCTGGCTGCAGGCCTCGGGTTTCGACACCACCTACGTGCGCAACATCACCGACATCGACGACAAGATCATTCGTCGGGCCCTGGAGAACGGCGAATCCATCGGGGAACTCACGCAGCGGTTCATCGGGTTCATGGACGAGGACGCCGCCGCCTTGGGCGTCGCCAAACCTGATTTCGAGCCCCGCGCCACTGAGCACATCCCCGGCATGATGCGCCTGATCGAGTCGCTTGTGGCGAGGGGACTCGCCTATCGGGCTGATAACGGCGACGTTTACTACGCTGTGCGCGAGTTCGCGGGTTATGGCAAGCTCTCCGGCAAGTCCCTGGCCGACCTTCGTGCGGGCGAGCGCGTGGAGGTGGACCGGTCCAAGCGCGATCCCCTGGACTTCGTGCTGTGGAAAGCCGCCAAGCCCGGGGAGCCCTTCTGGGAGTCGCCTTACGGGCCGGGGCGGCCCGGCTGGCATATCGAGTGCTCGGCCATGAGCGAGGAACTCCTGGGGGCGCATTTCGACATTCACGGCGGCGGTCAGGACCTGCTGTTCCCGCATCACGAGAACGAGATTGCTCAGTCCGAAGGGGCCCACGGTCATCGGTTCGTGAATTATTGGATGCACAACGGTTTCGTCCGGGTGGACGACGAAAAAATGTCGAAGTCTCTCGGCAATTTCTTCACCGTCCGCGACGTCCTGCAGAAGTATAGTGCTGAAGTGGTGCGCTTCTTCATCACTCGTGCCCATTATCGCAGCCCGCTCAATTACTCGGATCAGCACCTGGATGACGCCCGCCAGGGGTTAACCCGGCTCTACACGGCGCTTCGCGACTGCCCGCCCGTAGCGCTGGAGTTGGACGGGAGCGACCCCTTCGAACAACGTTTCAAACTCGCCATGGATGACGACTTTAATACGCCCGAGGCCTGCGCTGTGCTCTTCGACTTGGCGGGGAAGGTGAACCGGGAGGCGGCGGCCGTAGACGCCGGGCGCCTGCGCGCACTGGCCGGGCGCCTAGGCCTGCTGCAGCTTGATCCCCAGGCGTTTCTGCAAGGCGCCCCCGGGCCGTCACTCGACGCGGCGCGTGTGGACTCCCTCGTGGCTGAACGAACCCAGGCGCGCAAGGCGCGCGCGTTCGCCCGTTCCGATGAGATTCGCGACGAGTTGCTCGCCGCGGGGATCGTCCTCGAGGATACGCCGGGCGGCACGCTCTGGCGGCGAGGGTAGACCGACCATGAATCCGCTCGCGCCCGAATCCGCAGACGACCGTGCCCTGGGTTCGCCCACGCTGTTCCCCCCGTTCTTTGCGCTGTTAGGGCAACAGCAGCGTTATCTTGCCCAGGCCTCGGCGGCGGTCCTGGAAGGGACCTCTCTGGAGCCCGCGCCCCCGGCATGGGAGAGCCTCGGTGCCGTGCCCCAGGGCCCCGCCGACCCGGCGCTTGCTGCTGCCTGGGCGACGCTGCGCGAGCTGTGCGGCGAGTTCCAGCAAGCGGGGGTGGTGCTGCAGGCGGAAGTCTCCAACGGCCGCCAGGCGGCGGCACGCACCGGTCTGCAACGCCTGTTCCACCTCTCAGACCAATTACTGGAACTCGTGGCGGGGGCTAGCCTGAACGAGTTGACACAGGCCTTCCTCCGGCGCGAGCGTCAGTTGCTCGATCGCTACGCAGCGGAATTCTTGGATGCGGCTCAGATAGGGCGTTTCACCGTCCGTCGCACGGACGAACTTTTGCTCGACTGCGACCCGGCCTTTGCCACGCTCTTCGGCCAAACGACCAGCGCGCTGGTGGGCCAGAACGCGCGGCGCCTGCTGGGCGAGGCCGCCTGGCGTCACCTCATGCAGGTTGCCGGCGAGGATGGTGCGCCACCCCCGGGTATCTGCCTCGCCCTGCCGAGGTCCGGCGGGGTGAGAGTGCAGGTCGCCGGCGTGGCGCTCGGCGAGGCGGGTGATGAACTAGTGCACTGCTTTGCCGTCCACTTGAGTACGGCCGAGCAGGCCCTGGAACAGCGCCGGCTCCTCTCGGCAGCCATCGAGGCCTCGGACCAGATCGTTCTCATCACCAATGACCGTCAGGAGATCTTGTACGTGAACCCTGCGTTCACCAAGGTCACGGGTTACAGCGGCGAGGAGGCCCAGGGGCGCACCCCGCGCTTCCTGCAGGGAGCTGACACCAGTCAAGCCACGCGCATGGCCCTGCGTGAGGCGATCGCCGCAGGTCGCCGCGGGCATGCCGAGATTCTGAACTATCGCAAGAATGGTGAGCCGTTCTGGCTGGAACTCTCCGTGGTGCCCGTGCCAGGGGAGGCGGGCGGGGCGCCGACCCATTGGATTGCCATCGAGCGAGACATCAGCGAGCGCAAGGTCCAGGAACAGGAGATCACGCGCCTGGCCATGGAGGACTACCTCACGGGTCTGCCCAACCGGCGTGCGGCTGAGGCCCGGCTGCAGATCGAGTGGAACCGGGCGCGCCGGGATGGCCCCGTCTTCGCACTGGCGCTTTTTGACATCGACCGATTCAAGCTGGTGAACGACCAGTACGGGCACCACGTGGGGGATCTCGCGCTCACGCACGTGGCCAAGTTGCTCTCGCAGAACCTGCGGGGTGGGGACTGGATCGCCCGCTGGGGGGGCGAGGAGTTCATCGTCTGCCTGCACCGGCTCGATTCACGTGGCGCCCTCTCCGCAGGGGAGCGCGCGCGCAAGCTGGTGCGCTCGAAGCCCCTGACGCTGCCTCAGGGGGATCTGGGGATCGCTATTTCCGGCGGCGTGGCCATTTATACCGCGGAGGTGGAATCCCTGGATGCCCTGATCGGGCAGGCCGACTCGCTGCTCTACGAGGCCAAGCAGACCGGCCGGGACCGCGTCATCTGCAGTGGCGTCGCCGAGGGCCGTCGGGGGAGCGTGGTGTGGGAGGCCTCTCAGGTGCAGACGGCGCTACACGAGAACCGCATCGTCGCCGCCTTCCAACCTATGGTGGACCTGCGCAGTGGCGAGGTCGTCGCAGAGGAGGCGTTGGCGCGCATCCTCACCCGTGAAAACGAGCTCGTGCCCGCCTCGCACTTTATTTCGGCAGCCGAGTCGCTGCACCTGATTGCCTCCATCGACCGCACTGTCGTCAACGCCGCGCTGGCCCGTGGGGCTCGCGCCCAGGAACTGGGCGGCGTCGCCCACTCCCAGTTCATCAATCTCTCTGCTCAGTTCCTGGCGGACGTGAACCAAGTGACCCAGCTGCTTAAATTGGCCGAATCCTTGGACCTGCTGGGCAGCCGACGCCGGCCTAACCCGCTCGTGGTGGAAATCACCGAGCGCCAGAACGGCGATCCCAAGGCCCTCAAGAAGCAATTGAAGCCCCTGCTGGACAACGGCTTCCGCGTGGCGGTGGACGATTTTGGTAGCGGTAGCAGTTCCTTCCGCTACCTGGCGGATCTGACGGTCAACTTCCTTAAAATCGAAGGTTGGATGGTGGCGCGGGTAGCAACCGACCCGCGTGTGCGCCAGTTGGTGAGGACCATCGTGGACACGGCGCGCAGCTTCGGGCTCGTCACCGTCGCCGAGTGGGTAGAGGACGCGCAGAGTGCGCAGGTGCTTTGCGATCTCGGTGTGGATTGGGCGCAGGGATACTTCTTCGCCGCACCTGCTGCGGACGGCGCCGAGGAGGAGGCGCCGCCCGCCGAGGGCTAATCAAGGCCGGCGGGCTGACTCAGGCGGCGAAGAACTCCCGCACCTTCTCCATCCAGGACCTGGCACGCGGACTGTGTGCCGCTGCGTCCTTGAGGTTCAGGGCTTCGAGTTCTTCGAGCAACTCGCGTTGGCGCGCAGTCAAGCTCACCGGGGTCTCCACGACGACCTTGCATAGCAGATCGCCGTAGGCATGGGTGCGTACCCCCTTGATTCCCTTGCCGCGCAGCCGGAACACCTTGCCGGTTTGGGTCTCCGCAGGGACGCGGACCTTGGCCGTCCCCTCCAGGGTGGGGATCTCGATCTCTCCGCCCAGTGCCGCGCAGGTGAAGCTCACGGGCATCTCGCAGTGGAGGTCGTTTTCCTCGCGCGCGAAGACGGGGTGTGGTTTCACGCGGACCACCACGTAGAGGTCGCCGGTGGGCCCACCGTTCACGCCGGCCTCGCCTTCGCCGGTCAAGCGGATACGATCGCCCTCATCCACACCCGCCGGAATCTTGATGGACAGCGTCTTGCTGCCCTTGACCCGGCCTGAGCCCTGGCAAGGGGCACAGGGGTCACGGATGATCTTACCGATGCCACTGCAACGCGGGCAGGTCTGCTGGATGGAGAAGATGCCCTGATGCATCCGAACCTGCCCTTGTCCGCCGCAGGTGGGGCAAGCGGTGGGCTGGGTTCCCGCCTTTGCGCCGGAGCCTGAGCAGGTTTCGCAGGTGTCGCGGGTGGGCACCCGGATTTTGGTCTCCGTCCCCCGGGCGGCGTCCTCCAGCGAGATCTCCAGGTTGTATCGGAGGTCTGCCCCGCGGTAGACGTTTGACTGGCCGCGCCCGCCGCCGAAGATTTCGCTAAAAATGTCCCCGAGGTCGCTGAAGCCCCCAAAACCGCCGCCGCCGCCGGCCGCAGCTTGGCCGTCGATCGCAGCGTGGCCATAACGGTCGTAGGCGGCACGTTTCTGCGGGTCGGAGAGAACCTCGTAAGCCTCCTTCGCTTCCTTGAACCGCTCCTCGGCCTTGGCGTCATCCGGGTTGCGGTCTGGATGGAACTGCATGGCCAGCTTGCGGTAGGCCTTCTTGAATTCGTCCTCTGCGGCGTCCCTGGTAACGCCGAGCACCTCGTAGTAGTCCCGTTTGGCCATCTCGCACCCTAAGTGTCTTTGCAGTAAAAGGGGGGTGAGGCGCGCTCGGCGCCCACACCCCCCGCTACACCCCGGCTCGCGACGGGTGCTACTTGCGGTCCTTCACCTCTTCGAATTCAGCGTCCACCACGTTCCCATCCTCCGGCTTGGCCGAGTGGCCCCCGCCGGGGGCCCCTGCGGCTTCCGCCTGCTGCGCGTAGGCTTTCTCGCCCAGCTTTTGGGAAGCTGCTGCCAGGGCCTGCGTCTTGGCCTCGATGTCCGCCTGCTCGTTGCCCTTCATAGCCGTCTCCGCCGCCTGCATGGCGGCCTCGATGCTCCCCTTCTCCTCGGCGCTGAGCTTGTCGCCGTGCTCGGCCAAGGACTTGCGCACGCTCGCGATCAATACATCGCACTGGTTACGGGCGTTGACCAGTTCAACGGCCTTGCGGTCCTCCTCGGCGTGCGCTTCAGCGTCCTTCATCATCCGCTGGATCTCGTCCTCGGACAGACCGGAGTTGGCCTTGATGGTGATCTTGGCCTCCTTGCCCGTGGCCTTGTCCTTGGCCGAAACATGCAGGATGCCATCGGCGTTAATGTCGAAGGCCACCTCGATCTGCGGCTGGCCGCGCGGAGCAGGCGGGATGTCGGCCAGGTTGAACTGCCCCAGGCTCTTGTTGCCCGAGGCCAACTCGCGCTCGCCTTGCAGCACATGGATGGTCACCGCGGTTTGACTGTCGTCAGCCGTGGAGAACACCTGCTGCGCCTTGGTGGGGATGGTGGTGTTCTTCTGGATCAGCTTGGTCATGACCCCGCCCAGGGTTTCGATACCCAGGGACAAGGGCGTCACGTCCAGCAGCAGCACGTCCTTCACTTCGCCCTTGAGCACACCGCCCTGGATGGCCGCACCGATGGCCACTGCCTCGTCCGGGTTCACGTCCCGACGCGGTTCCCGTCCGAAGATCTCCTTCACTTTCTCCTGGACCTTGGGCATACGCGTCTGCCCGCCCACCAGAATGACGTCGGCGATCTCGGAGAGGCTTACGCCGGCGTCCTTGATGGCGGTCAGGCAGGGCCCTGCCGTGCGCTGCACGAGTTCTTCGACCAAGGCCTCGAATTTCGCCCGCGTCACCTTTATTGCCAGGTGCCGCGGCCCGGAGGCATCCGCCGTGATGTAGGGCAGATTGATCTCCGTCTGCTGGGCCGAGGACAGTTCGATCTTGGCTTTCTCCGCCGCTTCCTTCAGGCGCTGCAAGGCCAGGATGTCCTTACGCAGGTCCACGCCCTGCTCCTTGCGGAACTCGTCGGCCACGTAGTCCATGAGCCGTTGGTCGAAGTCCTCGCCACCGAGGAAAGTGTCGCCGTTGGTGGAGAGCACCTCAAAAGTGTGCTCGCCCTCGACTGCCGCGATTTCGATTATCGAGACATCGAAAGTGCCGCCGCCCAGGTCATACACGGCAATCTTGCGGTCGCCTTCCTTTTTATCCAGGCCGAAGGCCAGGGCCGCGGCCGTCGGCTCGTTGATGATCCGCTTGACCTCCAGGCCGGCGATGCGGCCGGCGTCCTTCGTCGCCTGGCGCTGCGAGTCGTTGAAGTAAGCGGGCACCGTGATCACGGCCTCGGTCACTTCCTCGCCGAGGTAGTCCTCGGCGGTCTTCTTCATCTTCATGAGCACTTGGGCGGAGATCTCTGGCGGCGCCATCCGCTTGCCGCGCACCTCTACCCAGGCATCCTTGTTGGGGGCGCCGACGATGCCATAGGGGGCGAGCTTGAGCGCCTTCTGCACCTCTGCGTCCTCGAACTTGCGCCCGATCAGCCGCTTGACCGCGTACAGCGTGTTCTTCGGGTTGGTGACCGCTTGCCGTTTGGCGGGCGCGCCCACGAGAACTTCCGAGTCCTCCGCGTAGGCGACGATGGAGGGGGTCGTGCGGGTGCCCTCGGCATTCTCGATGACCTTAGGTTGCCCGTTCTCCATGATGGCAACGCAGGAATTCGTCGTGCCCAGGTCGATACCAATAATTTTTGCCATCCTGGTTCCTTAACTGGTCGTCAATGTGAGTGAATATTGATTCTGTAACGGTATTTGCGGCCGCCAGGCCGGAGTTTCAAGCCTCAGGCGGGCGCTCGCGAAACGGTGACGAGCGCCGGGCGCAGCATGCGGTCGTGTAGCAGGTAGCCCTTCTGCAGCACCTGAATCACGGTATTGGGCGTCTCCGGGGACTCCACGGCGGAGATGGCTTGGTGGCGGTGCGGGTCGAATTTCTCGCCCACCGGGTCGACTTGCTTGAGCGCGTTGCGCTCGAAGGCCGACTGCAGTTGGCGCAGGGTCAATTCCACCCCCTGACGCAGGTTCTCCACCGTCGTGCTCTCCGCGGCCAGGGCGGCTTCCAGGGAGTCGCGCACCGGCAGCAGATCCTCGGCGAAGGATTCGTTGGCGAATTTGCGCGCCTGGCTCATTTCCGTCTGGAAGCGCTTGCGGGCGTTCTCCAGTTCCGCCTTGGCCCGAAGCCAAGCATCTCGGTGCTCCTCGGCGTTGAGTTCGGCGCGGCGCAGCAGTTCCAGGGGGCCGGGTATGGACTCGGCCGGCGTGTCAGTGGCAGCGGGTTGTTGCGGGGCGCCGGATTCCTCGGGCGCGCTGCTTGCTGTGTCGTCTTGCGGGTGCTGCATGTGACGCCTCCTGGATACGAAATCTTCCGGCAAGTGGGGCTGCATCTGCCGGTTTCAAGAGGCAACGCGCAATATCAGTTCGTAGCGCCGAGGACGCGCGCCCGCGCCAAACGCTGCACGCCGTCGCTCTTGGCCGCAGCCGCGTCGTAGTCCGCTCCAATCCAACCCGCCATGTGCTCCACTGCCAGGTCGCGCAACGCGCGGATCCAGTCGTCGCGCTCATTTAGGCAGGCGATATAGTGGAACTCCGCGCCGCCGGCCTGCAGGAACGCAGCCTTGTTCTCCAGGGCGATCTCTTCCAGGGTTTCCAGGCAGTCCGACACGAAGCCCGGGCAGCACACGTCCACCCGCCGCACGCCCTTGCCGGGGAGCTTGGTCATCGTCTCTAGCGTGTAGGGTTCTAGCCAGCGGGCGCGCCCGAAGCGGGACTGGAAGGTCACCAGCAACCGGTCGCGGGGTAGTTCCAGGGCCTCGGCCAGCAGTCGGGCCGTTCGATGGCACTCGCAGTGGTAGGGGTCGCCGCGGTCCAGGCTGACCCGCGGAAGGCCATGGAAACTCGTCACCAGCAGTTCCCCGCGGCCATTGCTGCGCCAGTACTCGCGCACGCTGCTGGCCAAGGCCGCGATGTAACCCGGATGGGCGGGGAACTGTTTCACCACGCGCAGTTCAGGGACGTTGCGCAGGTTCTGGACCGCCCGGCCCACTGCGTCGAAAACCGTCCCCGAGGAACTCGATGCGTACTGCGGATAAAGCGGCAGGACCAGAATCTTGTCGCAACCCGCCTGGCGCAGGCGACCCAGGGCCTCGGCCACGGCGGGACGGCCATAGCGCATGGCGTACTCCACCCGCACCGGGGCCGCCACTTTCTCGCCGAGATAGCCTTGCAGCAGGCGCGCCTGGCGTTGGGTATGGAAGGCCAGCGGTGAGCCTTCCGGGGTCCAGATCTTGGCGTACTTCTTCGCCGAGGAACGCGAGCGCAGCGGCAGGATCACCCCCTCTAGGAGCGCGCGCCAGGGCAGCCGAGGGAGTTCCACCACCCGTGGGTCAGTGAGGAACTCGCGCAGGTAGGTGCGCACGGCGGCGGGCGTGGGTGCCTGGGGCGTGCCGAGGTTCACCAGCAGCACACCGATGGCAGGAGCGCTGTCGTGACGGTAGGCGGGTTCAGTCAGGAAGGCCATGGCTACTCTTCGGGGCGGTGGGGCCCGGCCCCGCGGGCCGCGCCAGAAGTCAGGAGGTGGGTGTTCGGTCCGAGGGGCGTTGGGACATGGCATTGGAGAGCAGGCGGGCGGTGATCTCCACGATGGGGATGACGCGTTCGTAGGCCATGCGGGTTGGCCCGATGACGCCTACGGTGCCCACCACCTCGCCATCCACTTCGTAGGGAGCGGTCACCACTGAGCACTCGTCAACAGGCACAAGGCCGGATTCGCCACCAATGAAAATTTGTATTCCTTGGGCGCGTGTGCCCAAGTGAAGCAATTGGAGGAGGCCGGTCTTCTGCTCGAACTCCTCGAACAGGCGGCGCAGGCTCACCATGTTGGAGGAGAGGTCCGCCGAGTGCAGCAGGCGGTGCTCGCCGGAGAGGACGAAACCGTCCTCGCCTTCGGTCATGGCCTGGGAACCGGCTTCCATCGCCTGGGTGAGCAGGCGGGTCATGTCGTCGCGCAGCGCTTTCAACTCGTCACACAGGCGGTCCCGGATTTGGTCGAAGTCCAGCCCGGCATAGTGCTGATTCAGGAAATTCCCCGCTTCCACCAACTCCGAAGGGCTGTAGTCCCGGTCGGCCAGGATGACCCGGTTCTGCACGTCGCCCGTGGGCGAGACGATGATGAGCAGGACGCGCTGCTCGTTCAAGCGCAGAAATTCGATGTGGCGGAAAGCGGTTGTACGGCGCCGCGGCGTCATCACCAGGCCCGCGAAGTGGGTGAGGTCTGATAACAGCGTGGAGGCAGCCTGCACTAGTTGGTGCGGGTTCTCCGGGTGGAACTGGTCCGCGAGCGCACGGATCTGCTCGCGCTCCAGTGGCTGCAGGGTGAGCAGGCTGTCGACGAAGAAGCGATAACCGCGCGGTGTCGGAATACGCCCGGCAGAGGTGTGCGGGCTCACGATGAGGCCCATCTCTTCGAGGTCCGACATCAGGTTGCGGATGCTCGCCGGGCTCAGGTCCAGCCCAGAAAACCGTGACAGGGCCCTGGAACCGACCGGCTGGCCATCCGCGATGTAGCGCTCGACGAGGGTCTTGAGCAGAATCTGTGCACGTTCGGAGAGCATCGCTCGATTCTAACCGAAGCGCCCCGGCCGAAGGGGACATCTCGCTGGCGCTGGCGGGCACGGACCGAAAGACGCTACGCTCGCAAGGTTTTCTGGGGCGGCTAGCCCTTATAATCCACGGCCATGAGCCCCACCTTCAAGACAATCGCCCTCATCGGCAAGTACAAGAGCCCGGAGACCGCAGGCCCTCTGGGTGCGCTGGCCGCCTTTCTCCGTGCCCGCGGCCTGCGTGTGCTGATCGACCCGCTCTCGGCCCAGCACATGGACGGTCACGAGCTTGAGGTGCGCAGCCTGGAGGAAATCGGGGCGCTGGCCGACTTGGCCATCGTCGTGGGTGGCGACGGCACGATGTTGAACATCGCCCGCCGGCTGGCACCAGCCGACGTGCCGTTGGTCGGGGTGAACCAGGGACGACTGGGGTTCTTGACCGACGTCTCCATGGGCACGATGCTCGACACCGTGGCCGCCATCCTCGAAGGAAACTACGTCACCGAGCCGCGCATGCTGCTTGAGGCCCGGGTCCTGCGCGATGGCGTGGAACTCGAGCGCGTGCTCACCTTCAACGATGCCAGCATCGGTAAAGGCCTCGACGGCGGACTGATCGAGTTGGAAGTGCGCATCGACGGGCTGTTCGTCTACAACCTCCGGGCCGACGGCCTGGTGGTGGCGACCCCGACGGGATCCACCGCCTACGCGCTCTCCGCCGGCGGGCCCATCCTGCATCCGGCACTGAGCGCCATTGCGCTGGTGCCGGTCTGCCCGCACACCCTATCGAACCGGCCCATCGCCGTGGGTGGAGACTCCCTGATCGAGGTGATCCTGCACCGTGGCGCCAGCGCTCAGGCGCATTTCGACAGTCACTCGCACGTGGAACTGGCCGCGGGCGACCAGGTTGTCGTGCGCCGCTACGAGCGAAGCATCCGTCTGATCCACCCGCGGGAGCACAACTACTTCCACATGCTGCGCGAGAAGCTCCACTGGAGCGAGTCGCTCTAGGCGCCGCCATGCTGCGTTCGTTGAGCATCCGTGATTTCGTCACCGTCGAAGCGCTCGACCTGGAGTTCGGTGGCGGATTTACCGTGCTCACCGGGGAGACCGGCGCAGGGAAGTCCATCCTGATCGATGCGCTGGCGCTCGTGCTGGGCGAGCGCAGCGACCCGCTGCTGGTGCGCGATGGCTGCTCACGCGCGGAAATCTGGGCCGAGTTCGACCTCCCTGCGGGCGCAGCAGTGGCGTTCCTGGAGGCGGCCGATTTGGGTGCCGGGCCCGGGGAATGCCTGTTGCGGCGCCTGCTGGAGACCGGCGGACGCACGCGCGCCTACGTGAATGGCCGTCCCTGCACGATTTCTCAGCTGCGCGAACTGGGTAGCTTGCTGGTGGACGTGCACGGCCAACACGAGCACCAGTGGCTGCTGCGCCCCGCCACGCAGCGCGCCCTGCTCGACGGCTACGCCGGTGGGCAGTCGCTGGCGGTTCAGGTGGGGGCGGCGCACAGGGCCTGGAGGAGCGCGGTGGATCTGCGCGTGCAGCGGGACAACGATAGCCGCAGTCTCGAGCGCGAGCGCGAAGCGCTGCAGTGGTTGGTGGACGAGTTGACCGCAGGCGGGTTTTCCGCGGCGGAGTGGGAGGCGCTCCCCGCGGAGCACCGTCGCCAAGCACACCTGAGCAGCCTAGTGGAGGCCGTGGAGGCGGCGGTGGAGCTGCTGAGCGAGGGTGACCAAGCGGCCCTGGGCTTGATCAACGCCGCCCTCTCGCGGGTGCGCACCGGGGCGGGATTCGACACCGCCCTGCAGGCCCAGGAGCAGTCGCTTGCGTCGGCCGCGTTGGAGATCGAGGAGGTGGCCTACGGGCTGCGCCAATACCGCCGTGGGTTGGAGACCGACCCCGCCCGGCTGCAGGCGCTAGAGCAGCGGCTGGGGCAGTACCACGAGGCGGCGCGCAAGCATCGCGTCGCGCCCGAGGCCCTGAGTTCCATCCTGGCGGAGGCTCGCGAGCGTCTCGCGGGCCTGGAGCAGGGTATGGATGCCGAGGCGCTGGCGCGCAATGAAACGCAGGCGCAGGCGAACTACCTGGAACTGGCGGGCCAGCTCGGGGCGCTTCGGGCCGCCGGCGCCGAGCGCCTGGGAGCCGAGGTGACACGGTCGCTCAAGCAGTTGGCCATGGAGGCCGCGAGTTTCGAGGTGGGCATCGAACATTTGGCCGAGGGCGGCGCCCAGGGCCTGGAGGCCGTCGAGTTCCGCGTCGTGGCCTACGCCGGGGCGCAGGCGCGCCCCCTGGCCAAGGTGGCCTCGGGCGGCGAACTCTCGCGCCTGAGCCTGGCAATCCAAACGGCCACCAGCGATCTAGTCCAGGTCCCCACGCTGATTTTCGATGAGGTGGACTCGGGCGTCGGTGGGCGCGTGGCCGAGCGCGTGGGCGAGTTGCTGCGTGGCTTGGGTGGTGCGCACCAAGTCATGTGCATCACCCACCTGGCTCAGGTCGCTGCGTGCGCCACGGCGCATTACCAGGTGGTCAAGCGCGTGGAGTCCGGTCGCCCTGCCACGGGCGTGGAGGTACTGGAGGGTGAGGCCCGCGTGGAGGAACTTGCGCGGATGATCGGCGGCATGGAGATCACCCGCGCCACGCGCGAGCACGCGGCCGAGATGCTGCGCCGGGCCCGGTGATGCTCCGCCAAACGCGGTCCGCGTCGGCCTAGCTGCGCGGACGGTTCGGGCAGTTATCCCGCACGCACTCGGCCTGGATCTGCAGTGAATGCTCCTGAATCGCGAAGCCCCGTGCCAGAGCGACCGTGCGCTGGCGTTCTTCGATCTCGGCGTCGAAGAATTCCTCCACGATGCCACATTGGATGCAGACGATGTGGTCGTGATGGTCCCCGCGGTTGAGTTCGAACACCGCCTTGCCACCCTCGAAGTGGTGGCGCACCAGAATGCTGGCTTGCTCGAACTGGGTGAGCACTCGGTAGATCGTGGCGAGGCCGATATCCATGCCTTCGCGCAGGCACGACCGGTACACGTCCTCGGCCGTCAGGTGGCGCTGGTCGGAGGTCTCGAAGAGATTGAGAATCTTGAGCCGCGGCAGGGTCGCCTTCAGGCCGCTGGTTTTCAGGTCATGGGCTTTCGTCATTGGGGCGCCGACTCATTTGGGGGCCTGACAAGGGGTACGGCCCCCGGTATGATAGACGGTCATGCAAACTTTGGAAACTAAAGGGGGGGTGTCTGACGCCCTGCCAGACCGCTGATGCCCATCCGCAAGCTCGTACCACTCTTTCTGTGCCTGTTGCTCTCGGGCTGTTTCCTCCGGCCCCACCGGATCGACGTCCAGCAGGGGAATTATGTCGACGAGGCTATGCTCGCGCGGCTCAAGCCCGACATGACGCGTGCGCAAGCCCGTTTCGTGCTCGGCACCCCGCTCATCGCCGATGCGTTTCATCCCGACCGTTGGGACTATCTGTTTGTGGACCGCAAGGGCCGCAGCCCCGAGGTTCGCCAGCATCGGGTGACGGTGATCTTCCTGGGTGACGCACTCAAGCACGTGGTCACCGACCTTCCAGGTCAGTCCTTCGGCGCTCCGGCGGCGGTGGAGCCGCCCGCGGGCGCTGTGCCGTCGGCGCCGAAATGATGCGGCGCGTAGCCATTGCCGGTACGACCGGGCGTATGGGCCGGGCCCTGCTCGAGGCGCTGTTCGAGGCACCTGATCTGCGGCTGCAGGCGGCCTTGGAGCAGGCTGACCACCCCTTCATCGGGCGCGATGCCGGCGAACTGGTGGGAAATGCCTGCGGCGTGAAAATCTCCTCCGACGTGACCGCGGCTCTGGCCCAGTGCGACGTGCTGATCGATTTCACCCGACCCGAGGGAACCCTCGCCCATCTGCGGGGCTGCCTGCCCCACGGCGTTCGCATGGTGATCGGCACCACGGGCATGACCCCCGTTCAGCGCGCGCAGGTGGTCGAGGCTGCCGCGCGCTTGGGCATCGTCATGGCGCCAAACATGAGCGTGGGGGTGAACCTGCTACTGCGCCTGGTGGAAGTCGCTGCAACGGTGTTGCAGGAAGGCTATGACGTGGAAGTGCTCGAGGCGCATCACCGGTTTAAGGTGGATGCTCCCTCGGGCACGGCGTTAGCCCTCGGAGAAGCGATCGCCAAAGCCATGGGGCGTGACCTGAGCACCTGCGCCGTCTATGGGCGCGAGGGTCACACGGGTGAGCGCAACCCCGGCACCATCGGCTTTGCCACGGTGCGCGGCGGCGATATCGTGGGCGATCACACGGCGCTATTCGCCGGCGTGGGCGAACGGCTAGAACTCACCCACAAGGCAAGCAGCCGGGCTACCTTTGCCCAGGGCGCCCTCCGTGCCGCCCGCTACCTTTTGGAATCCCCCGCAGGCCTCTACGACATGCAGGACGTGCTCGGCTTGCGCTAAGCGCTGCTCAGCCTGCCAGGGGTTTCACGGCCAGGGGCTCCCCCAGCAAGTCTCAATGGCATTGCCAAAGAAGCGCCCAGTGCCGATTCCAGCGGTCCAGCGGGATCCGGCTGGGCCTGCCCATGCCCGATAGACCTGACACAGGCTCACCCCGAACCAGGCCCCGCTCCCGACGCCGACCCGCGCGTGGCCACGACCGCACGCCACTGCCTGTAAGCCGACCGATCCTGCTCTGCGGGCGCGGGATTGCCAAAGTGCTGCGGTGTGGAAGAGGAACTGTGGTGGCCTTGCTCAGTAGGGAAGGATGGGAGCCGGCTGCGCGCGCAAGCGCTCGTTGGCTTCGGTACTCTCGTCCACGCGCCGCTGTAGCTGGGCGATTCTCTCAAGGCTCTGCTCGTCCCGGCGCTGCCTGATCCTCCAGCCCGTGGTGATGCCATCGAGCCGCCGCAAACCGATCCACAGCGCCCCGGCGCCGGGCTCGCCGTCTGACTTGCGGCCTCGGAATCCGCCCAGCTTCGCCACCCGGCGTATCGCCTCGCGCAGCGTCGGCGCGTTAGCCGGCGGCTCCCGGTTCTTGGTGCCGTAGACCACCAGCGCCTTCCATTCGTCCTCGGCGAAATACACCGAAGCATCCGCCTGCGGCACCTCGCGCGCGAGCCGCACCAGGTGGCAGATGCGCCAAGCCACCACCCTGTCGATGGCCAGGCACGCCGCGAGGCTGCTCGCCTCTCCCAGCCTGCGGTCCTCGATCCGGCACCCGCTCTTCAGCGTGCGGTGGAACACCTCGATGTTCCAGCGCTGGGCGTACCACTGGATCTTCTCCACTTGCCAACCGCTTTGGCGGCAACGATCTCGAGCAACGCGTAGAACACCTTTTCGAACAGTTGCCAGGGGCGATGGCCATTGGCGTGGGACAGCGACGCGCGCGCCGGTGCCTCGATGCCCAGGTGGGCCCACTTGCCCTCGCAACGCTTCAGTCCGCGTTGAATTTCCCGCAGGGAATGCGCTCGGCCAAGCTGGCTCCAGCTCGACAACCCCTTGTTGCGATTTTCCGCTCCCGTTTCCCTGACCATGCGTTCAAAGTCGGCTCGCGGAATCAGCGTTAGTATTTGGCTTAACAGGCTCCATGATGCTTTCCCGGTGGGTCTACTTCGGCTGGGTGCAGGTGGGTTTGGCGATTCGCCTACACCCTACACCGTCGGACGATCCAACGTCATAATCCGTTTTGGACAACAGTGAAGAATCTTACTGATTCTATTTCCGAAGAACTCTGGACACCAAACGCCACGGTAAGATCAGCGAATATCGCCACTACTTCTGCGTAGGCTCCAACGTCGGACAGCCTCAGGCGGTCTGGCCCGGCTCAAAAAAGTGCTCGAGGCCTCCCCGCACGCTTGACCGAAGGCACGGGGGCGACAATCCCGATGCCTTGAACTCCACCACCAGGCGCTGCCAGTCCTCTTCGCTTCGCATTCCCCGCAGGGCCGCGGCCCCGCGCTGCTGGCCGCCATCGAGTTCTTCGTCGCTCATCGCCATCACCTCCTCACTATGGACAGGAGGCTCCAGTTTCTATGAGTCCGGTAGCCGACTCAATCCGTGCATCTCCGGACAGGACCCCGAGGACCTGGATTACCGGACGCTTACTGCCTTACGGTGGACCCAGGCAGTGCCCGCAGGCGCCAACGCGGCGACGTTGTCGGTGAGCGGTTCGTCTCTGCGACCAAGGCTGCTGAGGCTCGAGCGCCCCCGGGTCTCGCGCCGGACTT
>JANXRW010000113.1 GCA_025356655.1 Betaproteobacteria bacterium | reverse complement strand
CCTACACGCCCGCACCGCCGCCTGCCTCTCGCTGCCCCACCGCCCAGCCCCCCTTCCCGGTGGCCAAGAGCATTACCAAACTGCCGGTGGATTGCGCTTTAGACTGCGACCCAACAGCCAGTCACCGCTTGGCTTCGAGTTCGACGACGTGGCCAGAAGATCGAGCATCGCAGCGTTGAACGAGCACATACCGCGCCGGGTCTACTCCAATGACGAAGGCATCAGCTTCGGCGAACTGTTTGCGACGACGTGCAACAGCTCGCCAGCATCGGCGCAAATCTACCGCGAGTCGATTGGCAAGCTGCTCGATGAGAAGGCAGTCCAGGTCGTCAGCGCCGACGGTACCCGGCGCCGGTCAGCGGCACAGATCAAAGCCAGCGACCAGATCATGTCGCCCCAGCAACGCACGCTGTTCTTGGCGAGCTGAGCCTCACGCCATCCAATCCCGCCACGGAGAGCAACTCAACTTGACGTCGATCATTCCACACGCGTACGAAGGTCGTGAGCAGGCTCTGGTGAAGCATGCGCTCCTCAAGAGCTACCTTGAAAAGCTCGTGCTCATCATCGGCATGAGCGCAAGGAAGGCGGGGCATGTAGAAATCTGCTTCGTGGACTGCTTTGCCGGTCCCTGGGGAGCGCCGAATGATGATCTTGAGGGCACGTCCATCTCGTTGTCGCTGAAGACGCTCGCTGCCTGCAAGGAGAAGTTGGCCACGCTCGGAGTCGATGCAACGATGCGGGCGCTCTACGTCGAGCAGGACCTGGACGCCTTCGGTCGGCTCTCGACGTTTTTGAGTTCGAAGGCACCGTCTTCGGTCGGCCATGCTTGCCAGCACGGTGATTTCGTCGATCTCCGCAACGACATCTTGAGATGGTGCGGGCCTGGCGCCTTCACGTTCTTTTTCGTCGATCCAAAGGGCTGGAAAGACATCGTGATCGAGACGATGCGGCCGCTGCTTCAGCGCCCACGATCGGAGTTCTTGATCAACTTCGCCTACAACTTCATCAACCGCACTGCATCGATGGCAATCTGGCAGGATGCGATGACGAAGCTGCTGGGATCGACGGTGAAGCTCGACGGTCTCCAGCCTGCCCAGCGCGAGGAAGCGCTCGTCAACGCGTACCGCGCGGGCCTCAAGGCATGCGTTCCTGCCGGTCGTTCTGAGTACCGTGCGAGGTCGGCCTACGTCACCGTGCTCGACCCACTGCACCGGCGAACGAAGTACCACCTTGTGTACTTGACATGTCATTCAACGGGCATCGTGGAGTTCATGGAAATTTCCGAGCGAGTGGACTTGGTCCAGAGGCAGGTCCGCGCCGCCAAGCAGATCGACGTTCGCCGGCAGAGGACCGGCGTCACAGACATGTTCAGCGCAGAGCCGCAGGCGGAGCCGGCGGACGGCCGCTGTAGTCCCGAGGAGGTGGAAGCCTTCTGGCGCAGCTATCTTGCCGTCGGCGATCGACGTGTCAGCACGGCAGACTTCGCAGACATCCTCGAGACCACGAACTGGCTTCCGGGCGAGCTTCAAAGTTCGTTGGTGAGGCTTGTGAAGGCAGGCGCAGTGCGCAATCTGGATGCAGATGCGACCAAGAGACGAACGAGACCGTTGCACTTCGAGAAGTCCGAGCGCCTTGCGCTGATGTGAGCATCTTCCTCGGATCACAAACTCTGGGAGCGCCGTCAGCGCTGGAAGCGCAGGCCGAAGTCAGCAGCGAGCTGCTGAGGTTCCCTGGCTGTGATGTGTCTACAACACCGCTCAGGCATCGCCGAAGCGACCTTCGCACTGTAGGTAAGGATGTAGGTAGAAAACAAAAACGGGGCGCTAGGCCCCGTGTTTGCTTGATTGTTGGCGGAGTGGACGGGACTCGAACCCGCGACCCCCGGCGTGACAGGCCGGTATTCTAACCGACTGAACTACCACTCCGCACTGTACTACTGACCCTGCTTTTTCGGCTCGCTTGGGAGCCGCTTTGGGAGCGACTGACCCTAACGACGAGCCTGAATCTGGGCCGACTGTCTGTTTAGCAAGCTGCGAACTGCTGCCGCTTCTCGCCTCTCCGACCCAGAATTGGCGCCATCAACGTCGAAAGCACCAAGACCGAGATTATGGCGATTTTTCGCCGCCCGGGCAAGTACTCCCGCGCGCCGGTTCGTGGTCCGGGATCATCCGAAGGGCTCGCCCGCCCAGCCTTGACAGGGCCGGCCTGTGCAGGGTAGCTTGCCCGGCACGCGGGGCCCGGCAGAGAGCGGGTGTCACCCGTCTCTCTTGCAGGGCTACCAACAACCATAAGGAGCCGTCATGAACCGCTTCGATCAAGTGGAGGACGCGCGCCGTCGGGTGCTCATTCAGGCTCTCGCGGCTGGGCTATTCGCCGCTGGGGTTCCCGGCGCCCAAGCGCTGGCCGAATCCATCTTCGGAACGCCACCGTCCAAGCTTCCGGCCGGCCAGTCTATTTACCGTATCAAGGGGACGGCCACCGTCAACGGACAGCCTGCAACGCTGCAGACCCGGATCACCGCTAACGACACGGTGCAGACCGGGAAGGACAGCGAGCTCGTTTTCGTGGTGGGTGGCCACTCCATGCTGCTGCGGGCCGACACCAAACTCGTCATCACCCCAGACAAGCCGCAGACCGAGTCCTTCATCATCTCTGGATTGCGGCTGTTGACTGGCAAGTTGCTGTCAGTGTCCCGACAGTCAGGTATGCAGATCAGCACGACCACCGCCACCATCGGCATCCGAGGCACGGGCGTGTATCTGGAGTCCGATCCGGAGGAGACCTATTTCTGCACCTGCTATGGCGTGGCCGACGTGCGCGCCACCAACGACCCCGAGAGCCGGGACTCGGTGACCGCGACCCATCACGACAAGCCGCTCTATATCTTGGCCAAGGAGCAGCGAGGAAAGAACGTGCGTAAGGCCGGGTTCAAGAACCACACGGACCAGGAACTCATGCTCGTGGAAACCCTGGTTGGACGCACGCCGCCCTTCGTCTTCGCCGGCACGGAATACAACGCACCGCGCCGAGATTACTGAGCGCGGCGCCCTGCGGCGGCGCTCTGGTTACTCAGGGGCGCCGTTCAGAATCCAGTTGAGGAATAGGTCGTAGTACTGGCGGCTGGGGTCGCCGGGCAGGGCCGCGATATTGAATCCTGGCCGCTGCAGTCCGTTGTGGTGGTGGCCTGAGGGTTTGCGCAGCAGCGCGCTGGCCGCCAAGTTAGTGAAGTTGATGCGGCTTCGCACCTCCGTAAAGAGCCAGAGGTCATCCTTGGTCACGAGGCCAGGGTCATGGTCTTCGCCGCTCCAAAACACCGGCACCTGGTTATTCCCCGAGAAGTGGCAACTCACGCAGGCCTGACCCAGGGAATTGTCCGAGAAGACCGCCTTGATGTCCGCGAAGCGGATTAGCGTCGGCAGCGGCACCATCCCTGCGGCCACCTGCACATTGAGCGTTGCCGGAGGGCTGTGCAGCGCGCCCTGGCTGGCGACGAGCCGCAACTGGTAGGCGCCCACGACTGAGGGGGTAAAGGTCGGCGTTGCCGTCCCCGCACCAGTTAGCGTGGATGCGCCCGCCCCGGATAGCACGCTCCACTGATAGGTCGTGGCGTATAGGCTGCCCGACGCGGACAGGACAGTGCCCACATTCACTGGGATCACGCGGTCCGGTCCGGGATCGGCAATCGGCCGGCCCGGCTTGAGCACCCCGCCGCCCCCGTCATGGGCCACGTAGGCGGCGCCCGCCAAGCCATCCTCCGTCGGCGAGGTCTGCGCCTCGAGGAATTGTGCCAAGGATTCCGGCCCGTTGGAGGACGTCCAGAACCGGTTGAAAACGAGTTCCGCCAGCGGCATGTTCCCGTGGTTGAGAACTAGGCTGTAGATACGGTCCGCATAGCCCTGGAATTTTGCGTAGGAATCAAAGTCCAGATCTGACTGTGCGCCCGTGCCGCGCGCGATGTGACAGGTCCGACAGTAGGGCGCCACCACGTTCTGGTAGAGGCTCCCCTGCCCCGCGCTCGCCCAGCCCGTGGGCAGATAGGTATCGTTGTAGACCGCATTGGGCAGGTCCGGACCGCCGTACGCGGCCTGCAGGAAATCCGCAGTGGTGCCCTGCCACTCTCCCGCCGCTGCGGGCTTGCGGCAGGCATCCGACGTACCGGCAGCCGCGCCTGCCCGCGGGTAAGTACAAATGAGCCAGGTGTTGATCTGTTTCAACTGCGCTTCCTGCTCCGCGCGCGAGAACCCGGCCAGGCTTGAATACCCAAAAGTGTCCACTCGCAGGGGCTGCATGCGCGCCTGCGTGTCGCCGCGCGTGCCGGAGGGGGCGTATTGCACCAAGTTGAACTTGGCCGGATTCGCACCCTCGGCTGGCATCAGCGCGTCGCCTCGGCCGCCGTGGCAGGAGATGCAGATCCCCGGCATGGCCTTGTCACCGTTCCCGTCCAGATCGGCCAGCAGTTTGCGGGCGTGCGTTGTCGGCGTAAAGGTGTAGAACTTGGCGAAACTCGCCCCCCCGGCGGGGCCGGGACTGTACTCGATGGCGTTGATTCCTAACAGCCAGCGGGTGTCGCGCACCACGGCCGCATCCAGGTTGAAACTGGAATAGCCGTAGCCGTTGGCGGCCGACACCTGATAGTTCTCCACCACGGCGTAGATGTGATCCTGATCGATGAACCACACCTTCAGGTGACGCCCATAGCCCAGATCGTGCACATCCCCGAAGGTGACGTCCACGGGCGTCAGTCCATCGAGGCCGTTGGCTGTCTTCCAGTGCTCCAGCGTGTCGCGCGCGCCGGTCGGATCGATGGCCTGGTAATAGGCACCCGCATAGGCAGCGGTCACCGTCTGCGCGATACCGTCGGCCTGAACCTGCGGGTTGGGGAATAGCAGGAAGCTAGCCGGCCCGGCCACCGCAGGTGGCGTTGGGCCAGCCCCGGCCGACGTGAAAATGTCGCCGGCGCCACCACCGCCCCCCCCACAACCGCCCAGCGCTAACGTCAGCGCAAGGCCAGCGCAAAAGCCTCCAAACCTGCCCAGATCCACGCTTACACCCCTCAGAAACGAACCAGATAATCCACGGCGAACAGGTTGTCCACGTAGTGGGGAACCGACGCCGACGCGAAACCCAGCTTGCCCGTGGGCGTGGACAAGGCCCAGCGCCAGGAGAAATCGAGGGAGTCACGCTCACCTAGAGACAGGTTATACCCCAGCGACGACAAGGTTGTCTTCGCCCGGGTACGATAATCAAAAAACCCCCTCTGGGTGAATACGTCGTCACGCACCAGCACCTCGGCTAGGTCGAAGGTGGTGAGCGTCGGCCGGCCCGAGGAGACCACGTCGCCCTGCCGGTACTCGCCACCGAAGTACACCGTGCTGTCGCGACTGAGCGCCCAGTCAAAATTGAATCGCCCGGAGTACTCGCGGGTTGTGAACACCTGGCTTCTGGCGTCGCGCCGGTTGACCGCCAGGGCGCTGAAGAAGTTGATCCGATCGGTGAGGGGTTTGCGTACCGACACGCCGGTGGAGTATCGGTAGCCGTCACGGAGATCGGATTCGAAGCGCTCGATCTGGGAGCGCACGAACAGCGCATAGGTGGGAGGAAGGAACCCGGCCGCGGCCCGGTACTGCAGTTCCGCCTGCCCGCCGCCGAACAAACGGGTGAGTCCAGAGAAGTTGCGAAATTTCTCGCCGGAGGCAAAGCCATTGACCACTAGGCGCGAGTGATCGCTGAGCGAAAACACCCAACGCTTGCTGGCATTAACGGTGTAAACCTGGTCCGCGAGCCGATCCTCCTCCGCTGAACCCCGGTTGACGTTGTCATCCATGGCATAGCCCACGTCGACCAGGATGCCCAGCGGGCGACCGGGCGTCCCGGCAAGATCGGGCCAGGCCCAGGCCAACCCGCGGCCATCGAAGTCCTTCACCAACCTGAAGCTCACCACGTGGTCGTTCTCGGGTCCAAAGGAGCGATTCATCTGATAGTCGGCGGAGAGCTTCAGGCCGCTACTCAACACAAAATCGCTGCCGATACCGATGGACAGGCTGTTGCGCTTGGTCGTGCTCGCTTCCAGCGCGTATTGCGGGCCGCCGACCTGGTCGGCATAGGACACCAGTGCGGCGCGCTGCCCCTCGAACTCGTGGTGATACTCGAGCCGCAGGCGCGGCCGCGCGGAACCGAAGGATGTCTCGTGACCGGACTCCAAGCGAAGGCCGGCGGTGAACTGCAGACTGGGCAAATCCTGGCTGGAATAGGCCAGCGCGCTGGTGCCAGCCCCCTGTTCCGTGGCGCTCCTCAGGTGCGCCCGGCCCGCGTCGATGCGCCCGTAAGGCGACACCAGCAGCCCGTCCGCCTTGAGTTCGTAGCCAGCGGCCACCGACCCGAAGAACTGCTGCCCTGTCCGGTTGGCGATCGCGTAGTCGCCCACCGAGGCGACGTAGCGCTGCGTGTCGTAACTCAGGCGCCCCACACCCGCCAGGGCATCGATGAAGGTGTCCCGCGTCGGCTGGTAGCTACCGTAGAGGGCGAAGGACACGCTACGCCCCGTGGCAGCAGAACCATCGGTCCCGATGTCGGTGCGGTCCCGCCCATAGCCTAGGCCCATGCCCAGCCTTAGCTTGGGATTCACGCGCATGTCCAAGCCGGCGCTGACACCCTCGGTGGTGAAACTGAAGGCGGTGCCATCCGTGGTCTGACTGCGGCTGCCCAGGTTGAAGCTCCCACCGGTCCACAGCTCGATTTCCCGGGGCAGGGCCTCGGGTGGAATCAAGGCCGAGGCGAGCGGTGCCGCGTTAAGCCGAGGAATGGGGTCGAAGGTGCCCGGGCGCGGCGCCTCGCCAAAGCCCGTGGGGGTGCCGCGCAGCCGATCATCCGCCGCCCCCGCTGGCGCCGGGGTGCCAAGCCGCGGCCCTTGGCTTGGGCCGGCCACTCCGCCCGCCGCGCCCGCCGCGCCCGCAGGAGCCTGCCCGGTTTCCGCCCCGGTGGCCCCGGCCACCGCAGCGGCCACCGGGTTCGCACGGGCCGGGACCGGTGCAGTCCCAGGCCCAAAGCCGCCAGCAGGCGACCCGGCGCCGGAGGGGGCGTCCCCGCGGCTGTGCAGAAACTCCAGTCGCTGTGAGAAGTTACCGATCTGGGCACGGGCAAAGCGCTGCGTGGTTTGGCCCAGTGTGCTGATTAGGCTGACCACGCTGGGATCGCGCAGCGGGTTGGGCCGAACGCCACCCACGTCGACCGTGACGATTGCCGCCGTGGCCGACAGACCGAGGGTACCGAAGGCCTTGTAGGTGAAACTGTCACGCCCGAAGAAGTTGGCGCTGGGCGTGTAGCGAATGCTCGTTCCGTTGGTGCTAACCGTTCCATGCGCGGGGTTGGCACCGATGACGACGCCGGTGATGCCTGAACCCGTCACCGCCCCCACCGCCAGCAGATCCACCGTGACGGGCGTATTCACGAGCGTGGTGATGGCGTAGGGCCCGGGTACGGGTGGCAGCGCCACGACGGAGATGGTCACCGTGGCCTGAGGGGACGTCCCTCCCGTGCCGGTGGCCGTGTACTTGAGGCTGTCCGCGCCGGTGTACCCGCCGCTGGGCGTGTACTTCAGCGTTGTGCCGGTGACACTCGCCGTGCCATGGCTGGGGCCCTGGCCACCGACAACCGCTACCGATGTGGCCGTGCCGATGAGGGTCAGCGGTATCACGAAGTTTGTAGCGTTCAGGGGCACGGAGACGCTGCTGTCGTTCGCGCCGGGTCCCACGTTGATGGTCACCGTCGCCGCCGCAGAGGTACCTCCGGCTCCCGTGGCGGTAAACTTCAAGCTGTCGCTACCGGAAAACCCCGCGGCGGGCGTGTAGCTGATGGACGTGCCCGAGGCCGTGGCCGTGCCATGGCTGGGACCCTGTCCACCCACCAACGCGACCGAGGTGGCCGTACCGATGATGGTGAGCGCCAGCGCGTTGTTCGAACTGCCAAAAGCCACTGCGGCCGTGCTGTTGGAGCTACCTGGTCCGACCGTGATACTCACCGTGCCGGCACTGGAGGTACCGCCGGGGCCCGTGGCCGTGAACTGGAAGCTGTCCAGACCGGAGTATCCCGCTGCGGGGGCATAGGTAATGCCCGTTCCCGACGCCGTGGCCGTGCCGTGGCTGGCGGGGCTGGAAACGGCCACGGAGTTCACCGTGCCGACTGTGGTGAGCGCGATGGCGTTGTTGGACGAACCGAAGGCTACGTTGGCACTGCTGTTAGCCACCCCGGGGCCCACGGTGATGTTGACCGTGGTTTGCGGCGACGTTCCGCCCGGGCCCGTGGCCGTGTATTTGAAACTGTCCGCGCCCGAATACCCCGCCGTGGGGGTATAGGAGATGCTCGTCCCGGATGCAGTGGCCGTGCCATGGCTGGGGCCTTGTCCGCCGACGACAGCCACCGAGGTGGCCGAGCCGATAATGCTGAGCGCGATCACGTTATTGGAACTGCCGAAAGCGACCGTTGCGGAACTGGCACTGGCCCCCGGGCCGACCGTGATGGTTACCGTCGCCTGTGCCGAGGTGCCGCCCGAGCCGGTGGCCGTGTATTTCAAACTGTCCCCACCGGAATAGCCCGCAGTAGGCGTGTACGTGATGCTCGCGCCGGAAACGCTCGCGGTACCGTGACTGGGCCCTTGGCCGCCGACCAGCGACACCGACGCTACGGTCCCTCCCGTGGACAGCGCGATAGACGCGTTCGATGCCCCGAAGGCCACGTTGGCCGAACTGTTGCTCGCCGAGGGCGTAACGCCGATGCTCACCAACGCCGGCGCGGAGGTGCCACCGGCGTTGGTGGCGGTGAAGGTGAAGCTATCGGTCCCGGAGAAGCCGGCGGTAGGGGTATAGGTGATCGCGCCGCCCGAGGCCGTTGCCGTGCCGTGGCCGGCCGGCGCAGAAACCGCCACGGAAGTCGCCGAGCCGGTAATCGTGAGGGGCACCGAATTGTTCGAGGAGCCGAACACCACCGTGGTGCTGCTGGCACTCACCGTCGGAGCCGCCGGATTAACGGTGATGTTGACCGTCGCAGGTGCGGACGGTCCGCCCCCAGGACCGGTGGCCGTGAAGCGGAAGCTATCCGCCCCAGAGAATCCCGCCGTGGGGGTATAGGTTATGGTCGTGCCGGAGGCCGTGGCAGTGCCGTGGCCGGCGGCGGTGCTGACGGCGACCGAGGTGGCCACCCCGGAGATGGTGAGCGGGATTGAATTATTGCTGGAGTTGAAGGCCACCGTGGCGCTGCTGCCCGATACGGTCGGCACCCCCGGCAAGCCTACGGTGATTGAGACCGTCGCCTGCCCTGACGTGCCGCCCGTGCCCGTGGCCGTGTAGACGAAGCTGTCCGGGCCGAAATAGCCCGCCGTGGGCGTATAGGTGATGGTCGCGCCGGATACGCTCACGTTCCCGTGCGTAGGACCGGTGACGACCGACACCGAGGTGGCCGACCCGATGATGGTGAGCGGGATCGCATTGTTCGTGCTGTTGAAACTCACGCTCGACACACTGTTGGAAGCGCCCGGACCAACGTTGAGGCTGACCGTCGCCTGGGCAGACGTCCCGCCTGGGCCCGTGGCGGTGAACTTGAAACTATCCGCCCCGGAATATCCGGCGGTGGGCGTATAGGTAATGCCCGCCCCAGAGGCACTCGCGGTGCCGTGGGAGGGGCCTTGGCCGCCCACCACCGCCACGGAACTGACTGTGCCACCAGTGGTGAGCGCGATGGAATTGTTCGATGACCCGAAGGCCACATTCGCCGTGCTGTTGCTCACCGAGGGCACCACGGCCACGCTCACCGTGGCGGCCGCGGAAGTTCCACCGGCGCCCGTGGCAGTAAACTGAAAGCTGTCCGTACCGGAATAGCCGGCGGTGGGCGAATAGGAGATGCTGGTGCCCGACGCCGTCGCGGTCCCGTGGCTCGCGGCGGAGGAAATCGCCACGGAGGCAAGCGCACCGCCCGTGGTCAGCGTGATGGGGTTGTTCGAGGAACCGAAGATTACCGTGGCGCTGCTATTACTCGCCGATGGGGCTATACCGACGCTCACGGTCGTTGCCGCCGAAGTGCCACCCGGTCCCGTGGCGGTGAACTGGAAGCTGTCATTTCCAGAGAACCCGGCGGTGGGCGTGTAGGTGATGCTGGTACCCGAGGCGGTGGCGGTGCCGTGGCTGGCGGCCGAGGACACGGCCACGGAACTCACCGTGCCCGCCGTAGTGAGTGCAATGCCGTTGTTCGACGAACCAAAGCTTACCGTGGCGCTGCTCGCACTGGTCGACGGGACGACGCCGATGGTCACCGTGGCTGGCGCCGAGGTCCCGCCGGTGCCGGTGGCCGTGAACTGGAAGCTGTCCGTCCCGGAGTAGCCCACGGTCGGGGTGTACCGGATCGTGGTGCCCGAGGCCGTGGCCGTGCCGTGGCTAGCGGCCGAGGACACCGCGACGGAACTGAGCGTCCCGCCCGTGCCTAGCGCGATCAAGTTGGCCGAAGAGTTGAACACGACGCTCGCGTTGCTGTTGCCAGCCGACGGAGTCACTCCAATCGTCACCGTGGCGGGTGCCGAGGTCCCACCCGCGCCGGTCGCGGTGAACTGAAAGCTGTCCGTGCCGGAGAAGCCGGCCGTCGGGGTATAGGTAATGCTGGTGCCTGAGGCGGTGGCCGTGCCGTGGCTAGCCGCGGTGGAGACCGCGACCGAGCTCAATGCGCCCGCGGTGCTGAGCGCGATCGCGTTGTTCGACGAACCGAAAGCCACCGCGGCACTGCTGTTGCTCGCCGTTGGCGTCACTCCGACGCTCACCGATGCAGCAACCGAGGTCCCGTTGGGACCCGTCACCGTGTATTGGAAGCTGTCCGTACCGGTATAGCCGGCCGTAGGCGTGTAGGTAATACTGGTGCCCGAGGCGGTGGCCGTGCCGTGACTCGCCGCCGTGGAAACGGCCACCGAAGTGATGGAACCCACGGTGTTCAAGCTGACGGCGTTGTTAATGGAATTGCGCGCCACGGTGACGCTGGACGCGAGCGCACCTGGGCCGATGGTGATGCTGATCGATTGGCTCAGGTGCCCCGCCCCAGCGATACCCCCTGTCCCCGACCAAGTGAATGAATCCGCCCCGGACTGAAGCGCACTGGCCGTGTAGGTGATCTGCGTGCCGCTAACGGAGGTCGTGCCGCGCGCGCCATTGGCGGCACTCACGCCGGTGAACATGAAGTTCGCCGCATTGTTCGGGTCCGCCGCCGTGTCGATCAACTGCAGCCCCGCGCCGCCGTTCCCTACATCGATCGTGACCTGCCCCTGGTAGGCGATGGTCCGACTCACCGTCGGTAAAACGGAGTTGACGTAGGCGGCAATGTCCCCGCGGTTGGCCGAACTGACGCCGGATTGGCTGCCCATCTGGGCCGCCCAGTTGTGGCTAATGGCGTTGTCGATAACCGTTGTGTCACCGCTGGCGCTCGCACCGTTCACGATTTGCCAGAGGCCGTTGCCAGGGCCTGGCGTCACACCATGGCAGCCGCTGCAGTTGTTGGTGTATTGCGTGTGCCCGTTGGCAATGTTCACCGCAAGGGCGGGACGAGCACCGAACAGGCACAGTGCGGCGACGCAGAGCAAAAGGCAGAGCCCGGCAGCATAAGATCTCACGCGGGAACGCCCATGGTGCGCGGCTGGGGCGGCTGGAACGCCGGTGCCGGCGCACGCCCTCGGGTACTGAAGGTAGCTTGTCATGTCGTGTCGTTATGGCCCATCTGCGGCACCGCCGCTGACCCGCACGAGAGCCCGGGCGCCGGTGGATGCGGCCGAACCTCGTCGCGCCACAGGACGCGATCACAGGCTAGCCCCTAATTGTTAACGGAAAGTACATTAAACGCCGTTCACTGGCAACCGAATCCACCGCCGCATCGAACGGCGTCGCCATCTCGCCACAGGATTGTGCCCCGGCTCAGCCACCCAGGCGCGGGGCGCTCAGTTCAAGCGACAAGTGGTGCCTGCCCGTGCGCGGGTCGGTCGCACCCAGCGAACCAAGCACCGGTTCGAGGAGAGCCTGTTGCGCAGACTCGCCCCAAAAGTCCGCGACGAGATTTGCCTGCCCTGCCGGGGCAAGGGATAGCGCGCCCTCCAGCAGCAGCGGCCCCGAGACACTAAGAGCATGCGCCTGAAGCCCCTCGCCTGTGGCCGACACGCGGGCCTCGTAGGTGCCTAGCACGAGGCCACCGAGCAGCGCAGCAGAAGCGGCGCCGCTCCAGCGCAGCCGGGCCTCTCCCGTGCACACCCGAGAATTCCACCCGCAGCCCCAGTGGGTCGCGGCGAGGTCCATTTGGCCCGCCCACTGCGCCGGATGCAACGGCAAGGGTAGGCTCCCCAGTAGCGCGCTCGCGGGCAGTCCCAGCCGCAGGTCCGCCAACTCCCAACCGCGGGGCGCCAGACGCAGGCGGGCACCGCCGCCGGGCAGGGCCAGGCGGAAGCCAAGGCCCCCATGCAGCAACTCCGCGGGCTCGACCTGCCATGATACCGGCCCCAAGTCCCGCCACTGCGCCTCGTCGCGAAACTCCAGCCCGCCGGTTCCCGCCCAAAGTGAGCCTGCCTGGATCTGCAGGCGCCAACGACCTGCCCCGGCTTCCCCGACTGCCTCCGCAATAAGCCAGGCCGGTGCTCGCACCGCTAATAGTAGGGGCAGCAACAGCACAGTGACCGAGCACCAGCGGAGCAGCGCGGCGCTCATCGCGCCCGGTCTGGGGAGAACACGGCGTCTACTTTTACCCAGCCAGGCTGCTCCGTGGACAGCACCCTGCAGGAAATCACCCGCCAAGCGGTGCTGCGGTGGACCTGCCCCACCCACTGCACCCAGCGATCAAAGGACAGTGTGGCCTCCAGTCGAATCTCACCCGTGGGCTCTCGTCGCAGCCCCGTACTTAGGTCACCCAGCCCCGCGCGCGTCGCTAGCGCCTGGAGTTCCGGCAGTGCCGGCTCAGCGCCGAGTGCCGCAGCCGGGGCCAAGGCGCTCAGACGGCGCGCCTCGCCCGCTTGCGCCTGCAGGGCGGACAGATCCTGCTCCGCTTCGAGCACCTGGCGGCGCATGCGCTCGCGCGCCGGCGCCAGCGCCAAAGCCAGCACCCCCAACAGGCCTACCAGGGCAAGCCCGATGAGCAGGAGGCGGCGCCGTCGTGGTGCAGCCGACGACAGGCCAGCGGAGTAGACGGCCGCGAGCTTCACCGGGCGCGCGTCCGCAGCACCACGAGGACGAACTCCGCCGCGCCGCCCTGAGCGGCGGATCGCACCACCGCGCGCAAACCGCGCAGGCGCAGGCGCGCCTCCAGCCCGGGCGGCGGACCCTGCCCGGAGAGCGACAGTTCCAGCCGCCCAGCGCCGTAATCCAGGCGGCGAAGCTGCGGGCCCCGGCCCAGTGCATCGAGCACTTCGGCGAGGAGCGGCAGCAGGTCCGACTCTCCCATCAGCCCCCGCGAGCGACGCAGTTGATCGAGTTGCGATTGGGCGGTGACCAGGACATCAGGCCCTGGCGGCGCCTGTGGGAAGGCGGCTAGGGCAACCGCGCGCTGCGCACCGGCCAGGCTCATCGAACGGTAGCTAAGCCACCCCCAATGCCCGAGGACGGCAAGCGCCCAGATGCCAAGGACCACGGCGCCCGCAGCCAGCCAACGCGGCGCGGCGCGGCCCAGCGAACTCGTCCCGGCGAACTCTCCCGCGGCCAGGTCGGGAGCCGCACCCCGCGGCACGAGGAGCGGATCCCAGGACCCTCCCGGCAAGAACTTGGCACCCAGGCGGGCTTCCCAGGCCGCGGCGTCCACCCTAACCTCCGGGCCCAGGTAGACGCGCACGTCGCGCCCGGGACTCTGCTGCAGCGCTAAATCCAATTCCACGGGCACGGCTGCCGCCTCGTCGGTGTCGAAGGCAAATCCCCGTGCCGGACCCTGCATCAGAAAGCCTCGCTCAGCCTCCAGGACCAAGGTCCACTGCCCATCGAACACGGGGGCGACCAAGCTCTCCGCCGTGATCCATCGCGCTCGTCGCCCGACCTGCGCGAGCGCCTGCCCAATCCGTTGCATGCGCTGCTTCGCGACCGCCAGGACGGGCGTAAAGCCATCGGTCTGCAGTGCACCGGCAAGAAATCGATAGCGCTCGGGCTCCTCGAGTAGAAACTCCTCCACGCTATAGCCCAGCGCCGCAGGGGTGCGTCCGCGGCGGCCGGCGGGAAGCCTGGCGCGCAACAGGAGCAACTGGTCGGCGGTGAGAATCACTTCGCAGGAGGCGGCCGCGGGCCAACTCGCGGGAGGGCCTTCTCCGCGGGAGAGCACCGCGCCCGCGGACGAACTCAGCACCCAGGCACAGGACTGCTCCAAATCCGGCCAGTCGCCCTTCATCAACAAGCGGAGCGTGCTCACCGGTAGGCCTCCCAAACCACTTCCGGCCATCCCGAGTCGCGGCGCAGCAAGGCCTGGAGTCGTACCGTGGCCTGTTGAGCGCGCACCATCACCTCGGCCATGAAGAACCGGCTCGACACCGCGACCATAGCCGGATCTAGCCTCATCGCCTCGCGAGGCAGGCGCGCTTTGAAGTCCGACAGGTCGAGGAAGGGCGTGTTGTCACGCGAACGCGCCAAAGCCTGTGCCTCGGCCGGTTGCAGTTCGGGGATCAAGGCGGCGAGCAGTTCGGCGGAGGCGAAGTTCACGTTGACGGGTGTCGGCTCGGGCAGCGCGCATAACTGGGGGGCCAGCAAGGCAAGCGTGGGCGCATCAAAACCCGCCACCCGGGCGAGCGCCGCGACCTCGGTCAAGGGCGCGAGCGGCACGCGCCGCGCAGCCATCGCAGGGCCCGCGCCACGTGCCTCGAGCAAAGCGACCGCGAGCCGCACGGGAAGGCCCAGACCCTGCAACAGGCGCAGAAAGACCTGGCGCTGCGGTTCCACGATATCTGTTCCCTGCACCAGATTATTGATGTTGAAGCGCCCCTGTTGCTCTTCCAGATAGCCCGACACCTCCGCCTCCCCGGCTCGGGTGGGGGGAATACGCGTCGCCCAGGGCTCGCCCCGATAGTCGACGCTACTGCGCAGGCTGTCGTCATACAGCACCGCCCGAGCCCAGTCCAGCCCGGCGTGCGCGTACTGCCGCCCCTGCGCCGTCGCATGGCGTCCTTCGAAGAAGAACACCTGGTAGCCCTGGTCCTGCACCAGCGCGCCCGACAGGATCGCCACCAATGCCACCACCAACAAGGCCACCACCAGCGCCAGCCCCTGCTGCCCAGGCCATCCGCTCATGGCAACGCAAACACCCGCGACAGGGCAGGGCCCTCCCGCGGGGTCAATTCCAGGGCTACAGCGCGCGGCAGGCGCCACTCGCCCTCGGCCGGTGGCCAAGTCGGTGCCCAGCCACCGTTAGCATCCAGGTAGCGCAGGCGCAGGTCCGTCACACCGCGCAGCACGACTTCGGATTGCACCGGGTCGCTACTGCCCATCGCCCAGCGCAGCCACTCCACTTGGTCATCGCGCAGGCGGTATCCCATGGCCGCCTCCGGCGCGCCCCCCAGGCGCCTTCGGCTAAATACCACCAGTGGGGTCCCCTCCGGGGTCGCCGCCGACTCCCCGCGCAGCCACGCCCGCGTGCCCGGCGACGCCTGGCCCGGTGCCTGTTGCAGAGCTTGCCCGAGATCCTGTCCCACGCGCTCAAAAAACAGGGCGATTTCCCGCCAGCGCTCGTTGTGGGCGGCGACCTGCTCGCGGGTGCGCGCCATGCCGTCGAGCGAGCGGTAGGCCATCAGCGACAGCAACGCCAGCAGGCCCATGGCTAGCAGCACCTCCAAAAGCGTGAAACCCCCGGCCAGCCGGCGCCTCAAGGGTCGGTCCTCACCACAAAGCCTTCGAGCCGGGTAAGCCCCTCGCGCTGCGCGCCGTCGCGAAACACCTGCACCTCCACGCGGCGAAACCGCGGGTTCGGCGTCTCGGTAACGGATTCGCGCCAGCCCAGGCTCTCCCCGCCTTGGCGGGTCACCCCTTCGCTGACGCCAAGCGCTAGCCAGTCGCGCCGGGCACGGTGTTCCTCAAGGCGATTCTCCGCCACCCAGTCGGCCAGGAGTTTGAGCCGCACCGTCTCCGCAGTGGTGAGTCCCAGGGCGTTCGAGCGCACGGCCGCGGTGACGGCTAGGGCCAGCACCGCCAACGCCACCAGGACCTCCAGCAGCGTAAACCCGCTCGCCCGGCGCCGGCTCACCCTCCGCCCCCTGTTTCGCGCAGCACCTGCCCTGTGGGCGTGGAGCGCAACAGGCTGCGCTCCCCCGCCGCGCGCAGCACCACGGTGAACAGGGGTGGCGCCTGCGATTGCAGGAGCAAAACCTGGCCCGGCGCGATGGGCTGACCCTCCTGCTCTGCGGCGAGTACCTGGAACTGCTCGAGGTAAGCGCGGCCGTGAAACGGGCCCTCTTCGTCTAACGGGAGCCAGTGTTCCGCACCCGCCTGCGGATCGGCCTGCCAAAACCGGTAGCCTTGGGCATCGTAGGACCAGCCCAGCCGCCGGTTCCCCCACAGCCCGTCCAGAAGCGCCCGTTCCAACGCCAAGCGGAGTCGCTCGCCCTCCTCGCGGGCCGCGAGCCGCGTGTCGAAGCCACCGCCTAGCGTGACCGCGGTGGCCATGAGGGCCAGCACCGTCAGCACCACGAGCAGTTCGACTAGGGTGAAGCCCCTACTGCGTCCAGTTCCCGATATCGGCATCGATGCCCTCGCCACCCGGTTGCGCATCCGCGCCCAGGCTGAACACGTCCACCTCCCCGTGCAGGCCGGGGCTCAAATACTGGTAGGGATTTCCCCAGGGATCGGCGGGAAGCCGCTCCAGGTAGCCACCACTCTTCCAATTCTCCGGCGCCGGCGCGGCGGTGGGCCGCACGACGAGCGCCTGCAGCCCCTGCTCCGTGCTGGGGTAGCGCCGGTTGTCGAGACGGTAGAGCTTCAGGGCCTGCACCAGCGTGGCGACGTCGGAACGCGCGGCGACGACGCGCGCCTCGTCCGTGCGGCCCAGGATGCGCGGTACCACCAGGGCGGCGAGGATGCCCAGGATCACGATGACCACCATGACCTCCACCAGCGTAAAACCGCGCCGCGCCCCTTGCCAAACCCGCTCCATGACGTCTCCTAGTGAACCAGTTGGTTCATCCCGATCACCGGCAACAGCACGGCCAGGACGATGAACAGGACCATAGCCCCCATAACGAGGATCAGCGCCGGTTCGAGCAAGGCCAGCAGCACGCCCACCCGATTGTCCAGTTCTGCCTGTTGCTGTCGCGCCGCATGCTGCAGCACCTGTTCCAGCCTTCCCGTAGCCTCGCCACTGGCCACCAAGTGAATGAGCAGCGGCGAGAGTTGCCGCTGGGCCCCCAGGGCACGGTGCAGGGTCTGCCCCTGGCGCACCGCCTCGAGGGCCGTATCTACGCCTGCGCGCAGAAATTCATTGGCCATGACATCGCGAGCAGCCTCCAGTGCCTGTAGTAGAGGCACGCCACTGCCCACCAGTATGGCGAGCGTGCTGGCGAAACGGGTGCTGTCGAGCAGCCGAGCGAGCGACCCAAACAGGGGCAGGCGCAGCCGGGCCTGATGCCAGGCGCGCCGCGGCCCGTCCTCGCGTAGCGTGCGCGCGACGAGCCAGGCACCGGCCCCCACAAGCAAAAGCCCCAGCACGCCGAACTGGCGCAGCAGCGTGCTGATCCCCAGCAGTACCCGCGTGGGCAGCGGCAGGACTTGGTGGGACTGCACGAACACGCCCACCACCTGCGGCACGACATAGGCCATCAGGCCGACGATGACCGCAAACGCCACCACGCCGAGCACGACCGGATAGATCAGTGCCTGCAGCATGCGCTGGCGCAGGGCAAAGCCTGCCTCCAAATGGCGCGCGAGTCGCTCAAACACAGCCGCCAGCTGGCCCGAGCGCTCGCCAGCGCCGGTGAGCGCCCGGTAGGTCCTCGGAAAGGTCTCGGGAAAGGCGTTCAATGCCTGTTGCAGCGAATGCCCGGCGGCGACTTCCGAGCGCACCCCCGCGAGCAACTGTTTCAGCACCGGGCGTTCGGTTTGGTCGATGAGGGCGTTGAGTGACTGCTCCACGGTGAGGCCCGCGTCGAGCAGGGTGGACCACTGCGCGGTGAGCAGCACCAAGTCCGTGGTACGCACGGCGCGACCCATCGCCCAGGAACGCGCAACGCCGCCGGCGCCCACGAGTTCCACCGCCACGGGAAGGAGACCACGCTCGCGCAGGCGCCCACGCGCCTGGCGCGCGGTGTCAGCCTCCAACACGCCACTGTGCTCGCGACTTCCCGCGTCCAGCGCCCGAAAACGATACGCGCTCAAGGCCCGCTCCGGCCCGCGCCGGCGACTACCCCCCCGGGGGCATCAGTCCGAAGTGGCACGCAGCAATTCCTCCAGGGAGGTTGCACCTGCCTCGAGCAGGCGCACGCCGTCATCGCGCAGCGTGCGCAGCCCGCCCGCTTCGAGGGCGCGCTGGCGCAACTGCGCCTCCCCTGCCCGGGCATGGATCAGGCGCCGTAGGGTGTCGTCGATGGTCAGCAGTTCGAAAATCCCGCTGCGTCCGCGGAATCCCCCCGGCCCGCATTGCGGGCAACCCACCGCGCGGTAGGCCGTGGACGGCGGGTTGGCGAAACGCGCCTGGGCTGCCAGCACCCCGACGTCGTCCGGCCGCCGGCAATGCGGGCACAGGCAGCGCACCAGGCGCTGTGCGAGCACACCGCTTAGCGTGGAGGAAAGCAAAAAGGGCTCGATGCCCATGTCCATGAGGCGCGTCACAGCGCTCACGGCATCATTGGTATGCAGCGTCGCCAGCACCAGATGACCCGTGAGACTTGCCTGCACGGCGATCTGCGCGGTCTCGGCGTCGCGGATCTCGCCAATCATGATGACATCGGGATCTTGACGCAGGATGGAGCGAAGGGCCGCACTAAAGCTAAGGTCGATACGCGGGTTGACTTGCATCTGACCGATCCCGTGCAGGTCGAACTCCACGGGATCCTCCACGGTCATGACGTTGAGCGCCGCGGTGTCGAGTCGGGATATAGCCGCGTAGAGGGTGGTGGTCTTGCCGGACCCGGTGGGTCCGGTCACCAGGAGGATCCCGTGCGGCCGCCGCACCAGATCATCGATTCGGTTAAGCGTGTCCGCTGCCATGCCCAGCACCTCCAGGTCCAGGCGGGTGCGGTCCTGGTCGAGTAGTCGCAGCACGGCACGCTCGCCGTGGCGGGTGGGCAGCGTGGATACGCGCACGTCCACGGGCTTGCCGCCGATGCGCAGCGCGATGCGCCCGTCCTGCGGGAGACGCTTCTCGGCAATGTCCAACTGCGCCATGATCTTGATGCGCGAGACCATGGCCGGGTGCAGCGCGCCGTGCGGCGCGACCACATCGCGCAGCACGCCGTCGATGCGAAAGCGCACCACCGAGTGCTTCTCGAAGGGCTCCAGATGAATGTCGGAGGCACGCTCGCGCAGGGCCTGCATGAAGATGGCATTGATCATGCGGATCATGGGCGCGTCGTCGGCGCTCTCGAGCAGATCCGCCACCGGTGGCAACTCGCGCACCAGCCGCGTGAGATCCACCTCCTGCCCCATGTCATCGACGAGTTCCGCCGTGCTCTCGTCCGAGCCGCTGTAGGCATCGGCCAACAACCGCTCGAATCGCGCCACATCCACCCGTTCCAGCCGCAGGCGCCGCCCCAGACTGCGGCGCAGTTCGCCCAGCGCGTCGGGGGCCGCGTTCTCGCGCACAAAGATCTCCGCCTCGGCGGGCCCCACCGCCTTCACCAGCAGGCCATTGGCCTTGGCAAAGGCGTAGGGCAGGCGCGCGCCAGTGCCGCTCACGGCCGGCGCGCCGGCAGCGCGGGGGCCCTCGCGTCCGCGGCCGACGGCTCTCCGCTGCGCCGCTGTTCACCCAGGATGTAGTCGTAGCGCTCCCCGGTGAGCCCCCGGTAGCTCTCGGCATCGCGCAGGATCTGCGGCCGCAGGAACACCAGCAAATTGGTCTTTGTGCGCTTGCGCGTGTCGTAGCGAAACAGCGACCCAATCAGCGGGAGATCCCCCAGCAGCGGGACCTTGTCGCGGCCGATGGTGTAGCTGTCTTCGATCAGCCCACCCAGCGCGATGATGCCGCCATCGTCAATGAGCACCGTGGACTCGATGGAGCGCTTGTTGGTGACCGGTCCGCTCGTCGTGGTCTCGGCCACGGAGGAGACTTCCTGGAAAATCTGCACGCGCACCGTGCCGCCCTCTGAGATCTGCGGCCGAATGCGCAGCGTGAGCCCCACGTCGCGGCGCTCGAAGGTCTGGAACGGCGACGCGGTGACGTTCTGCCCGGTGGTTGCGTACTGCCCCGTGATGAAGGGCACGTTCTGGCCGATCACGATCTTAGCCTCCTCGTTGTCCAAGGTGAGGAGGGTGGGCGTGGACAAGATGTTGGTGCGCGTGGAGGTCTCGAGGAAGGTGGCGAGCGCCCCGAGGTTCAAAATGGCCGTGTTGGTGCCAGGCAGGTTGATGGTGCCCCGGACGATCCCGATGTTCAGCCCTGCCCCCACGTTCTGGGGGTTCTGCGCAACGCTGGTGATGTTTTGCCCGAGCGTGGACGAACCGAAATTGGTGCCGCCGAACAAGCGGGTGCCGGGCTGGCCTGCCCCGGTCAGGTTCTGCCACTGGATCCCAAATTCGGAGGCCCGCTCGGAGCTCACCTCTGCGATCAACGCCTCGACGAACACCTGGGCCCGGCGGCGATCCAGCATCTCGACGACGCGCCGGATGTTCTCGAACATCCCGCTCGGTGCCGTGACGATGAGCGCATTGGCCGCAGCGTCGGCCTGCACGTTCAACCCTTTGCCCAAGCTCTCGGAGGCCGTCAAGGCGGCCAGCGGCGCCGCCCCAGCGCTGCCCGGGGCCGTACCGGGGGCAGACGCCTGTATGCCCTGCTCAGCCCCGTTGAGCATTCCGCGTAGCGTCTGCGCCACCTTGGTCGCTTCCGCGTTCTTCAGATAGATGACGTTGATACTGGCCCCGCCCGACCCCTGTTGATCGAGCTCCGCCACCAGGGCCCGGATACGCAACAGTCGCGAAGGCCGCGCACGCACGATCAGCGTGTTGGTGCGCGTATCGGCCTGGACGGAAACCCGCTGGCTGGAGTCCGTCGCCGCACCCGCAGCCGCTGCGCCCGTATCGGCCAGGCTTCGGCTGAGCAGACTTGCCACATCGGCCGCCAGCGCGTGACGAAGCGGGATAAGGACGGGATCGTCGCTGGTGGGTACGTCGATGGTCGCCAGGATCCGCTCGATGCGGCGCACATTGTCGGCGTAGTCGGAGACGACCAAGGCGTTGCTGTTGGGATACACGGTGACGGCGTTGTTCGCCGTCACCAGGGGCCGGACCACGTGGTAGAGCTGCGCGGCCGACTCATGCACGATCGGAAAAACCTGCGTGACCAGTGCGCCTCCGCGCGCAGCCGCGGCTTTTCCGACGGGAGCCGGGTGGGTCTTGGCGTCGGGTTCGGGCACGATGCGCACCATGCCTTCGGTTTCCACGGCGGCGAAGCCCTGTAGTCGCAGCGCGGAGAGCAGCGCCGCGTAGGCCATTTCGCGCGGAATCGGACTGCCAGAAAACAGCGTGATGGTGCCCTTGATGCGCGGATCCACGACGAAGTTCTTGCCCGTGATGAGCGCGATGGCCTTCACCACCGCCTCCACGTCCGCATTCACGAAGTTCAGCGTGGTACGGTCGGTATCCGCGGCCAGCGACGGGCGCAGCAGGAGCAGCCCGGCTAACAGAACACACACGAGGCGCTGAGACCGGCTCATGGGTTGCCCGATCCCGCGGCGGCGCGTGGTGGAGCGGCCGCGCCGGCGGCGAGCGCACTGCGCCGGTCGCGCGGCGGATCTTCCAGCTTGAGTCGGGAGGGCACACCCGCACCACGAAGCTCCACGGCTTCGGGCAGCACGCGTTCCAGATACACCCCCGGCGCCACCTGGTCGCCCACCACAAAGGGCTGCGCAGGCTTGCCGGCAGCCGCGAGGAGCGCCACCCCGGCCCCCCCGGCGACCACGCCCAGCAGGCGCAAGGGCCCCGCCGCGGCGGTCGCCGTCGCGGGCGCCACGGCCGCCGCCAACCCAAAGGGGTGTGCGGCCGCCACGCGGCTCGCCGCCCGGGCGGGATCCGTTTCCAGCACGCTCGGTTCGCGCGCGGTCTGCGGTGACCAAAACTCCCAGCTCCAACCCGCGAGCAGCCAACAAAGCCCCGCCGCGGCGAAGACCTTGATCAGCAGCAGACCTATCCCCGCGACCCCCGGAGACCGATCAGCGAAGCCCCTCAAGTCCATCCTTGCCTGTTCACGCAGTGTCCTGTGTTTGTTGCGCCACGACACCGCATCAGCCGCGTGGCACAGCCCCCTTCTTCCCGGCTGGCCGGGCGATGCAGGCGCAGTCTAGCCTCTTTACGGAAAATTTTGCGGGAAACGCAGGGGCGACCGACCTGCAGCGCAAGAATTGTCAAAAGAATCGGCACCGCCTGACCGATAATGCTGCCAGCAGGCCCGCCCCCCAAAAAAGCCCGAGTGCCCCCGTATGATCCTCGAGGAAAGCGAGTTCCGTCAGCGCGTCGCCGGCTGCCCCGTGTGCGGCGCCGGTTCAGCCGCTCGCGTGAAGCTCAACGATGTGCGCACCCACCCGCGCTTCCCAGCGGCACTTCCCTCGATACTGAGTTGGCTCTCCTGCCAGGGCTGCGGCCACGTCTTCACGGAGTTCCAATGGACCGCGGCGGGACTGGCCCACGTCTTCTCGGCCACGCGGGAGGAGCAGGACCCAAACTTCAACCCTGAGGCCGAACGCGCGACCTGGGCGCCCGTGATCGAGCAGTGTCAGGGCCTGCTCGCCATCCCCGACCAGTTCTTTCTGGGCGACCAAGCCCCCACCTGGGTGGACGTGGGCTGTGGCTCCGGCGGCCTGATCTCCACCGCGGCGGAGTTCGGCTTCCGTGCGGTGGGCCTGGACCTGCGCGCGCACATCGTACAGAGCCTGACCGCACAGGGCTACCAGGTGTTGCACCAGGACCTGCTGGCGCTGCCGGAGGACTTCCGCGCGCACGTCCTGTCATTTTTTGATGTGCTCGAACACCTGCCGGCCCCCATCGCCGCGCTGAACAAGGCGGCGCAAATCCTGCACCCGGGCGGGGTGCTGGCGCTATCCTGCCCCAACCGGGAAACCTCCACCTGGGCGCAACTCGAGCGCCTAAACCGCAACGTCTACTGGGGCGAATTCGAGCACTACCACAACTTCGCTGGCTCCCAGATGGTGCGACTCATGCGGGAGCGCGGCTTCGCCTTTCGCCGCTACCGGGTGTCGAGCCGTTATAAAGCCTGCATGGAGATCTACTTCGTCAAGACCGCTTGAGATCCCGTCCCGCCGGGGGTAGGTCCACCCCAGGCAGGAGAGAGCGCAACTGCGCGAGAAACACCGCCTCGTCCCGGGGGGAAATCAAAAGGCTGCGCCCCTCGCCGTAGTCCACGCGCAGCCGGCGAAGCGACAGGGCCGGCGCAGAGTGCGGGTCGCGCGTGCGACTGACCCGCCGGATCTGGCCAAGCGGGATGTCCCAGGAGAACGGACCGCAGCGCACGGCCAGGTGCTGGGTGTCGAGGCAGTAGCGCGTGCTGACCAGCAGCCACAGCGGCAGGCCGACCATAGCGAGCGCGATCACGCCCAGCAGAAGGCCTATGCCCCACCCGATGCCAGGCAGGGCAACCGCGAGCACCAGCGCGGGTGCGGGCCCCAGCAGCAGGACCGCGACCGCCGCGGAATCCACCCGCGATCGATACGCCAAGCTCATGACCTTATGTTCCTCCCGTGGAATGCTCCCGACATTAGGGCCTCAGCAGCGCACTCAACGCGGCCACATCGCCTTCGTCGACGTCATTGGCGAGTGCCTTCACCTGGAACCACGCCGTGAGGTAGTTGTAAGACGCCAGCGCCAGGTCGCGGCGAGCGGTGAACACTTGCCTCTGGGCGTTGAGCACGTCCACGTTGGTGTGGGTACCGTACTTCAGGCCCACGCGCGCGCCCTCCAGCGCCACCTCGCCCGCACTCACGGCGCTCTGGTAGGAGCGCACCCGCTCCGCGCCGTGAATGGCCGCGAGGTAGTTCTTGCGCGCCTCGAGCAAGACCGCGTCGGTTGCCACGGCCAGGTCGGCGCGGGCCTTTTCCAGCCTGAGCCGGGCCTGGTCCACGGCGCCGGAAACGTAACCGCCGGAGAACAGGGGCACACTCAGCTGAAGTCCAATCATGCGGTAGTTGTACGTCTGAAAAACTAGCGACAGCGTGTCGCTGGTCGCACGGCTCGCACCGGCCATGAGGTCGAGCCGTGGGTAGTACCCCGCGCTCGCCACGGCCACCCCCGCCCGCGCGACCTCCACCGTGGCTGCCCGAGCCCGCAGGTCAGGATTGCGCGCGCGAACCTGGGCGAGCCAAGCGCCCAGGTCGCGCTCGACCGGGTCCCCGACCCTAAAATCCACTGGCAGGGCAGCGAGCCGAACCGCGCCCAATCCGGTCAGGTTGGCGAGGACCTGCTCGGCCACGGCACGCTGATCACGCGCCGTACTCAACTCGGCCTGGGCGAGCGCGAGGCGGGACTGGGCCTCGGCTATCTCGGTCCGCGTGCCCTCCCCGCCCTGCTGCCGGCGGCGCGCCACGTTGCCCTGCTCGGTATAGGCGGCCACCTGGGCCTCGGCGAGTTCGATGGACTGCTGGCCCAGGAGCACGTTGAAGTAGGCACTGACCAGTTTGCCTGCCAGTTCGTTGCGTCGCCCGGCGTAGTTCAACCCGCCTTCCACATCCTGCTGCCTAGCCTGGCGCAGGCGCGCCAACGCGTCGGCGTTGTAAATCGGCTGGCGCAGGCTGATGCCGAACTGGGATGAGTTGTAATTCAGCGTCTGCGTGGTGCTCGTGATGTCGCTGGTCTGATCGACCAGATAGCGTGATTTGACGGCGTTGAAGGCCAAGTTGGGCAGCATGCCCGCGCGCGCCATCTCGCGCAGCGAGGCCCCGGAGTCGCGCTCGTAGGCCGCCCCGCGTAGGCCCGGATCGAAGACCAACGCGCGGTGCCAGGCCTCGAGCAGGTCCACGGTTGGCTCCGCGCCGGCGGCCGGCCGGGCGCGCGCGACCGGTGCCTGGTCTGCCGGGGGCGCCGCGGGCCAGAGCGCCACAACCAGGGTCTGCCCCTCAAGAGACGCCTCGAAGGACAGGGGGCGATCCAAGTTGAGCACCAGGCGGGTTCGCAGCGCGCCCTCCCCATCCACCACACGCACGCTGCGCAGTGGCCCCACACCCACCGGCTGCTCGATCCGGCCGAGTCCATTGACCGAAGCGGGCAGATCCAGCACCACACGCGCCGGCGTGGCCACAGAAAACCCCCGAGGCAGCACCGCGAGAGGGCTGCGGAACTTGATCCTCAGCAGGACGCGGGCGCCGCTGCGGCTGGCGCTAAGCGTCTCGATCCGGTTGGCGGTCGAGGCGCCAGCGACGGCCTCCCGGGGCGGCAGCAGCAGCGCACAGCAGACGGCAAGGAGCGCGGCAAGCAAAGCCCTCGGCGCCATGGCTCAGTCCTCATTCATCGAGGCGTGAAGCCGGTCTCGCAGCGGCTTGAACAAATAATTCAGCATGGTGCGCTCGCCGGTGCGAATGTAGACCTGCGCGGGCATCCCAGGGCGGATCTGGTTCGCCCCGAGTTGCTTGAGGCTCGTCGCCGGCACCTGCACGGTCACCCGGTAAAAAGCAGCACGGGTCACCGGATCGATGATAGCGTCGGCGGAAACCGTCTGCACGCGCCCATCGACGCGCGGCGTGGTCCGCACGTTGAAGGCAGGGAACATGAGCCGCGCCACAAGATCAGGCTTGACCTTGTCGATGAGGGCCGTGCCCACCTGTGCCTCGACTTGTAACAGCGCATCCGCTGGCACGATGTCCATGAGGCTGGCCCCGGCCTGTACCACGCCTCCGACGGTGTGCACGTTCAGCGACACCACCACCCCGTCGGCAGGTGCAAGAATGCGCGCATGGTCCACCTCAAAGGCGAAGGCCTGCAGGCGGCTGCGCAGTCCCGTGATTTCCCGGGCGGTATCGGCGAGTTGGGTTGCCAGGTCGCGCCGCTGCTCCTCTTGCCGGGCACGCATGCGCAGGGCAATCTCGGCGCCCCCATCGCGCAGGCGCTCCAATGTCGCTTCGTCCTCGGCAAGCCCCGCCCCCAACTGTGACAAGGCGCGCTCCTGCTCGGAGACCCGGTTCCTGGGGAGAAAGCCCTCCTCGGCGATCCCCCGAAGCCCGGCCAACTCCGTGCGCAGCAACTCCATTTGGGCGAGCCGGGCCTGCCTGGCGGCCCGGACCCCGCGCGCCTGGGACTCCACTCCGGCTGCGGTCTCGCGAAGCACCGCCAGATCCGCCTGGAGGTTGGCGCGTCGCGCCCGCAGCAGTTGCCTCTGGAGTTCCAGGGTGCTCTTCACCAGGTCCGCGTCGACGCCGGCGGGCGGGTTGTTGCCGTCGGCAAGGGATGGTTCGGCGCTACCCGAGAGCTCTGCCAGCAACCGCGCCTGGACCGCCTGGGCGCTCACCATTTGCGCTGACACGACCTGCAACTGGGCCCGCGCCTCGGTGGCGTCGAGTTCCACCAGGAGCTCGCCCCGGTGGACGGTGCCACCCTCGCGGGCATTGATAGCCCGCAGGATACCGCTCACCGCGGGTTGGACCAATTGGTGGCTGCCCGCCACGGAGACCACCCCGGAGACGGCCACCCCCTGGTCCAGAGGGGCCGTGGCGGCCCAGACCAGAAAGCCACCGAAGCCCAGGACCAGAAAGCCCCAACCCATGGCCCGTAGTCCCGCGTCGGCCACCTGTAAGGTCGGTACAGACGCGGCGTTCGGTTTACCCGGCCACAGCCTCATGCCGCGGCCTGTGGCGCCGGAGCGGCGCCGCTCAGGATCGCCAACACCTGGTCACGGGGCCCGTACAGGCGGATCTGGCCCTCGCCCAGGACCAGGATCTTGTCCACCACGCCGATGGCACTCAACCGGTGCGTGACCATAAGAACGGTGCGCCCGTGTGCCTTCAGGTCCTGCAAGGCAGCAACCAGTGCCGCCTCGCCGACGTCGTCAAGATTCGAGTTCGGTTCGTCGAGCACCACCAGCGCCGGGTCCCCGTAGAGCGCTCGGGCCAGACCGATGCGCTGGCGCTGCCCGCCGGAGAGCCGGCTACCGCCTTCACCCAGCGGCGTATCGTAGCCCTGTGGAAAGCGCAGGATGGCCTCATGCATTCCCACCCGGCGCGCGGCCGTCACCACGGCCTCGGAGTCCATTTCTCCCATGCGGGCGATGTTCTCCGCCACGGTGCCCTCGAAGAGTTCAATGTCCTGGGGAAGATAGCCCAGGTAGGGGCCCAATTCCTCGCGGTTCCACTGCGTCACGGCCGCCCCGTCAAGTCGCACCACCCCTGCCGCAGACGGCCAGACACCCACCAGGACGCGCGCCAGCGTGGACTTGCCCGACGCGCTGGGACCGATGATCGCCACCACGTCGCCCGCGTTGACCGAAAAGCTCACCCCGCGGAGAATGGGGCTCGCAGCGCCGGGCGCCCCAGCAGAGCAGCCCTCCACGCTCACGTGCCCCAGCGGAGCCGGCAGGCTCATACGCAGCAGGCGGGGAGGGTTCTCTGCGAGTAGCGAGTCAAGGCGGCGATAGGCGGCCTGCGCACTGATCAGCGCGCGCCAACTGCCGATGAGCTGTTCCACCGGGGAGAGCGCGCGTCCCACCAGGAGTGACGCGGCGATCATCATCCCCCCGGTGATCTGGTTCTCGATCACCAGCAGTGCGCCGAGGCCCAGGGTGAGCGACTGCATGGCGTTGCGGGTGAATTTCGTGGCGGCGCCGATCCAGCCCGCCCGGTCGCTGGCCAAGGCCTGCATGCGCAGGAACTCCCCGTGTACCCGTGACCAGCGACGCATCACGGGTCCCAGCATCCCCATGGCATCGATCACTTCCGCATTGCGCAGATGATTGGTGGCCAGGTTCGAGGACCGCTGGCCCAGCCCCTGCGCCTCGCGCAGCGGCGGGTGCGAGAGCGCCTCGGTGAGCCACGTGAGAAAAACCAGCACCAAGGCGCCCGCCACGGCGAACCAGCCCAACAAAGCGTTGAAGGCGAAGATCAGCACCAGATAGATCACCAACCAGGGCGTGTCGAAGAGCGCAAGCGGACCGGCGCCCGTCAGAAACTGCCGCAAGGAGGTGAGATCGGCCAACGCCTGCCCGGCGTTGAACCCGCTCGCCTGCAGGTTGCGCTCGAAGGCGGCCGTAAAAACTCGTTCGTTGAGGCTCAGGTCAAGCCGTGCTGCCGCCCGGACCAGCACCAGGCTGCGCACTAGGTCGAGCAAGGTGAGCAGCGCGTAGAGCCCCAGCATCATCAGCGAGAGCACGCCTAGCGTGACGGGATTCCCGCTACCGAGCACCCGGTCGTAGACCTGCATCATGTACACCGTCGGTGTCAGTAGCAGCAGGTTGATGAAGAAGCTGAAGGCGCCCAGCGTCAGGAAGGTGCCGCGGAAGCCGAGCAACACGGCCGCGAGTTCGGGGCGAGTGCGGCCCGCCCTGCTCATTGCCCACTCCCTGCAGCGGTCGGTCTCGGCTTGGATCGAGCCGTGCCGCAGTGGCGGGTCAGGCACGCTTGCCGCCCTTCCTGTGGGAAGCCGCCGCCTCGGGCGCGCTCACTGGCTAGCAGGCAGATGGTGCGGCGGGCAGACAACGATGGGTACAGAGAACGCTCCCACTCCAGGAAAGAACCGGGCGCGACGGATCCCGCACCCTTTGACAGCTAATTGTCTCCGATTTTCGCGTTAACCGGTAGCCCAAAGTCATGGCGCTTGCCTGCAGCCCGCGCACGGCCCGACGCTCCCCGCGGCCGGCCGCCCCCTTCCGCAAAAGCCTCCCCGGGCGACCCAGCGGCTTCCCCAGGGCTAAAGAATTCCGCCAAGTTGCCGATGTTGACCACTGGAGGTGTCCCGAAATCCTAAGGCTAGTCCTTAAGCAGGGCCCGGGTCGAAAGTCCTTATTTCTGACTTCTCTGCTCCTGGTTAGCTTAGTTTTTTTACCACCGATCAGCCCTCGCCGAAACACCTCTAACGGCTCCGTCGCCCGCACCCATCGATCGCCTTCGCACGGCAAGACACGCCGCGCTCACCCCTAAAGAAATATCACTTTCTGCCGATGTAACCCCGGTGTATGCACCACTTTATCCTAAGTGATGCAGTCGGCGTAGATCAGCGATAAACGCCGATCTAAAAAAGCCTGTGGATGGTAGTAGGTTTGTCAAATACAGGCTCTCTCGACGAGGATCGATCAGATTGACGCCCCTTGTGGACCGCCTGCAAGGTGAACTAGAGCTGCACTGGGAGTCGCGGGTGAACAGGGAGACACAGGATATGCGAGGCGCGGAAGGGTACCCGATGAATCGGCTGGGCAGATGGCGGCAAGCGTGGGAACAGGGCGGCCATTGGGTCGCAAGTTCCCTCTCAGGACCGTCGATTGGCATTCACGGCGGCTTGCGCGCCTCGCCCGGAAATAGGTGCTGCCGGCTGGACTCGGACAACGCGCCCCTCCGTACAACAGGGAGTAACAGCAAATGACCGTCTCATCCGTCAACTTCAACGGCTCGGTGCTCGGCGGGCAGATCGACTCACTGGTCGGCACTGCAGCCACGACCGACACGGTCACACTGCTCACCAACGGGGCGCTGACCATCTCTTCGATTGACAGCGTGATCGGCAGCACCGGCACGGACGTCATTACCTTGCTCGACGCGACGGCGGTCAAAGTGTCCGGCATAGAAACGATCATCGGGAGCGTGCCAAATTCCGCAGTAACCTTGCTTACGGCAGGCGCAATCAGCATTTCCGACATCGCCACCGTGATTGGAACCACTGGGCAGGATGTGGTGACACTGCTTGATAGCACGGCGCTCAAGGTGTCGCAGGTTGACACGGTGATCGGCACCACGGGCAACCCCGCCGTCACCTTGCTCACTGCAGGATCAATCGACGTCTCTGGTGTGGCCACCGTGATCGGAACCACCGGATCCGATGCCGTGACACTGCTCACCGCCGCCAGTATCAGTGTGAGCCTGGTCGACACCGTCATCGGCACCACCGGAGTCGACGTCGTCACGCTGCTCACCGCCGGCGCGATAAAAGTCTCCCTCGTCGACACCGTCATCGGCACCACAGGGCAGGATGCCGTCACCCTGGCCACTGCCGGGTCCATCAGTGTCAGTCTGGTCGACACCGTCATCGGCACCACCGGCACGGACGTGATTACGCTACTCGACGCCACCGCGATCAAGGTCTCGCTGGTCGACACCGTCATC